>DASXHM010000146.1:0-13089 GCA_036488495.1 Myxococcales bacterium | reverse complement strand
GCGACCGCCGCTAGATTCCGCGCCCCTCACGGCGGCGTAGCTCATCTGGCTAGAGCGGCGGTCTCATAATCCGCAGGTAGGTGGTTCGAGTCCACCCGCCGCCATTGTTGTCCTTGCCGTTGCCGCGCTTTCCTTCCATAGCGCTGTCGCGATCACACCAGGGGGCGACTCGCGTCTCCCCCTGGACCCCCACGCGCCGGGGCCCGGCCCCGGACCCCAAACGGAAAGCGTGTCGCCGAACGCCCGCGTACCGGGCCGGGGCGCCCGGGTTCCTAAGAGAGGCGCGGTCCGCAACCACCTTTCTTGGCGCTGGTGACGATGCGGATACGTGCGGGGGAACGCGATTCGCAAGCGGTGCGGTGATCTGTCGCGAATAATTGATTCATACGTAAACGAATACGACCATAAATGGTGTGTATAAGCCGCTCCTGCCGCAGAAGTGCAGCTCGGCGGAAGGGTCGCCGCACCCCAGGAGCGGTGCTGCCGGGCGACTGGAAAAGCGCCCGAGCGCCCGTCGATAACTCGTTCACGCCTAAACGAACTTTGCACAAGACTTTGTCGCTTCGGCGAGAGGCTCAGGTGTCCATGTAGTCGGTGCGACGAGGCGTCGCCAGGAGTGCCGATACTTAAATGTTCCATCTGCAACCCAGCGGGTGTCAGGAGATCCAAACCCAGCGGCCACCCACGCCGCCGGGCCCGCGACAGACGTTGCACACCGAGGACCCATGAACCACACCATTCGTTTCATTGCCGTTTGTAGCGCCGCAGTCCTGACCGCCTGTGCGGCGCAGGACGAGTTCCCGACCCACACGCATGAGGAGTTCAGCGCCGCGACGAGCCTGGTCGCGCAGACCTGCACCTCGCT
This sequence comes from Myxococcales bacterium, assembly GCA_036488495.1. Lineage (GTDB taxonomy): Bacteria > Myxococcota > Myxococcia > Myxococcales > 40CM-4-68-19 > 40CM-4-68-19. The sequence continues at coordinate 12,224 of DASXHM010000146.1, read as the reverse complement.
GAACATCCGCGGGCAGCCCGTCAAGGGGACCCTGTGCGGCGGCTCGACCCACGCCTTCAACTGCACGCCCGGCGCCATGTACAACTGCAACGACAAGTCGACCAGCGGGAACTGCACGCTCGTCACTGCCTGCGCCAACGGTTGCATCGCGAGCGACTTCGTCGCCGACGCCTGCTTCACCGGCAGCCCCACCTTCGTCGTGCCCGGCACGACCATCCCGGGCGGCACCGAGGCGACCGCCACCGTGAACCTCGCGGCCGCGCACTTCAACGACGCCATCGTCAACGTCCGGACCATCCGGCCCGACCTGCTCGCGGCGCGCTTCGACTGCAACATCCCGCACATGCCGCCCGCCGTCTCGACCGCCACTTTCAACATGCCGACCGCGGTCGTCGCCGCGCCGACGCCGGTCGACGTCTACACCGACATCTCCTATCTCGACGGCCAGAACCGGAGCCACGAGCTCGTCTCGCGGACCGTCACCGTGAACCTGCAGGCCGGCGGGACCCCGCCTGCCGCACCGGCCGTCACCTCCTTCACGCTGACGCCTTCCACCATCGCCGCCGGCGCGGTCACCTTCGTCAACGCCACGCTCGACCACATGGCGCCGGTGAACGGGCAGGCCGTCAACATCACCAGCAGCGATCCGGCCACGGCGGCGGTCATCCCCAGCGGCCAGCCGCTCGTCCTCGGCGGCTGCACCGTCGGCGGCGGCGCGGAGACCCTCCAGGCGTCGAAGCAGGTGGCGAGCACGACCGACGTCACCGTCACCGCGGCGTCCGCCGGCAGCGCGCAAGCGCCGGCTTCGAGCACGCTGACCGTCCAGGCCGGCTGCTCGCCGTTGACCTGTGTCGACCTGCCGATGCCGTTCTGCCAGGCCTCCGACGGCTGCGGCGGCACGCTCGAGTGCGGCTGCAGCTTCGGTGAAGTCTGCGGCGGCGGCGGCCCCGGCATCTGCGGCAGCGGCGCTCCTCCGCCCACCACCGGCGCCCCGGCCCTCACCGGTCTCACGCTGTCCCCCTCCAGCATCACCGCGGGCAGCGCCGTCACCGGCACCATCACCCTCAGCGGCGCGGCTCCCACCGGCGGCGTCGTGGTCGGCCTCTCTTCGAGCAGCGCGGCAGCGACCGTGCCGCCGACGGTCACCGTCGGCGCGGGCTTCAGCAGCGCGAGCTTCACCATCAGCACCGGCTCGGTCTCCGCGGCCACCACCGCGACCATCACCGCGACGTTGGGCAGCTCGCAGGCCGCGACGCTCTCCATCGCTCCGGCGGCAGTCCCCGCGGGCGGCACTCTCACCGTCACCGCCACCGGCCGCAGCGGCGTCACCATCACCTCCAACCCGGCCGGCATCAGCGTTCCGGTCGGCCAGGTGGGGACGGGTTCCTTCCCGGTCGGCACCAGCATCACCTTGAGCGCGAGCGGTGGCCGCACGGTGGTCTGGTCCGGCGCCTGCGCCTCGAGCCGGGACGTGCCGAGCTGCACCTTCACGCTCGGCGGCAACGCCAGCGTGACCGCGAACGTGAAGTAGCCTTCGCGAACAGGTGTGAACGTTGCCGCGCCCCGGTCCGCAGCCGGGGCGCGGTTTTTTTTGCGCGGACAGCCGCCGCCGACTGATCCGCGGCGCGTGAGCGGCCGTTCAGCTCCGGGTCGAGCGCAGCCGCGGCAGCGGCGGATCGAGGACGCCGGCAGCCTGGCAGCAGAGCGCGGAATGGACGATCTCCGGCGCCCGCGCCCACGCCTCCTGCACGGTTTGCAAGAGCTTCCCGGTGGCGACGCGCCCTGCCGGGTCGCTGCGGAGAAACCGCAACCCGACGTCGCCGCCGCTCTCCGACCGCGCAATCTGCGCGCGCCCGAGCTGCGCCGGCATCGGCGGCTGCGCCCCCATGATGCGCACCTCGACGTCGGTGTTGCGCAAGAGGCCCGACGGGCCCACCACGCGAGCGCCGGCCATGCTCACGTCCACCATCCTGCCGAGGAGGTGGGTGGTGCCGTACGTGAGCTCGACCATCACGTCGCAGCCGATGCGCTTCTGATGCCGCGAGGTGATGGATGCCGCCCCTCCTTGCGAGAGCCGCTTGGCCAGCCGCGAGTCGGGGAATTCAACCCACACGCCGTGAGCGCCTTCGGCGTCGACCAAGGCCATCACCGATCCGCGCAGGGTCGTCGCCTGCTCGCTCGTGCCCAGGGACAGCTCCACCACCACCCGCTGGCCGCCCTGAAACGGCGTCCGGCTGCAGCGAAAGAAGAGGAGCGTGCGCGACTCCACCACGTGCAGGTGATTGGTCATCTGCGAGTGGTCGCCGAAGCGGTACTTGAGCAGCGCGGTCGCGGGCGTTTGCACCGCCCCTCCCGTAAGGCGTTCCGCGGCTTCGGCGCAAGCCCCGCCGCTACATCCGATAGCCGACCACCACCTGGGTGACGAAGGCGAAGTCCGCGGTGGCTCCGGAGAGGGTGTAGAATTGCGGGCCGAATCGCGTGTTGAAGGCGATGTCCAGGTTCTTGTCCACCTGGTACTCGGCGGAGAATCCGAAGCGCGGCCCCACCTCCAGGAACGCGGTGTTGGGCAGGTTGAGCGCGATGTTCAGGTCGGCGCCGGCCGCGACGCGAAGCTCCGGCGTGATCTGCAGCCCGAGATTGCCGCCGAACGGCGCGCGGAGGAAGAAGTAGGTGCCGAAGTCGCCGCCCGGATAGACGCGCATGCTCGGCTCGATGTGCACTTCCACGGTCACCCGCTCGTGGCGGTTGATCACCAGTCGGTAGGGGACGCCGAAGCCGAGGCCGAACTTGCTGATGCTGGTCTCTTCGAAGCCGTAGAGGAGCTCGAAATGCACGCCGAAGTCGCGGCGGTCGTCGATGCCGTGGAGGTAGGTGAAGTCGAGCCCGGGCCAGCCCAGGCCCACCCGCACCGCGTCGCGGTCGCTCGAGACCGTTTCTCCGGTGACCGTCGACCAGTGCGCCGCCTGGGAGCGCGAATACTCCTGCGCGGAAGCCGCAGAGGTGAGCAACACGGCGAGGGCGAAAGCCTTCCTCATGGTGTCTCCATCCTTGCCGGAAGAAGTCCGGGGCACGGGAGGGCGAGCCACCTAGCACGCGTGCAACGGCGCCGCAACGAGCCAGATCACACTGACGCAAAAGCCCGCGCGGCTTTGGCTTTCCGCCGAAGGTGCGCTCCTTGTAGACTGCGCCGGGCATGCCGACCACCCGCTCCTGGGCCCGCACCGACGTCGGCCACAAGCGGACCCACAACGAAGATGCCTTTCTCGTCGACGAGCCGCTCTCGCTGTTCGTGGTCGCGGACGGCATGGGCGGCCACGCCGCCGGCGAGATCGCGAGCGCCCAGGCGGTGAAGTCGATCCAGCGCGCATTTGCCGAGGACGCGCCGGTCTTGGAGGCGTTGGCGAGGGAGCCGATCGCCGAGTCGCGGGAGCAAGTGGCAGGGCTGATGGAAAAGGCGATCCAGCGCGCCTGCAGCGACATCCACGCGCTCGCGGCAGCGGCCACCGAGAAGCGAGGGATGGGCACCACCGTGGACGCCCTCGTCATCGCGGGTCAGAAGGCCATCCTCGGCCACGTCGGCGACAGCCGCGTCTACCTCTACCGCGGGGGCAAGGTCCGGCAGCTCACCGAGGACCACACCATCGTGCAGGAGCAGCTCAAGCGCGGCCTCATCACCCAGGCGCAGGTGTCCTTGGCGGAGAACCGCAACGTCATCACCCGCGCGGTCGGGGTGCAGTCGTCGGTGGCGGTGGACACGGTCGTGACCGACGTCCACCCGGGCGATCTGTTCCTTCTCTGCACCGACGGCCTGCACGGCTACCTGAAGGACGACGAGCTGCCGCGGCTCTGCGCCGACGACCGCGAGCGCCTCGCCGGCAAGCTGGTCGATCTCGCGCTCGAGCGCGGCGGCAAGGACAACGTGACCGCGGTGGTGGTCTCGATCGAGGCGACCGACGTCGAGGAAGCCGCGGGCGTCGAGGCCAAGACCGAGATCCTGCGGCGCATCCCGCTCTTCCAGCACATGAGCTACAAGGAGCTCCTGGCGCTGCTCGGCATCGCCCACGGGCGCCACTACCAGGCCGGCGAGGCGATCATCCGCGAAGGCGAGCCGGGCGACGAATTGTTCGTCCTCTTCCGCGGCAAGGTTTCGGTCACCAAGGGCGGTCTCGTGATTGCCCAGCTCAAGGCGGGTGGCCATTTTGGCGAGATGGGTCTCGTCGACGAAGCGCCGCGCTCGGCGACGGTCCTCGCGCTCGAAGAGACCTCCGCCATCGCCATCGATCGCGACAGCCTGCTCGAGCTGATGCGGCGCGATTCCTTGCTCGCGGTGAAGCTCCTCTGGAGCTTCGTGCAGGTGATGTCCGAGCGGCTGCGCAACACCAACGACGCCCTCGCCGAGCTGAAGAGCGAGATCGAGATCCTGCGAGACAAGAAATGATCCGCGGCGGCTCCCTTCTCTTGCTTGCCGCCTGCGCCACGGCGAAGGTCGCGACCGGTCCCGCGCCTGCACCTTCCGCGCTCTACGAACAGGTCAAGGACGCCCACAAAGGCCCCTCCACCATGACCTGCGACGCGAAGGCGTTCGTGCAGGCGCCGCAGAACAGCGGTCGCTACGAGCTGCACGTCGCGGTCGCCCGCCCCGACTCCATCCGCATCGAGGCGCTGACGCCGGTTGGCGATCCGGCCGCGGTGTTGGTGGCGACAGGCGGCAAGTTTTCGCTGATGGACCTGCGCAACAACGTCTTCTATCGCGGCCCCGCGACCGCCCGGAATCTGGCGCGCCTTCTGCCGGTGGCGCTGCGCCCCGAGGAGCTCGTCGCCGTACTGACCGGCGGCGTTCCGGAGCTGCCCGGCGGCGAGCCGCAGTCATCGAACCGCGAAGGCGACACGAGCGTCCTCACCTTCGCGAGCGGCGGCACGGTCCAGACCGTCACCCTCGGCTCCGACTTGCGGGTGCTGCAGGTGCGCCGGACCCTGGGTGCCGACAAGCTGCTCTGGGAGATCAAGCTCGACCAGCACGACGACGCGAGCGGGCTTGCGCTCCTCTTGCAGTTCGCAGCGCCGGAGGTGAAGACGCAGGTGGATCTGCGGCTGCGCAATCTTGCCACCGGCAAGGAGCTGCCCAACACCGCCTTCGAGCTGGCGGTGCCCAAAGGCATCCGCATCGAGGAAGTCCGCTGAGGGCCCGAAGTTGCCGCTCCGTCTTCGTTCCAACTAATATCGCGCTCATGCGCATCAAGATCGGCGACCTGCTGGTGAAGGCAGGCGTCATCACCGATCTGCAGCTCAAGGCTGCGCTTGCCGAGCAGCAACAGTGGGGCGGCAAGCTCGGGGACATCCTCGTGCGGATGGAGTTCCTCACCGAGGAGGTGCTGGTGCGCGCGCTCTCCAAGCAGACGGGGATTGCCCGTGCCGATCTGAGCGGCGAACCGGATTACAAGGCGCTCGCGCTGGTGGCGGCGGAGAGCGCCGAAGAGTTCGGGCTGGTCCCGGTGTCGTTCAAGGAGGAGGGGCGGGTGTTGACGGTGGCGATGAGCGATCCGCTCAACATCCACCTGACCGATCACCTGCGCTCGATGACCGGCTGCCGGATCGAGGGGACGCTCGCCGGCGCAGGCGCCATCCGCCACGCGATCTCCCGCTGGTACCGCGGCGAAGAGCTCGTCGGCGATGCGGAGGCGTCCTCGATCAAGATCGTCGACAACAGCGGCGCCTCGGTGGTCACCCAGCGCAAGCCGGAGCGCGCTCCGCAGCCGCAGGGCAATGGCGCAGCCACCGAAGTGCTGCGCGGCATCGAAGAAACCCAACGCCGCTCGGTCGCAGCCCTGAAAGCCATGGTCGAGCTGCTGATCGAGAAGGGCGTCTTTTCGCGCGACGAGTACCTCGCGCGGGTGAAGCGTTAGAAACGGAGATCGGATGCCGCCGCGCAAGCGTCTAGGGCAGCTCCTCACCGAACTCGGCGTCGTCGACGAGCACCAGCTCCAGAGCGCGCTCGGCCACCAGAAGCAGTGGGGCGGCAAGCTCGGCGCCATCCTGGTGCAGAAGGGGTTCTGCAAGGAGGAGGAGATGGTGAGCGCGCTCTCGCGCCACCTGGGGATGCCGCGCGTGCGGCTCGTAGAGCAGAAGGTGGATCCGCGGGCGATCAAGTTCGTCGCGAGGCCCATCGCCGAGAAGCTGCACGTCTTCGCCTACGAGGTCTCGGGCAGCGGGCGCAGCGAGGTGGTGACCATCGCGATGAGCGACCCAACCGACCTGTCGGCGGTGGATCAGCTCGCCTTCCACACCGGCAAGCGGATCAAGCCCATGCTCGCGGGAGACAGCGAGATCGTCTCCGCCATCGCGGAGCATTACGGCGCCGATGAGCAGCCGCGGGTCGCGCCTCGAGCCGAGCCCCCGGTGATGGCTCCGCAGCCGTCTCTTGCCGGGCCTTCGGGGCCGTTCGGGCGGCGAGTCGATCCGCCGTCGCTGCGCACTCCGCCGGGCAACGTGGCCCGGCTGACGCCAGTGATGACCCCGGTATGGTCGCCTGCGAAGGCCGCAGAAGAGGCGCCCGCTTCGCCTCCACGATCGCCCGTGGATCTGCCGGCTACCGGCGCGGACGAGAGCCTGCCCCTCGAGCCGATCGCGGCGCATTCGCAGACCGAGGCGGTGCAGGGCCAGACCGACTTCAGCGGCGCCGGCAGCGCAGCCGACCGCGTCGAGGGCTTGGAGCCGGCCGGGAACGCGCAGGCGGTTGCCCAGGAGAACTGGTCGAGCGGCGGATGGGACGCAGGCCAGAGCTGGGGCGCGCCGCCGGAAGCTCCAACCCCATCGTCCGACTGGGGCGCGCCGCCGGCGGAGCCGCTCCCCGACTGGGGAGATCAACCGACCGAGGCTGCCTGGGGCGAAGCTCACGAAGAGAGCGCGCTGCCCGAAGCGGCGCAGCCCGAATCACAACCAGAAGACGCACTGCCCGAAGAGACGGCGTACGAGGCGCAGCCGTCGGAAACTGCGGACGAGCCGCTGCCGGAAGAAACGACGTACGAAGCCCACGCCGGCGCGGAAGAAGTGACACCCGAAGCTCACGCGGACGACGCGGCGCACGCAAGCGGCGAGGAGTTGCCCGTCGACGCCATCCTCGGCACCGCCGAGGAGTCCCACGCCCACCTCTCTGCCTCCGAGGAGCCAGGCCACACCGACGACTCCGCCGAGGCGCCGGACGCGTGGGGTGCGACCGAGGATCCGCTGGCGGCGCAAGACACGCCGGCCTTCCACGCGGGCGATGCGGCACACGCAGCCGGCGACGCGTTCGCCGAGGCATCGCACGAGGGGTTCGACGCCGCGGGCGCGCCAGGCGAGGCGCAGGACGAAGAACCCGCCGACGAGCAGGGCTTCGACATCGAAGAATCCGAGCCTGCCGCTTCGGACGCGGAGCACGCGGAGTGGGGAACCGCGGAACCGTCGGCGGCGGAAGAGGCCGAGACCGAGACGGTCGCCGCCGGCGATGCCACCGTGGAAATGGAGCAACTCGCGCGGGAGCCGGAACCCGAACCGCACGCCGAACCCTCGTATGCGGCGGCCGAGGAGCACGCCGAAGTCGCGTATGCGGCGGCCGAACCGCACGCCGAAGCCTCGTATGCGCCGGCCGCCCGGGCGTACGCTGCCGCCGATCCGGACGCGAGCCCCGCGGAGTCCGCGACGACCCCGGTCTTCGGAATGGTCCCCCCGGACGACGCGGGAACGGAGGCGATCGAGGCCGGGGCAGAGACGTCCGACGCCGGCGAACCTCCGGACGCGGGGTTCGAGGCGCACGTCGCCGTACCGGAAGAGGCCGAGCATTTCGAGGACGCAGGCGACGTACCGATGGAGTGGTCGGAGCCGCCGCACCCCGGCGAAGCCCCGCTTCATGAATCCCCGCCCGACCAGGTCGAGCGCGAGGACGCATATCTCGGCACGCACCTCCACGCCGGCGTCACCGCGCACGAGCCCGCCGACTTCACGCCGCAGGAGCACAGCGACTTCACCGCGCACGAGGCGGAGTCGCCGGCCGAGCACGCTCCCGGCGAAGCCTCCGCCGAACGGTGGGACGCGCCCGTCGAAGGTCACGACGCAGGCTGGTCTGCCGAGCCCGCCGCATCGAGTGCGTTGTCGGCCGCGGACCTGACCACGCTCAGCGCCGCGGGCATCGATCCGCATGACCCCGCAGCCGCGCTCCGCCTGCTCGCGTCACTCGTCCGCGCGCTCGAGCGCAAGGGGATCTTGGACCTCGCCGAGCTTGCCGCCGAAGTGCATGAAAGCACGGCGCAAGCAGCCGCGCCGGCCGAGGACGTCCCGCCCGCCTGACACTCCGACGCACCGGGCGCCCCTTGCGGAGCACCCGCACGGAGTGCGTACGGTCACGCTCGTTGGGGGGATGGCACAAGGGAGCGTGCAATGGTGTTCTCGCTTTCCGGTACGGTGCTCTCCAAGGATCTCTTCGCCGCCGACGGACGTCTCGTCGCAGGCCGCGGCGAGATCGTCGATCTCGAATGCCTGCGGCACGTCTCTTCGCTGGCGCCGCGCGGGCTGCGCGAACGTCCGCTGTTCGAGACTTCGCTGGCCGAGCCTGTGCTGGAGGCTTTCGATGCGGAGCCGCTCGAGCACCTGGTCGGCATCGCCGAGCGGCGCAAGCAGGTGGCGGACGTCATGGCCGACGTCCGTTTCCCGCAGCAGGTCTGGGACGAGGTGGAGGCGCTGCGCAAGGACGACGCGGTGCGCTTCCAGCACGCGGTGTGGACCGCCATCGTCTCGGCGCGGCTGTTCCGGATGGCACTCGGCGCGGCCCCGGGCCTTTCCAAGCTCGTCGGCGGCGCGTTGACCCACGATCTCGGCATGCGCGTCGCCGGCTCGCGCCTGCGCCACAAGCGCGAACACCTGAGCCGCAGCGAGGCCCTGGCGATCGAGGACCACCCGCTGGTCGGCGCGCTCTTGCTCGCGAGCGTCCTCGGCGATGCGCCGGCGGTCCACTTCGCGCTTTTGCACCACACCCGCGCAGGTCGCGGTTACCCGCGCGTGCAGGGGACGCCGCCGTTGCGCGGCCTCGATCTGGTGACGGTGGCGAGCGCGTTCTCGGCGCTGATCGCGCCGCGTTCGTTCCGCGAGCAGCCCTTCAGTCCGCGCGGCGCCATCGACCAGCTCTCGGAGGACGCGGAGGCCGGCCACTTCGACGCGCGGGCAGTGAAGCTGCTCATCCACTGCATGCGGGGCGGCGCCGGCACCGTCTCGGCAGTGCAGCTTCCGAAGCAGCTCACCGGCTTCCGTCCGCCGAAGAACTGCCACGGCGTGCAACCGGACTCGCGGCTCAGCGCCTGAACGCCCGGGGGCCGTGGTAGATCCAAGCTGCGCGCTCGCGCGTTGCATGGGCCTGGAACGAACCGACGAGGAGCTTCTAGCCGCGTATCGGCACGGCGACGCGGGGGCGTTCGAGCTCCTCCTGCGCCGGCATCGCGCGCCGCTCTTCACGTTCCTGTTGCGCATGCTCAACGACCGCGAAAGAGCGGAAGATCTGGCCCAGGAGGCGTTCTTGCGCGTGATCAAGTCCGCGCAGGATTGGGAAGAGCGCGCCCGCTTCCAGACCTGGCTGTACACGATTGCGCGAAACCTCTGCGTCGACGCCTCCCGCCGCGACCACCATCGCCGCGCGGACAGCCTGGACGCGGAAGGCCCGCAAGGCGAGTCGCCGATGGTCGACTCGGTGCCGTCGCCGGGGATCGATCCCGCGCGGGGCGCGGCCAGCGCGCGGCTCCGGCCGCTGCTCGAAAAGGCGCTCCTCGCGCTTCCCGCCGAGCAGCGCGAGGTGTTCGTCCTGCGCGAGCTGGGCGGCGTGGCGTTCAAGGAGATCGCGGAGATCGTGCGGGCGAACGAGAACACGGTGAAGAGCCGCATGCGGTACGCGCTGGAAGGGCTGCGAAAGGCGCTGGCTGCCGCGGGCATCGACGCGGACGTCGCCTCGGTCGACGCCGCCGACGCGGGCTCAGTGAGGCGCGCATGACCCACGCCGAGGCAAAGGATCTCTTGCTCGAGCACGCGTACGGCGAATTGCCGGCGCACGTCGCCTCCGAGGTCGCCGAGCACTTGACCGGGTGCGACGAGTGCCGCCTGGAGCAAGTCGCCATCGCGTCATTGCGCAATTCGTTCGCGCCGCTCGCGCCCCTGGAAGAGCCGGGCGAAGGCTTCGACGCGCGCATTCTCGCGGCAGCCCGCGCGGAAGCGCAGCTCACTCACGACGGCAACATCGGCGAGGTGGTGGAGGTCACGGCCAGCGAGGCGCCGTCGGGCATCGAGGCCGTCAGCATCGACGCCCACGCGCGTCCAACCTCTTCGCCGGCCGCGCCGCCGCGGCCGAAGTGGATGAAGGCCGCGATCGCCGCCGCCTCGGTCGCGGCAGTCGCCGCGCTCGCGCTGGTGGTCGGAATGCCGGCCGCACCGAAGACTCCGCAGCCGCAGGAGACGTACCAAATCCACGTCGCCCCGCAGGCGGCGCCGGACATCGCTCATCCGGCTGACGAGTCCGCGCGAGAGAGCGCCGCGCAGCTCGCGGTGGAGCGCGGACAAGAAGCGCAGGGCACTTCGAACGCCACGCGAAACGAGGCGCCTCCGCCCGCGGCGCAGCAGGCGTCGAAGGTGGCGACGAACAACGGCGCTGAACGCGCAGCCACGCCGGCAGCGGCCGCAGCGCAGCAGACTGCACCGTCGGCAGGGGCGCGGGCCCCATCGTCGGCAGGTCAGGCCGCACCGTCGGCAGTGGCGCAGGCCGCACCGTCGGCAGGTCAGCCCGCACCGTCGGCAGCGGCGCAGGCCGCGCCGTCGGCCCAACCCGTAGCCCCCCGGCCGCCCCCGACGCGAGACCGCCGACTCGCCAACGCGAAGCCCGCCGAAGACGAGCGCAGCGCTGCCGCCAAACCGCAGAGCAACGTTCCGACTGCGCTTCCTGCGACGCGCGAGCCCGCGGCCAACGCGGCCGCACGCAGCGATGCGGAGGCTGGTTCGGAAGCGGTGGCGCCCGCGGAGCTCGAACGCCGCGCCGGCGCCGCCCGGAGGTCGGGAAATTATCCGCTCGCGGCAACGCTCTATCGAAAGGCCGCGCAGGGGCGCACCGACGATCCTTCGTCGGCGGCGTGGGATCTCGCTCACGCGGTCGAATGCTTCTCCGCCGCGGGTTCGTTCGACGACGCCCGGTCCGCACGCGACGCGCTGAAGCAGCGATACCCGGCCGAGTCGGGCGCATTCTCGGCGGCACGGCGGGCGCTGCGCGAAGTCGACCCGGGCGAGTAGAGACCCATCGCCATCCGCCAGTTGACCGGTGCCGCTCACCCCGGCCTTTCCCTACCATGGCCTCCGTCTCCAACCGGGAGGGCCGCTTGGCATCGGGAAAGAACGCGCTCTACATCTCGCTTCTCCTCGCGTCGCTCGCGGGCGTCGCCGCCTTCTCTTCGGTGCGCCTGAAGCAGCGCAAGGTCGAAGATCGCTGGGCAACCGTCCGCATCCTCTGCGCGAAGACCGACGTCGCGGAAGGCACCGAGCTCACCCACGACATGGTCGCCATCCGCGAGATCCCGGCGCAGTTCGTCACCGCTTCGTTCGTCAAGGTCGACGAAGAGGGGAAGCCGGTGCAGGAAAACCCGGTCGGTCAGCGCGTCGCCGTTCCGCTGAAGGCGGGCGATCCGATCCTCGTCAGCCAGTTCGAGGCCGCGCGCGAATCCGACTTCTCCACCATGATCAGCCCCAACGGGCGCGCCGTCACCATCGACGTCCAGGAAAAGTCGGCGGTGGGCTTGTGGGTGCGTCCCAACGACCACGTCGACGTGGTCGGCTCCTTTCGCGACCCCGCGAGCCACGAGCTGAAGACCATCACTCTTCTGCAGAACGTCATCGTGCTCGCCACCGGCCGCATCACCGCCAACACCGTCTACGTCGCCGACGACGACAAGAAGTTCCAGACCGTCACGCTTTTGGTGCTGCCGGAGGAAGCGCAGATGCTGACGCTCGGCCAGGAGCTCGGACAGCTCACGCTCCTCTTGCGCAACCCGGGTGACCTGGACCTCTTGGACAAGCGCAGCGTCGTGGACGAGCGGGCGCTCTTCACCGGCGAACGCACCACCGAGCTGCAGCAGAAGCGCTACCGCACCATCCAGATCATCCGCGGCAACAAGACCGAGCTCGCGGGCATCTCGCTGCGCGGGAAGGAATGAGCCATGGCCCTCGTC
>DASXHM010000108.1:0-5546 GCA_036488495.1 Myxococcales bacterium | reverse complement strand
CCGCCGATGTTCATCAACGACTCCAGCCGCGGATTCACCTTCCGGCCGGTCGCCAGCTCTCCGGCGAGAAACACGAGGCGGCCGCCGTCGAGCGCGGGCAGCGGCAAGAGGTTGAAGACGGCGAGGCCGATCGAGATGCTGGCGAGGATGGCGGCGAAGTCCGCGACGCCTCGCCGCACCTCCTGCGACGTCTGCCGGACGATGGCGACCGGGCCCTGCAACGACGCGCCGCCCTTGAAGCGGATGGCGTCCCACAGCGCGCCCAGAGTTGCGGCATTGAGCGCCCACACCTCGCTCGCCGCGCGGGTCACGGCCTCGCCCGCGCCCACCCGGATCGGCACCGGATCGGGAGCGACCGAGATGGTGCCGTTGCTCGCCGGATGCACCGCGATGGTGCGCTCGGCGCCCTGCCGCTCCACTTGCATCTCGCGGACCGGCGGAGCGCCGGCCTTCTGCAGCTCGCGGCGGAGCCCGTCGAAGTCGGCGATGCGAACCCCGTCCACCGCCAGAACCCGATCGCCGGTGAGGAGCCCGGCTGCCGCCGCCGGACCGCCGGCGAGCACCGAGATGCGCGTCGTCGACGGGTCGGGAAAGCCGCGGGTCACGTACAAGAGGAAGATGAGGACGAAGGCGGTAGCGTAGTTCACGCCTGGCCCCGCGAAGATGACGAGCGCCCGCCGCCAGGCAGGCTTGTTCATGTACGCGCCGGAATCGTTCGGGTCCTGCGCCGCCGGCTCGTCGGGGGTGAAGCCGGCGATCTTGCAATAGCCGCCGAGCGGCAATGCGCTTACCCGGTAATCCGTATCGCCGCTCTTGAAGCCCCAGATCCGCGGCCCGAAACCAAGCGAATAGGTTTCCACCCGCATGCGCATCAGCCGTGCGAGCAAGAGGTGGCCTGCTTCGTGGGCCGCGATGAGGAGCCCCAATCCGACGATGGCGACCAGAATCGACATTGCGGCGCACCATAGCCGATACCTCGGACAGTGAGCAGGCTTACGTTGCAGCGCGTACAAAAAAGCAGGGGGCAAATCGAACATGCGAAGGTTCTTGGGGTTGGGGGTAGTATTGGCGGTGGCCTGCGCGTCTCATCACGAGGAGGCGCGGCTGGACGATTCGGGGCTCTCGCGGCTCAGCGAAGATCAAATGCAGCCAGTCGACCAGGCGCGGCTCGATTTGGGTCACGCCCAGGACGCGGTCTCGCGGGCGCGAGCGAACGAGTCGGACGCCCGGGCGCGGGTCGAAGTGGCGAAGAGCGAGCGCGAGGTGGCGGAAGCGCAGCTCAAGCGCGCCGCTGCCCAGCGCGATCTGCTGAAGAAGCAGTACGCGAACCAGGACTCGATGGCGCAGGCGAACCAGGACATCGCTGCCGCCCAGGACGCGATCCGCGCGAGCGACCTGAAGCTCCAGTACCTGAACCAGAGCGTCGCCCTGGCCACGGCCGAGCGCGCGGCGGCGGAAGCCCACGTACAGACCCAGCAGGCCATCGTCGAGCAGACGAAGTACCGCGCCATGCAAGCGGGAGGCGCTCCGCAGATCGCTTCCATCAACCCGGGTGAGCTGGACGCGCGGGTCGCCCAGGCCCGCTCGCGCGAGGCGCAGGTGCAGCGCGCGGTGGCCGAACGAAGGACGCAGGCGGTCGCGACCTACGATCGCTGGCAGCAGGCTGACGCGCGGTCGCGGGCGCTCGGGGAGCCGCAGGACGTTCCCCCGCCGCCTCCGGTGGCCGCACCCACGCAGCCGCAGTAGCCAGTCGTTGTCCCGACGAAGCGCCGCGCGACCTAGTACGCGCGGCGCTTTCCTGTCTTCGCCCACTCGAAGTAGTCGCGCAGGATCTGCGCGTGGTCGAAGACCAACGAGCCCCAGGGGATCTCGCTCTCGGCGAAGAAGCGCGCCGACTTCGCATCGTCGCCGGCGCGCGGCTCCACTCCGGCGGGGACACGGCAGGCATAGACGGTCGTGGCGGTGTGCATGCGCGTGTCGCGCTTCGGGTCCGAATAGGTGAAGAGCTGCGCCACCAGCTCCACCGCAAGGCCCGTCTCTTCCTTGGCCTCCCGAAGGCAGGCCGCCCCGTACTCTTCGCCTTCGTCGATGAACCCGCCCGGCAGCGCCCACCCGTGCGGTTCGTTCTTGCGCTCGATCAGGACGACCCGGCCATCGGGCGCCGCGATGATGGCGTCCGTGGTCGGCTTCGGGTTCTTGAACGGGCTCATGGGACGATGAGCTGCTGCGGCGGCGGTTCGGGCGCCGCCGGCTGCTCGAGCCGTTCGCGGAGCGCGTGGGTGAACAGCCCGCGGCAGAACGAGGTCTGCGCCTCGGTCGAAAGCGCCCGGGAGACGGCCACCGCGGTGCGCGCGGTTTCGCTCCGTCCGGCCTGGGTGAGAACGTGCGCCATCTCCAGGAGCCGCTTCGAGTAGAGCCCCCTGCGGGTGCTGTTGAAGTACGCCTGCGACGCCTCCTCACCCGCCCGCTCGAACGCATCCTGCTTCTGCCGGGCGTCGATGTAGAGCTGCGACACCGCGATCTCGTCCACCCGCAAGGCGAAGCTGCGCAGCGCGTCCTCCTCCGGGATCCAGGAGGCGAAGAGCGGATCGTCGAACAAGGCTGCTCCGGTCTGCGCTTGCGCGGCTTCGTCGATCACTTCGATGACGCTTCCGGGTGACGGCGGCAGCCGATCCGGTGCGGGGCCGAGAAGCCGCAGCGCCTCGCCATACCCTGCGGGCGGCGAGAAGCCGTTGCGGGCGCCGGTGGCTTCGGCCTCGGCGATGAGCGCACGCGCGTGCTCCTTGCTGATCTCGGCCGTGAAGACGACTCCCTGCCGCGGCAAGCGCTTGACGAACTCGCGCCAGCTCTTGCGGGAGAGCGCCAACGCATCGGCCGTGAGGATGCCCTTCACGTCGGAGACCACCACCTGCACGACTTCCACCCCTTGCCGCGCCGCCCGCGACCACCAGATGGCGCGCTCGCCGTAACTGTCGATGCTGCTCGCGTAGCAGAGTGGCGCCTCGGCTTCGGGCGGCGGCTTCAACACCGTTTCGCCTTGAGGCCGGACCTCCTGCACCTGCACCCCGCGCTGCTTCAGCCGCTGCAGTTCGCGCTTGGCTTCCTTGGCGAGGACTTTCTGCGAACACGCTGCGACGGGCAGGAGCACCTCCTGCCGCGAAGCGCGCCCCGCGGCGTGCACCAGCGCCAGCGCCATCCACTCGGGAAGCGCGCAGATCTGCGCGGCGAGCGCCTGCGCATCGGGTCCTGCGAGGCCCGCGGTCTGCGCCACCGCCTCGACTTTCAGCTTGGCGAGCGCATCTCGCGCGGAATCGATCTGCGCGGTGGTGGGCTTCGGCCGGCCCGCGCACTCGACCTCCTCGGCGATGCTGGACGGTTTCAAGGAGGCGTCGCCGAGCAGCGCGAGAACTTCGTCGTTGGTCATGGGTCATGCGACACTAGAGAGGGCCTTTACGGGCGTCAACGCTCTTGGCATACGTCCGCCATGCGGGT
This sequence comes from Myxococcales bacterium, assembly GCA_036488495.1. Lineage (GTDB taxonomy): Bacteria > Myxococcota > Myxococcia > Myxococcales > 40CM-4-68-19 > 40CM-4-68-19. Next base: position 2,054 of record DASXHM010000108.1, on the reverse strand, counting down.
GACGGTCTTGTATTTCGCCGCGGCGAGGGAGCGGGCAGGCACATCGCGCGAGCAGTTGGAGCTGCCGGCGGGGTCCTCGGCGCAGGATGTCCTGACCGAAGTGGTGAAGCGCCACCCGCCGCTGGAAGGAATTGCCGGGAAGCTGCGGCTCGCCGTCGATCAGGACTTCGCCGGAACGCTGCGCGACGGCAGCGAGGTGGCGCTGATTCCGCCCGTCTCGGGCGGCGCGGGGGTGCACCGGGTCGGCCCAGAGCCTATCCAAGTCGAAGCTTGCGCACGCGCAGTCGAAGGCGTCGATGCCGGCGCCATCGTCAGCTTCGTCGGCACCGTGCGGGCGACCAACCAGGGAAAGAGCGTGGTGCGGCTCGAGTACGAGGCCTACGCGGAGATGGCGCTGAAGCAGTTCGGCATCATCGCCGATGAAGCAGCGCGCAAGTTCCACGCGCGGATCGCCATCCATCACCGGACCGGCCCGCTCTCGCCGGGGGACACCTCGGTGGTCATCGCCGCTGCGGCGCCCCACCGCGCGGATGCGTTCGACGCGTGCCGCTACGCCATCGAAGCGCTGAAGCAGGACGCGACCATCTGGAAGCGGGAGATCTACCCGGACGGTTCGTCGTGGGTGGGCCTCGGCTCCTGACGACGCTCGCCAGGCCTGACGGCGCTCGCTCGGCCTGGGCTCCTGACCGCGCGAGGCGGGATGGAATGCCGCCGCCTCCGTGTTACGTTCGGCAACGATGGGCGCGTCCGTCTTGTTGGCTGGGGATCTGGAGTTTCGCAGCGCGGCCGCACGCGCGCTCGGCACTGGTTACGACGTGGTCGAGGTCGACTCGGTCCAGTCGGCGGCCGAGGCCTTGCTCGCTTCCCGGCCGGCGCTGGCGGTGGTCGATCTGCGGGGCGGCACCGACACCGGCGTCGCCATCTGCGGGCGCATCAAGGGCGCGGCGTCCACCATGCTGGTGCCCATCGTCGCGTGTGCGCTCCCCGGAGAGCCGGCGCTGATCGCCGCGCTCGACTCGGGCGCCGACCACGTGCTGGCCTTCCCACCCTCCCCCGCCGAGCTCCAGGCGCGCGTCCGGGCTGCGCTACGCACGCGGGTCGCGACCGACCGGCTCGAAGACGCTTCCCAAGTCATCTACGCGCTCGCCAACGCAGTCGAGGCGAAGGACGCGTACACCGAAGGGCACACCGAGCGCGTCGGCGCGTTGGCGGTGGAAGCGGGACGGCTGGCCGGCCTGGACGAAGACACCCGCGAGGCGCTGCGCCAGGGCGGGGTCCTGCACGACATCGGCAAGATCGGCATCCCCAACGAGATCATCAACAAGGCGGGCCTCCTCACGCAGAAGGAGCGCATCGTGATGAACAAGCACCCCATCATCGGGGAGCGCATCTGCGAGCCTTTGAAGAGCCTGCGCCATCTCTTGCCGATCATCCGCTGGCACCACGAGAAGCTGGACGGCACCGGCTATCCGGACGGCCTCAAGGGCAGCGCGTTCCCGGTGCCCGCGCAGATCCTCCAGCTCGCCGACATCTACGACGCCATCACCACCGATCGCCCGTACCACCGCGCACGCACCCGCGCGAGCGCCGTCGAGTTTCTGCACTACGAGGCGGAAAAGGGTTGGCGCGATCACAGCCTCGTCGACGTGCTCGGCAAGGCGGCGACGAACCTGAACCTCGGGCGCACGCGCGAAGAGGACATCCCGCCGCCGCCGGCGCCGGTCGGGCAGTGGCGGACGGAGTAGCAGCTTCGGCGTGATGATCGCGGCCATGCTTCGCGGCCTCTGATCTCACTGGCGCTGGCCATTCTGAGCGCCTCAATACTTGAAATGGTCCGGCGCCGGCGGCAGCGGCGGCGGCGGCTGGCCCATCGGCGGACAATGGTAGACGTCGATGTAGAGCGTGTACTTCTTGCCGCCGCAGACCGCGTCCACCGCCTCGATGATGTGCAGATCGGCGGTGCCCTTGGGGATGGGAACTTCCGCATCCATCTCGAGCAGGAGCCGCGGATCGTTCGGGTCGAGCGGCTGGGTTCGCGTGCCGATGTTGCCGAT
>DASXHM010000081.1:0-3223 GCA_036488495.1 Myxococcales bacterium | reverse complement strand
GCGACCACGTTGGCCGAGCGCGGCTGCCGGTCGAGCAGCGACATCTCGCCGAAGAAGTCTCCCTTGCGGAGGATGCTGAGGATGATCTCCCGGCCGGTCTCGCCGTAGAGCACCACCTTGACCTTGCCGGAGGCGATCACGAACAAGGAATCGCCGGGCTCCTCGTGGCTGACGATGACCGCGCCCGGCTCGGCGCTCTTCTGCCAGACGCGCTTGGCGAGATCGCCGACGATGTCGAGGGGAAGCTCTTTGAAGATCGAGACCTGCCGCAGAAGCTCGACGTTTTCCACGCGCGTACTGTGGCCCACAACCACCAGGGAAACAAGCGTCCGCTTGACCTGAGGGGGCGGTCTGCCTAGACACCCACCTCGGATGCGCGCGACCGTCAACGGCGAGCCGCTGGAACTGCCGGACGGTCTGACCGTGCAATCGCTCCTCGTGCACCTCTCGCTCGCGTTCGACCGGGTGGCGGTCGAGCGCAACGGCGCGGTGGTGAAACGGGCCCGGCACGCCGAGGAGAAGCTGAAGGACGGCGACGTCCTGGAGATCGTCACTTTCGTGGGCGGAGGCTAAACCATGGACGAGCTGGTTCTCGGCGGCCACACCTTCACCTCCCGGCTGGTGGTCGGGACCGGCAAGTACAAGGACTTCGCCACCATGAAGTCGGCGCTGGAGGCGTCCGGCGCGGAGATGGTGACGGTCGCGGTCCGCAGGCTCGATCTGACTGCGCGCGGCGAGGCGTCGCTTCTGCATTGGATTCCGAAGGGCATGGTGCTCTTGCCCAACACCGCCGGCTGCTTCAACGCCGAGGAGGCGGTGCGCACCTGCCGGCTCGCGCGCGAGCTCGGGCTCGGCGGCGACAATCCGCTGGTGAAGCTCGAGGTGCTCTCCGATCCCACGACATTGTTGCCGGATGCGGACGAGACGCTGAAGGCCGCGAAGCAGCTTGTCTCGGAAGGCTTTCGCGTCTTGCCCTACACCAACGACGACCCGGTGGCGGCTCGCAAGCTGGAAGACGCGGGCTGCGCGGCGGTGATGCCCCTCGGCGCGCCCATCGGAAGCGGGCTCGGGCTGCGCAATCCGTACGCGCTGCAGATGATCCTCGATCGCGCGGAGGTGCCGGTCATCGTCGATGCGGGCGTCGGCACCGCCAGCGACTGCGCCCTGTGCATGGAGCTCGGCGTCGCGGGGCTCCTCGTCAACACCGCCATCAGCGGAGCGGACGATCCGGTTTCGATGGCGCGGGCGATGCGGCTCGCCACCGAGGCTGGCAGGCTCGCCTTCAAGGCCGGGCGGATTCCGCGCAAGCTGTACGGCAGCGCATCGAGCCCGCTCTCGGGCGTGGTCGGAGCGCGCTGAGCCCGGCTGCGCGAGACATCGCGGGCGTGGTCGGAGCGCGCTGAGCGCCGCAGGCGGTCCGGGCGTGGTACGGAGCCGTCGTGCCTTCCCCGGCGCCGCGCCTGTATCTGATCACGCCGCACGAAGGCGATCCGCTTCCGCGCGTCGCAGCCGCGCTCGCAGCGCTGCCAGCAGGAGTTGCCGCCATCCAGCTTCGCCAGCCGCTGCCGGCGCGCGAGCTTCTGCAGCGTGCGGTCGCTCTGCGGCAGATCTGCGAGCGCCACGCGGCGAGCCTCTTCGTCAACGACCGCGCCGACGTCGCCTTTGCCGCCGGGTGTGGCGTGCATCTTCCCAGCCGCGGTCTTGCGGTTGCCGATGCGCGCTCCTTCGGCCTCGCGGTGGCGCAGAGCATCCATTCGCCGGGCGAAGCCGCGCAATCGAGCGCGGACTTCGTCGTCTTCGCGCCGGTCTTCGACACCCCGGGAAAGAACGCGCAGGGGCTTGCGGCGCTGCGCGAGACCTGCCGCGCTTCGGTGGCTGCGGTGCTCGCGCTCGGCGGTGTCGATGAACGAAACGCTCGTTCGTGCATCGAGGCCGGAGCCGCCGGCGTCGCCTGCATCCGGTCCGTCTTGGGCGCGCGCGATCCCGCCGCGGCCGCACGCCGGCTGTGGGAAGCCGTTCAGGCCGGCGCGCCCACCTGACCAAGAAACTCCGCGCTGTGCAGCGCGCGTCCCAAGTGATGGCGCAAGAACGCGGCAACCGCCGGAGCAGCGGCGGCGCAGGCCTCCTCGAACGCGGGCAGGTCGGCGGCGCGCCCGGATCCATCCGCCGACTTGGGCGCATCGGCAGCCGCGAGCCCTCCCCAGCGAAGCTGCCACAGCGCCGCCCGCGCTCCCGGCCCGAGCGCAATCGCGTGCTCCCCGCGCGCGCACGAAACGCACAACAAGCCACCCGCGTCCGGTGAAAACGCCGCCCTGCCCGCCGGCACCTCGCCGCCGCAGCGCGAGCAGTTGCGCAGCTCGGGCGCAAGCCCTGCGGCTTCCAGCGCAAGCAATTCCAGTGCGCGCAACCGGCCGCTCGTGGCGCTGGCCTGCGCGAGCCGTTCGAGGAAGTCCTGCAGGAGCGCGAACAGCGCATCTGCCGGCTGGCCCTCGCGGGCGAGATCGTGCGCGAGCTCGGCGGCGTATCCCGCGTGGGCGATGCGGTGCAGATCGTCGCGCAGCTTCCCGTGCGCTTCGATCACCCGCGCCTCCCGCAGCGCCCACAGCCCTTCCCTCTCGGCGAGCAGGGCCTCGATGCGCCCGAACGGCTCGAGCGCGCCGCCAAACCGCTGCCGCGACGAACGCGCCCCCCGCGCAAACGCCGACACCCGGCCATGGCCGCGCACCAGCAGATGCACCACCGAATCCGAATCGCCGTAGGCGATGCTGCGCAGCACCAGGGCCTCACACCGCTGCGCGCGCAGATCCATCGCCATCCAGACGACTGTACCTCAGGGGTTGCCCATCTCCCGCAAGAAGCGCGCGCACTCGGACGCGATGGCCTGATCCTTGTCGTCCTTGGCCACCGCGCAGCGCTCGAACTCCACACGGGCCGCGGCCGCGCGAGACTGGCGCGCCAGCGATGTGCCGAGGTTGAGATGCGCATCGTAGGTGTCCGGGCAGCTCTCCGCGTACTTGGTGAAAGCGGCCGTCGCATCGTCCACCTTGCCCGTCTCCGAGTAGATGGTGCCGAGCTGGCGCCAGCCGAGGCAATACTTCGGCGCCACCACCAGCGCGGCGCGGATCTCCGAGATGCCGCGATCGACCGCGCCCGATTTGTAATACGCCCAGCCCAGGTCGCTCTGCGCCAGCACCCGCGCTTTGTAGAGCGGATCCTTGGCGGC
>DASXHM010000036.1:0-14478 GCA_036488495.1 Myxococcales bacterium | reverse complement strand
CCATCCCGACGCGGCGGCCGCCCTGCGGTTCGATGCCATCTTCGGCACCCACTTCTTCGCCGAGATGTACGGGCGCGGCGTCGACGTGTACGGCGCTTATCCCTCGCTGCATGCGTCGTATCCGTTCATCGTCTTGGCGGTCACGTTGCGCGAGCGGGCGCTGCGCTTTCTGCGCCTTCCCGCGTTCGGGTTTTTCTTGCTCATGTGTTTGAGCGCCGTGTACCTGCAGCACCATTACGTGACCGACGTGGTGCTCGGCATCGCCTATGGCGGCGTGACGCTCGCGCTCGCGGTTCAATGGAGCGCTGCGCGCGCGTCGCGGGCCCAGCCTTCGGCGTCCGGCTCGGCCGAGCCTTCCGCCAGCCGCAGGGCCTCGGCGTAGGCTTTCGTCGCTTCTGCGTCCTGGCCGTTCTTGCGCAGCGCCTCGCCCAACGCGAGCTGGTTTGGCGGATAATCGGGCGCGGCCTTGACGGCGTTCTTCGCTTCCGTCAGCGCTCCTTCGGGATCCCCGGGCCCGAGCGGCCAGCCTGGAGCGCGCAGGAGCAGGATGGAGAGCAGCCGCGCAGGTCCGCCTCGGTCGACGTTCGGGTCCGCGCGTTCTGCGCGGCGCAAGAGCTCGACCATGTGCGGAAGCGCATCGTGCGCGGTCGCCGAACGTTCGCGCGCCTGCAGGCCGAGCGCGGCCGCGAGCCAGTAGTCGCAGAGAGGAGCGTCGGGCGCGCTCGTCTCGCATTGCTGCCCGACCGCAACCGCAGTCTCGGCGAGCTGTTGTCGCGCGCCGCCGTCCTTCTCCCGCCCGAGCCGGAAGGCCTTGGCGCGGATGGCGCCTGCATAGCCGCGAGGGTCTTTCGGCGCCGCGCGAGCCGCTTGCAGCGAGAGATCCTCCGCTGCCTTTGCCTGGCCGGGATCGGCTCGCTGCGCCCAGGCCGCATCTGCTCGTTGCAACAGCTCGTCGGCGGAGGCGGTGGGGGCTTGGGCGAGCTTTTCCATCGGCGGCGGCGTGCGCAAGGAATGGGCGCAGCCAGCGACGAGGAAGAAGAGCAGCGCGCAGCGCGACTGCGGCACACGCATCATGCTGCGGGGATGCGCGAACAAGCCGCAAGTCATTGCGCCTTCCGGTACGCCTCGCGCGCTTTCGACAGCGCCGCTTCGTCGAGCGGCGCGAAGCCCGACATCTGGATGCCGGCGAGCGACTCCTTGGGCACGGCTTTGAACGCCGCCTCCAATGCCTTCCATTGCGCGGCAGGGATCTTCTTCCCCACCGTCGCGACCACGGCCACCGGCACCGGCGCAGACGTTGACACCGTGGCAAGCGACTGCGCGAAGGGCAGTGTCTTCAAGGACGCGGCTTGCGCACCGTCGAGCAGCACCGCGAGCTTCTCGCCGTTCGCCGCCTTGCGCAGCCCGCTCAAGACCGAAGACGACGCCGCGATGTGAGCGTCCTTCGGAACCAGTGGCGCGACCGCGCGGACGAACCGCGGCGCATCCCCGGCGAGCGACTGCACCGCATAGCCGTCGAGCTGCGCCGGATGGTCTTTGCCCGCGACCAGCGTCCAGGTCTGCAACGGCTGCCCGTCCTGCGGCACCGCCAAGAGCTTCGCGGTCAGATGCAGGTCGCGTTCGTGCTCGAGGAAGAACGGCAGCGTCGCCAGCACGAGCCCGGCGTCCGGCCGCTTCACGCTGCGCAGACCACCCTGGGCGGTTTCGTCGTAGGAGGCGGTGACCGTCAGGTGGGACCCCTGCGACAGCTCGCGCGCCAAGGCATCCATCGCCGGCTGCGCTTCTTGCGTCGAGCCGGGATAGCCGGGCGCGCAGACGACCAGCGCAACCGCGAGCAAGGTGTTCATGCGCGCTTCTCTAGCAGGCTGCCGCGCGAAATCGGCGGTAAAAGGGCGCCCCGTGAACGACCTGCCCTCCCGGCTCCTCCGCCGCGTCGTCTCCCTGCGCGCGCTCATCGCCTGTGTCTACGCCGTGCTCTTGCCGCTGGCGGCGGTGCGGGCGATGCGCATCTCGTCCGAGAACGGGATGGAGCGGCTGATCCAGCCCGACGATCCGGATTACATCGCCACCCGCGCGTTCCAGAAGATCTTCCCCGACCGCCCGACGGTCGTGCTGGTCTTCGACGCGGATTGGAGCGCGCCGTCGCTCGAGCGCATCGAACAGGCGACGGACGCCTTGCGGAAGGTGCCGCACGTGAGCGCCTTTTCGGTCTTGGATGCGGTGCGAAGGGCGCGGCCCGGCGCGTCGCCCGAAGAGCTGCACAAGCTCGCCTCCGGCACGACCTTCTTCGAGAAGCAGGGCCTGATGCGCGACGGGCTGCTCTCGATCGCCTGCGATCTCGACGTCCACTCCTCGAAAGAGCGCGATGAAGCGTTGGCCGGAATCGATCGGGCCGTCGCCGGCAAGGGCCCGGTCCGACGAGTTGGCGCGCCGTATGCGCAGGCGTGGATCGAGGAGCAATCCGGCCGCGCATCCGCTCGCTACTTCCCGTACTTCGGCGCGCTGATCGTGGCGGCGACGCTGTTTCTCTATCGATCGGTCCGCACGTTGTTCGCGTTTTTGCTCACGCTCGCCACCACGGTCGCGCTGGCGGTCGCTGCCGGCGGGCTCCTCGGCTACAACTTCACCATCGTCTCGGTGCTGGTGCCGCTGACGGTCCTGGTCACGACGCTGGCCGCGCTCGTCTACCTGCACTCGCGCTTTGTCGATATGCCGGCCGTCGCCGGGGACATGCCGGCCGTCGCCGGGGACACGCCGGGTGGCGACGGGAACCTGCCCGGTGGCGTCGATCTCGGCGAGCACCAGATCGCGGCGCTGCGCAACAAGCTGCTTCCGGTCACCGCCTCGATGGTCGCGGCCATCCTCGGCTTCGCCGCGCTCGCGGTGTCCAAAGTGCGGCCGGTGCGAGAGCTCGGCATCTGGACGGCGGTGGGTCTCGCCATCGCCTGGGTGGTTTCGTTCACGCTCTTCCCTGCCCTGCAGCGCATCTTCCGGACGCCGACGGGCAAGGCGCGGACGGAGGCCGGCCTGTACGAACGGCTCGCGCAATTCTTGCCCGGCTTCACCTTCCGGCACCGGTGGCTCTTCGTCGGCGGCGCGGTCCTCGGCAGTGCGCTCGGCGCGGCGGCGTTGTTCGGCATTCCCGGGCTGCTCAAGCCGATGTCGGTCGGCACCGACACCGCGACGTACATCGACCCGTCCTTGCAACTCCGCCGCGACCTGACCTGGTTCCGCTCGCACGTCGGCGACTTCAACGTCGCGCACGTCTGGATTCACCTGCCGAAGGCGAACGCGCTCGAGCCCGAGACGCTGCTTGCCGCGGACCAATTGCAGACCGCCCTCGAACGGTTGCCGCACGTCATCCAGACCATCGGGCCGACCACCTTCTTGCGGCTCCGCCGCTATTTCGCCGGCCAGGGAGAGGCGCTTCCGCAAGACCCGGCGCAGTTCGCGCAAGCCGCCCGCGATCTGGAGCAGCTCCTCCTCACCGAGCCGGGCCTCCGCGGCTACATCGACGTGAACGGCCTGCAAGACCTGAACATCACCGTCGTGTTCGAGGAAGGCGACGCCCAAGGTTACGCCGCGCTCACCGCCGGCATCGGGCGCGTTTTCGAAGGGCTGCACGCGCAAGGCTTCGAAGGCGCGCAGGCGCGGGCGGTGGGCGAATCGCTTCTGCAAGTGAAGGTCGGGGCGAGCCTCGTGCCGACTCTGGCTACGAGTTTCGCCATCACCGCGGCGCTCATCTTCGTCGTCTTCCTGTTCGTGTTCCGGAGCGGCACCGCGCGGCTTCTGGCGATGATTCCCTCCATCTTCGCCATCCTCGTCACCTTCCTGGGAATGCGGCTCTTCGGCGCGCCCTTGAACGTCGCCACCATCCTGATCGCCACCACGGTCCTGGGCACCACCGAGACCGACCAGGTGCACTTCTTCCACCACCTGCACGAGCGCGAGGGCGCGCCGCTCGGAGAAGCGCTCTTGCACGCCCTGCGCGTCTCCGGCCACGCGATGGTCTTCGTCACCTGCATCAACGCGGCGGGCTTTCTCGCGCTCTCGTTCTCGAGCTTTCCGCCGCTGCGCCAGTTTGGGCTGGTCACCGCCGCGGCGTTCCTCTTGGCGCTCGTCGCTGACTTCACCGCCTTGCCGGCCGGGCTCTTCATCGTGGACCGGCTGCACGGCACTGCGCCTGGCCGTCCCCCGAAGAGCACGCATCGCCCGCGCTCACCGTGATCCGCATGCTTCCGATCGACCCAAACAAGGAGATCTCACATGCGTTGCGAAGAGATCATGACGCGCAATCCGACCACCTTGCAGCCGAACGCTACCGTCGTCGATGCCGCCAGGCTGATGGCCAAGGAAGACATCGGCTTCATTCCCGTGGTCGATCAGAGCGGCAACGTCCAGGGCGTCATCACCGATCGCGACATCGTCGTGAAGGGCCTCGCCAAGAATGGCGATATCACCCGCATCCAGCTCACGCAGTTGATGGAGACGAACGTCGCGTGCTGCGCTCCGCAGGACGACACCGAAGAGGTCCGCCGCAAGATGGACGAGCGGCAGATCCAGCGGATGCTCGTGTGCGAAGGCAAGCGGCCCGTCGGCGTCATCAGCCTGCAGAACCTGACCCGCGACGCAGGCCTCGGCGGCACGGTGCGCGCGGTGAAGGAAGGGACCTCCGCCCGGCTGCAGTAGGCACGGGGCGGCGCTCCGACGGGACGCGCCGCCCGCGCTCGTTCGCATGTTATCCTCGCTCGACCGTCCGTTTCGAAAGGAAGAGGTTGACCGAGCGTCTCGTGCCCGATCCGCGCCCGTGGTTTTCGCGCGGCGACGCGGACTTCGATCGGCTGTTCTTCTCCCACGCCTGGGAGCGCACCCGCCTCGGCCCGCTCGAGAGCTGGCCGAAGACGCTGCGCGGTTACGTCGACCTGATCCTGCGGCTCCCGACTCCGGCGATCATCTTCTGGGGCCCGGACCATCTGCAGCTCTACAATGCGGGCTACGCGGTGATCATGGGCCCGCGGCATCCGAAATATCTGGGCGCGACCTACGCGGAATGCTGGCCGGACACGTATCCGACCATCCACCCGTGGATGCAGCGCGTTCTCGCAGGCGAAGTGCTGGAGGTGGTGAACGCGCCCTTCACGCTGACGCGGCACGGATTTCCGGAAGAGGCGTACTTCACCTTCGCCTTCACACCGCTCCGGAACGACGACGGACAGATCGGCGGGTTTCTCCAGCCGGTCATCGAGACCACCGCCGACGTGCTGGCGCAGCGAAGGGCCGCGGTGCTGCGCGGGCTGACCCCGGACAAGGTGACGGCGGCAGACGTCTCGGCAGCGCTGGCGACCGATCCCAACGACGTTCCTTTCTCGCACCTGTATCTCTGGAACGAAAGCGCGCAGCGGCTCGTCCTCACCGCCTCGTCGGGCCCGGCCAATGCTCCGGTGGACGCGCCGGCGCAGGCGATCGAGGCGTTCACCAGCGGCTCGCTGCAAGGCCCGTCTCCCGTCTCCGAGATCGTTCCTTGGCATACCGACCCAGGAGCACGCGCGGTCGCCGTCCCGGTGCGCCGATCGGCCGCTGAACCCGTGCGCGGCGCGATGGTCTTCGGCGTCAGCCCGCGGCTGCCGTTCGACGACGCGTACGGTTCCTTCTTCGAGTCGGTGGCGCGGGAGATCTCCGGAAACCTCGCCGCCGGGCACGAGCAAGAGGCACGCCTCGACGCCGAGCGCGAGCGGCAGAACCTGCGCGACTTCTTCATGCAGACCCCGGTGCCGCTCTGCATCCTGCTCGGCCGCGAGCTTCGCTACGCCCTCGCCAACCGGCCGTATCTCGAGCTGGTCGGACGCGAGGTGATGGGCCTGACGCTCCGCGAGGCGTTCTCCGAAGAGGAGGCGGCGGAGTACACGCGCCTCCTCGATCAGGTGTTCGAGACGGGCGAGCCGTTCGTGGGCAAGGAGATGGCGCTGCAGCTCAAGGGGCGGCCCTTGCGGATCGTGAACGTCAGCTACACCCCGCTCCGCGCCACGACTGGCGAAGTCAAAGGCATCCTCGGCTTCGTCTACGACGTCACCGCCGAGGCGCAGGAGCGGAAGCGATCGGAGTCGCTGGCCGCCGACCTGCGGCGGGCGGTGAAGGCCCGCGACGAATTCTTGGGCATCGCCTCGCACGAGCTGAAGACGCCGTTGACGGCGCTGCGGATGGAGCTCCAAGGGGCACAACGCCGCGGGTCGCCGCCGGACAGCGCCCGCCTCTTGCGCGCGACCGACCGGCTAACCCGGCTCATCGACGACATGCTCGACATCGCCCGCATCGACGCCGGCAAGCTGTCGTTGACGACGCACGAGACCGAGCTGTCGCCGCTCGTCAACGACGTCATCGATCGCTTCGAGCCGCAGTGGGCGGCGGCGCAGATGCAGGTCGAGCGCAATCTGGAGCCGGGCCTCGTCGGCATCTGGGACGCGTACCGGCTGGAGCAGGTGCTGACGAACCTGTTCACCAACGCGATGAAGTACGCGCCGGGCACGCCGGTGAAGGTGAGCGCCGCGCGCAAGGACGGCGTCGCCGTCTTGACCGTCAGCGACCGCGGACCGGGCATCGCCCCGCACGACCGCGAGCGGATCTTCGGCCGCTTCGAGCGCGCCACCAGCGAACGCTCCGTCAGCGGCCTCGGACTCGGCCTGCACATCTCCCAGCAGATCGTGCTCGCCCACGGCGGGCGCATCCGGGCGGAGAACCACGACGGCGGCGGCGCATCGTTCGTCGTCGAGCTGCCGTTGCGGTAGACCGGCCGCGGGTGCAGCGGCCGCCGCCGGCCCTCAAATCCCCCGTTACGGAGGCGACGGATAGTGGCGCTGCACGAAGCAGAGGCCGTCCGAATTCAAATGCCCCTGCGTGCTCTGGTTGTAGGTCATGTAGTCGTAGTAATCGCGGATTGCCGTCGCCGGATTGCCGGCGGGATCGTGTGGGAAGGTCAGGCTGTCGAACCCCATCGCCGACGGTGTGTTGACCGGAATCGTATAGCTCCCGAGGCAACTGCGCCACGGCAGGTCCTGCGCCCCGAACTTGAAGTGCGTGTAATCGACGCCCAGCGTCGCCTCCATGGCGACGTTGAAGTTCCCGCTCGCGTCCTTGGTGGCGAGCGCCGCGAGCTGGTCGAAGTGCGCCGGCGAATCGTGCACGAAGCTTTCCCAGAACGGATGGTCGGTGTGCACCGTCACCTGCGCGATGGTGGTCGCGTTGGCCTGCACCTGGACGCCACGCTCATGCTCCTCTACGCCCAACCCGGCGGCGGGATCGTTGTCGGGGTTCTGGCAATTCAGATAAGTCGTCGGCGACTTGAAGCCGAGCCGGAAATTGACCACCTGCGGGAGTTGGGTGAAGTCGAAGGTGGTCCCGGGCGCCGTGGTGCAGGCCTGGCCGGCCGGGCCGCGAAAGGTCGCCGTCCCGATGTACAGCACCACGTAGCCGTTCGCGATCATGTCCTGGTAGTCGGGGTCGTTCGCCTGCATCTGCAGGAAGGTCGCCGAGGCGGTTGCCGGCACCAGGTCGAAGCCGAACGCGTACCGCACCGACGGATCGAACGCCGCGCCGCCGTTCTTGTTCTGGTTGTCGAGCGCCACGATTGGGAACGCCTGCTCGCCGGTTCCGCCCTTGCCCGGCAGCGGCCCGCCCTGGTGCAGATCGATCGCCCACGGACCATCCACTTCCGCGACCAGATTGCCGACCTGCGACTGATCGCTCGGGGACACGTCGGGATTGGAATACAGCTTGATCTTGTCGATGGTGGTCAGGAACTTGGTGAAATGGATCTCCCATCCGTCGACGAAGGCGGCATCGCCCGGCGATGCCGGCGGAAACGCGTAGCCGCCGAGCGCGAGCACTTCGCCCGACGCGGTGAACTGGATCTTTGCTCCGTTCGAGTTGGACGACGACGAGCCGCCACACGCCGCAGCCAGAGCGGCGGCAATCAAACCCTGCAACAAGCCATATCGCTTCATTGGTATGACCTCCATTGAACGTCAGCGTGACCAGCTGAACTGGTAAACCCCTGAGTTGGAACGCAACCCGTCGAAGAGCTGCCCGCCGGCCCCGACCGCGGTGTCCGGGATTTGCAGCGTCGGAGAGCCTTGCGTGGGCGTGATCTGCGCGAAGTCGACGCTGCGGAAAATGCCGCGCGGGTCGATTCGGAGCGTGAGGGTGCCGCCGTCGGTCGGCGTCAAATTGACCGAGATGGGGGTGACGATTCGGCGCTTGCAGATTGGATTCGAGCCCGGCAGCCCGGCACTGGTAATCGGGATCTTGCGGTTGTCGCTGATGGTGACGGTGCCCTGGAAGGGAAACGACGCGCTCCCTTTGGTCGCGGTGCCGGCGACGTCGAGGATCACCGTCTGGTCGGAGGGCGCGTTGACGTCGCCGCCGGTGAGCCACACTTCCGCGGTGGTGGCGGGGCTCTCGGTGCCTTCGCCCCGCGCGGGCAGCGGCTGCAGGAACGGCGAGAGCAGGTCGACTGTGAGGGGCCCGAAGTCCTCCGCCACGTAGATGCCGGGCAGCACGCACGAGGTGTCGGCGCTGCCGGAGGTGGGAACCGAGCTGTTCAGATAGACGGCGCCCAGCCGCAGCCGTGCCCGCGTCAGCGAGACGTGGAAGCCCTGCGAGTTGTCGAACGCAAGTGGAGCGACGGCGTCGGTTGGACCGCCCACCTGGGTGGTGAAGCTGACCAGCGCGCTGCCGGTGGTGCCGCCGCAGCCGGCCAGGGCCAAGACGAGCAGGATCGCGAGCCGCTTCATGACGCGCCTCCGAAGTTGGTGGTGAGGGTGAAGAGGAGCTCCCGCGGCGCGCCCGCCGAGAAATGGCGGACCGGGACCAGCGTGGGCTCGGACTGGCTGTGGAAGTCGGAGGCGAAGTTGTATTCGCCGAGTCGATATTCGGTGTTGAGCAGGTTGGTGACGGCGAGCCCCGCGCGGAACACCGGCCAGCCGATCTCGAAGTTGGTGTCGATGGTGAAGATGCGGTCGCTGCGCACGCCGAACGGCAGCGGCCGGCGGCCGACGAGAGTGACGCCGCTCGCCAGCGTCGCCCGCAGGGCGTGGCCGCCCAGGTGCCAATCGAATTCCTTGAACACCGCCCCGTCGCCGCGCAGCACGACGTCCGGCACATACGGAATCAAGAGGTGCGTGTCCGCGAACGTCGCGTGGACGAAGGTCGCGTTGAGGCTGGTGTCGAAGTTGCGCCCGGCGATGCGCAGGGCGTTTGCCGAACCGAGACGGTTGGTGGCGCCGGCGAGCGTGTTGCGCCCCGCGGTCTGATCGAAGATCAGGTCCTGATCGACGTGCGTCTCGAACGCGGTGCTGGAGAACAGCAGCTTCACGTTCGTCGAGAGCTGCTCCTCGACCGTCACCCCCACCTCGCCGGCGAGGACCGACGCGAACGGAGTGACGCGGTCCTGGGTCACGTACACCGGGTCGATCGAACGGACGCCCTTGCCGACACTCGCGGAGAACGAGACGCCGGCCCAGGGGCCGAAGATGACCGACGCCCTCGGCATCGCCGCGGTGCTGGCGGTGGACGCCGACTGGTTCGCCTCGCGGTGCGCGCCTTGGTTTTCCTGCGTCTGGCAGGAGACGTCCGATTGCGGATTGGACGGCGACGGGTGCTCGACCGACTGCACCGCGCAGAGGTTCTGCACGTTGTAGGTGAAGAGGTCGGCGCGCACGCCTCCGCGCACCGCCAGCCAGGGCAGAAGGCGCAGGTTGGCGTCGCCGTAGAGCCCGATGTCATCGAGCTGCGAGTCGAGGTTCGCCTCGGTCAGGTAGGGCGCGCCGGTTGCCGCTTCGATCCGTTGCTGCAAGCCGGAGGCGATGTCGTGCCGGGCGAAGTAGCCGAACTCAATCTGCTGCCGCGAGTCCAGCCAGGGCGTCGACCAGCGCGCCCAGCCGCGCGCTCCCGCAGTTGTCTCGGTGACCTGCAGGTCGATGAGATCGCCGCGCTGGCCGTGCGGCGTCTGTTGCGGCTCCTGCACGTCGAGGAGAAAGCCGGTGAAGTTCTCCCGCAGGCGGAGCGGCCGGTAGATGGCGTACACTTGGTTGTCGAAGACGATGTCGCCGGCCCGCGATTCGAGGTTCGCCGCGATGGAGTAGCGCGAGGCGTCCTCGCCCTGGCGCGGGTCGTAGGTGTCGTAGAAGCCGACCCGGCCGGAAGCCACGTCGTCGTCGCGTAGAACGCCTGCCGTGTGGAAGCTGGCCGAGTAGCCTTGGGCGGTGACGCGGAAGACGTTCGTGCCGGCGCGGCCCTCGTACTGTGCGATGGCGGAGGCGTCGTGGCCGTCGCGGTTCTGGCCGTACCCGTCCGTCTGGTAGATCTGCGCCGCGGCGAAGGTGTTGCTGGTGGTGCCGGGCGGGCCGTAGCCGAGGAAGACGCGCCTCGTCCCATAGCTGCCGTCGGAGACCTTGGCGAGAAGGCCGCGGTCGGCGAGGCCGAGGTGGTAGTCGGCGCTGCCCGCGACCGCATAGTTGCCCTGTCGCGGATCGAATGGGCCCTCCAGCACGCGCAGCGATTCGATCAGCTCGGGGATGATGAAGTGCGTGTCCGAATAGCCGTTGCCGTGGAAGTTGCCGCTCTCGTTGATGGGGACGCCGTCCACCGTGAATTCGATGTCCTGGCCTTCTCGCGCGTCGAACCCGCGCAGGAACACCTGCTCCGCATGGCCTTCGCCGCCTTCGTTGGTGAGCAGGATTCCCGGCGCGAGCTTGAGGAAGTCGGAGGCGTTGCCGCGCGGCACTTCGGCGAGCTGCGCGGTCTCGATTTCGTAGTCGGACGTGCCGCGGCTGGGCGGGCGCGCGGCGTGCGGCCTCGCGGCGCCGATGACCTCGATGGATTCCTCACCGCCGTTCTTGAGCGGGCCCGGCTTCTCCGCGGCCTGGGTTTGCGGCGGCGCCGGCTCGGCAGCGCCTTGCGGAGCGCCTACTGCCGGAGGCTCGAAGTGAAATGAAATCCGGACGTGGGCCGGCACCGGGACGCCATCGCGCAGGGCAGGATGGAAGGTCCACGCTTGCACCGCCGCGATGGCGGCGCTGTCGAACGCGGGCCCGCCCGACTCCACCACTTCGGGGAGCGTCACCGATCCGTCGACGCCGACCGTGATCCGCAGGACGACGGTCGCTGTTCCTTGCGCGCCTGTGGGATAGACGGCGTCCACCCTCTTTTGCACCGACGGCGGCTGCGCGTTGGGCGATGGCGGCTGCGCGGCGGGCGATGGCGATTGTGCAGCGGGCGCAGTCTGCGCGGAGGCAGGCCGTACGCAAACCAGGGGAGTGGTCGACAGGACGAGCCAGACGGCGAACGGACGGGTGTTTTGGACGGCAGGCAAGGATTGACTCCCGGTTTGAACGCGAGCAACGCAAGGGTGAAGCGAAGCCGGCGGCGGCAGCGCCGCAGCGGCAAAGCCGGCGGCGGCAGCGCCGCAGCGGCAAAGCCGGGCGGTGACGAGCGCCTTTTCGATGTCGTGATGGAACGGGGCCGCGCGCCTGGGCAGCGCGACGCGATCGCCTACGCGAGCTCGATCATGCCGAGCCGCGCCTCTCGATCGGACCCGTCCGGGGCCTAAGCTGGCGGAGATGCTTTGGGCGCGAAGCGGTAGACGGCGACTGCAGCCCGGCGAGACGCTTCCTCTGCGGCGCGAGGCTCGCGAGCTGCCGCGGCCTCGTCGACGACCGTCGGAACACCGGAGACTTCCACCGCGTGCAGGCGCGCCCGGTGTGCGACCGCGCAATGCTCGTGAACCGGACCCTGCCGCGGCGGCCTGTCCGAGTCCTGCTCGCCGAACAGCGCCGTTCCATCCAGCGGCGTCGCCGCGTGCGCATGCGGCGCTTCCAGAGGCGCGTCGATCAGCTCGCCGTCTTCGGGGCAGCGCACGTGCCGGACGCGCGCTTCGTGCAGCGAATCGAGGACCGGAGAGACAAACGTCAGAAGGGCGAGCGCGGCCGACAGACCACGGACAAGGCGAAACGCTGGGCGCGCGCAGATCACCGTACGCTCCGACGCCGCCGCGCCCGGCGTATTCAAAACCACCGCGCACGGCTCGCCGCCCAGGGGGTTGCGCGAGCCATGCGCACACAGCGCCGCGAGCTCAGCGCGGCATGGTCCGCGCGGCGAGGCTCGCCACCGTCGCCAGCAATTCGCTCGGTTCGACTGGCTTCGACAGGTGCAGTTGGAACCCCGCGAGGAGCGCCTGCGTTCGATCTTCCGACCGCGCGAAGGCCGTCAGCGCAATGGCCGGCGTGCGGCCGCCCTGGTCGGGGGGCAGCGCGCGTACCTCGGCGATCAGCTCGTAACCGTCCTTGAGCGGCATGCCGATGTCGCTGACCAGAACGTGCGGCTTGTGCCGCTGCACGAGCTCGACGGCTTCGTCGGCGGACCCGGCGATCGCGACCTCGGCGTGGGCATCCGCGAGCACCCAACCGATCAGCTCGCGGGCGTCGGCATCGTCGTCCACCACCACGATGCGAACGCCGGTGAGATCCATGTTCCTGCGCAGGATGGGGATCCTGTCGCGCGACGGCCGCTCGCCCTCGACCGCGCCGAGGGGAAGCGCGACCACGAAGGTTGCGCCGCGGTTCTCGCCTTCGCTCTCCGCCCGCACGCTGCCGCCATGCAGTTCGACGAGCTGCTTGACGATGGCGAGGCCAAGCCCGAGGCCTCCATGCTGCCGCGTCGTCGAAGCGTCGGCCTGGCGGAAGCGCTCGAAGACGTGCGGCAAGAACTCCTCGCTGATGCCCGCGCCGGAGTCGCTGACCCGGATCTCCACCGCCGAGTCCACCCGCGCGACCGTCACCTGGATGCTGCCGCCCTTGGGGGTGAACTTCACCGCATTCGAGAGCAGGTTCCAGATCACCTGCTGCAGCCGGTTCGGATCGCCCACCGCGCTCGCGCTCGGGTCCACCACCTTGCGCAATTGGATCTGCTTCGCGTCCGCGGAAAGCTTCACCGCCTCCAGCGCCGCGTCGACCACCGACGACAGCTCGGTGGGCTGCACTTCCAGCCGCACCTTGCCGGCGACGATGCGGCTCATGTCCAAGAGGTCGTCGATGAGCTGCGCTTGCGCGCGCGCGTTCCGGGCAATGGCGGAGAGGCCGCGCTTCTGGTCCTCCGGGCTTCGGCCGTGGCCGAGCAGGATGTCTGCCCAGCCGAGCACCGCGTTGAGCGGCGTGCGCAGCTCGTGCGAGAGGGTGGCGAGAAATTCGTCCTTCATCAACGAGACGTGCTCGATCTCCAAGCGGGCCTTGCGCTCGGCCTCGAGCAGCGCAGCGCGCTCGGCGGCGGACCGCCGGGCTTCCTCGAAGAGGCGGGCGTTGTCGATGGCGATGGACGCCTGCGCGGCGACGGCGGAGACGATGCGCTCGCTGCGCGCGTTGAACACGCCCGCCTCGCGATGACCGAAGAAGAGCCCGCCCATCGGCTCGCCCGAGCGAGACTTCACCGGCACCGCCAGGTAGCTCTTCACCGGCAGGTGGTTCTTGGGCATGCCGTAATGCGGCGGCATCTGGCCGTAGAGCGGGTCCTTGGTGATGTCGTCGCGCCGGACCGCGCCTTCGCCCCGGAAGGTGGGCCCGAACACCGGCGTCGCCCGCGGGTGGCCGAGCTGATCGAACGCTTCGCGCGGCGCGCCCGAGAGCGTGTAGAGCATCAGGTGCCCGCCGTCGAGCTTGTCGGTGATGTAGAAGAAGGCGCCGAACTCCGCTCCGGACAGCTTGGTGGTGGCGTCCGTCGCCGCCTGCAAAAGCGCCTGCAAGTCGAGCTGCGATGCGAGTAGCGCTCCCGTCTCGTGGATGAGCTCGAGCACCCGCGTCTCTTCGCGGAGCGCATTCTCGGTGCGCTTCTGCGCGGTGACGTCGCGGAAGCTCCACACCCGTCCCACCCGCTCGCCCAAGAGGAGCTGCAGCCGCGACGACTGCTCGATGGTGCGCCCGTCCTTGAGCTGCACGGTCTCGAAGGTCGCTTCCGGCGAGGTGGCGTAGATCTCCTCGATGCGCTTTCGGGCCGTCTCCGGCTCGGGAAAGTTGGCGGCGAATTGCCGGAGCACCTGGCCCGGTTCGCGGCTGTGCGCGAGCGCCTCGGAGATGCCCCACATGCGCAAGAACCGCTGGTTGAGATCGAGGACGGTGCCGGCGGCGTCGGTCACCAGCACCGCTTCGCCCACCGACTCGAGGATGGCGCGCATCAGCGCGCGGCTCCGCCCCAGGTCGTCGGTCCGTCGGGCGAGCGCTTCCTTGGCCGCGTTCAGCTCTGCGTCGCGGTCGTCTCGCTGCGTACGCATGGGGTGCTCGCTTGGCATGTCGTGAGGCCACGGCCCGCAGGTCGGACATGAAGCATTGCGCGGTACTCAGCGGAGCGCAATCCCCACGCGGTACGAGCCGGCGGGCGCCGTCGTGCTTATCCATCGAAACGTGCCCTCCCCGTGGCCGTCTTCCCTCTGGCTCGTCC
>DASXHM010000020.1:0-7614 GCA_036488495.1 Myxococcales bacterium | reverse complement strand
CCGTGAGGGCGCCGGGGAGCTCGCGCTTGATGGCCGCGATGCCGTCGATGGTTTCGACTGCGCTCCGTTTGTACTGCTCGTCGCCGGTCGCGAGCGTGAAAGTGAGGACGTCGAAGAGGAGCTGCCACGGCTGAAGGCCGTCCTTCAATGCGCTGTCGTAGATGCGCTTTGCCACTTCCAGCTTGCGCGCCGCGGTGAGTGCCATCCCGCTTTCGTCGATGGTCATCGCCACCGTGCAGGAGCCGTATTGCTTCAATAAGGGAAACGTCTTGTCGATCTTCTCCCAGCCGCGCTCGAGGTGGACGCTGTTGACGATGCCGACGCCGGGAAGCCATTCGAGCGCCTCGGCCACCACGTCGGGCTCGGTGGAGTCGATGCAGAGCGGCGCTTCGATCTGGCCGGACAGCATCCGCACCGTGCGGGTCATCTGATCGCGCTCGTCGGCGCGTTCGGTCAGGGCCACGCAGACGTCGAGCGCGTGAGCGCCGCCTTCGACCTGCTCGCGCGCCACCGCGAGGATGCCGCTGAAGTCGTTGGCGAGGAGCAGCTCCTTCATCTTCTTGCTGCCCTGCGAATTGACCCGCTCGCCGATGACCAGCGGCCGCGGCTCTTGCAAGAGCGGCGCTGCCTTGAGGCCGCTCGAGAGCATTGGCTGGCGCGGCGGACTTTTGCGCGCAGGAGCGCTGCCGCGAATGGCGTCGACGGTCAGCTTCAAATGCTCGGGGGTGGTGCCGCAGCAGCCGCCGACGATGGATAGCCGGAAGTCGCGGACGAACCGCGCCAGCGCCTCCGCCAATTCGTGCGGCAGCAAAGGATAGACGGCGGTGCCTTCGCGATTCTCCGGAATGCCGGCGTTCGGCTGGCAGCTCAGCGGCAACGGCGCGCCTTCTGCGAGGGCGCGAAGCGGATCGACCATCTCGCGCGGACCGGTGGAGCAGTTGAGGCCCATCACGTCCGCGCCCGCAGCCGAGATCAAGACCGAGGCCGCGAGCGGCTCCGAGCCGAGCAGCATGCGCCCCGATGGATCGAGCGTGATCTGGGCGATGATGGGCAGCTTCTTGCCTTTCACCTGCATCGCCGCCTGCGCGCCGAAGATCTGCGAGCGGAGCTCGAGCAGGTCCTGGGCGGTTTCGGCGATGAAGCAGTCGACGCCGCCGTCGATCAGCGCCTCGCACTGCTCCTTGAAGATCTGGAACAGCTCGGAAGGCCGGACGCGGCCGAGATCCGGATCGCTCGATGATGGCAAGAAACCCGAAGGCCCGAGTGAGCCGGCGACGAAGCGCGGCCGCCCGTCGGCCTTCTCCGCTTTGGCGGCCTCCTCGCGGGCGATACGCGCGGCGGCGACGTTGACCTCGTGCACCTTCGCGCCCAGCTCGAACTCCTCGAGCTTCGGCCGGCTCGCGCCGAAAGTGTTGGTCTCCACCGCATCGAAGCCCACTTCCAGGTAGCCGCGGTGGACGGCTGCGATGACGTCGGGGCGGGTGAGGGAGAGGACTTCGTTGCAGCCTTGGCGGCCGTCGAAGTCGCGCACGGTCAGCTCGTTTGCGAGCTGCATGCGCTGGAGCGTCGTGCCCATGGCGCCGTCGAAGATGACGATGCCGCGGGTGATTGCCTCGAGTAGGTTCCGTTCGGCCATGGGAAGGCCGCGAACCTTAACACCGTGTTATGAGGCGCTCATGAAGATCGTCATCGGAAACAGGAAGTACTCGTCCTGGTCCCTGCGCCCCTGGCTGGCGCTGGAAATGACCGGTGCGCCGTATGAGGAAACGGTGGTCGCTCTCGACGAGCCGGACACCGCCGCGAACATCCGCAAGTTCTCGCCCAGCGGGCGCGTGCCGGCGCTGATCGACGGCAGCCTGACCGTCTGGGACAGCCTCGCCATCTGCGAATACCTGAACGACAAGTTTCCCGGCAAAAAGCTGTGGCCTTCCGACGCCACGCAGCGCGCGCGGGCGCGGTCGATCTCGGCGGAGATGCACGCAGGCTTCATGAACCTGCGCAACGACTGCTCCATGCGCATCACCGAAGAGCGCCCGGCAGCCCGGCTTTCGGCGCAGACGCAGGCCGACGTCGATCGCATCGTCGAGCTCTGGAGCGAATGCCTGAAGGCCGGCGGCGGCCCGTTCCTGTTCGGCAAGGAGCCGTGCATCGCCGACTGCTTCTACGCGCCGGTCGTCTCGCGGTTCCGGACCTACAAGATCGCGGCGCCGTCCGCGGCGCAAGGTTATATGGCCACCGTCTGGGCGTGGCCGGCGCTGCAGAAGTGGGTGACGGCCGCCCGCGCCGAGACGTTGCGGGCGAAATTCCACGAGGATTGATGTTCGGCGTCTACATCCACTTTCCCTACTGCCTGTCGAAGTGCCCGTACTGCGACTTCGCCTCGCGGGCGGAAGTGGTGATTCCGCAGGAGCGCTATACCGCGGCAGTGTTGCGCGAATTGCGGGCGCGGCGCGAAGTGACCGGCGAGCGCGAGGCGGACTCCGTGTACTTCGGCGGCGGAACGCCTTCGCTCTGGGATCCGGTGCACGTCGACGCGGTGCTGCGGGAAGTGCGCGCGCTCTGGCAGGTGAAACCCGGCGCGGAGATCACGCTGGAAGCAAACCCTGGCACGACCGACGAGGGCCGCTTCTCGGCGTTTCGCGAGGCGGGCGTCAATCGGCTGTCGATCGGGGTGCAGTCGTTCGCGGCGCCGCAGCTCGTCGCGCTCGGACGGAAGCATTCGGGGGAGGACGCGGAGCGCGCCTTTCGCACCGCGCGGTCGGCAGGCTTTCGCAACGTGTCCTTGGATCTGATGCACGGGGCGGAAGGGCAGACCCCGCGGGACGCAGCCCGCGACGCGGCAGCCGCAGTGGCGCTCGGCCCCGAGCACATCTCCTGCTACGCGCTGACGCTCGTCGGCCTCGCCGAAGAAGTACCGATGGCGCGCGCGGTGAGGCGCGGAGAGCTGACGCTGCCGGACGACGAAGTCACGTCCGAGATGGGCGATGCGCTTCGCGCCGAGCTCCTTCGCGGCGGCTATGCGCGCTATGAGATCAGCAACTACGCGCAGCCGGGATTCGAGGCGGTGCACAACTCGCTCTACTGGCGCGGCGGTGAATACGCGGCGGCGGGGTGCGGCGCGTGCGGGTTCATCCGGGAAGGGCCGGGCGGCATCCGCTACGCGAACGACCGCTCGCCGGAGAGGTATCTCGCGCGGGTGGAAGAGACCGGCACCGGGGAGTCGGGGCGCGAGCGGGTGACGCGTGACGAGCACCTGCGCGAGCGGCTCTTCACCGGGCTGCGGCTCGCGGAAGGCATCGATCTCGCCGCACTGGAAACCGATCTGGATTGCGATGTGCGCCGGCGATTCGCGAAACAGATCGAGTCAGTGGTGAACGACCGCCTGGGGAGCTACGACGGCCGCGTCTTGCGGCTCGACGACCGCGGCCTCGACCTGCACTCCGAAGTGTCGCTGCGGTTCTTCTGAACGGCGCGACTCACCGCCGGAGACCTTCGGCATGAATCGCCGCGGTTGGAGGGACTGCCCGCGAGCGAGAGCGAGCTACTCGACAATCAGCTCGCTCGACTGCGCATCGTCGACCCGGCGCGCGAACTGCACGAACGCCGGATACGCCTGCGGCGAAACCCGCTGCCCAGCCACGTCCAGCTCTTCGTCCATCAAGAGCTTCCCCGACTCTTCGTGCGCGTCGAAGGAGTAGCGGCCGAAGGGAGTCGACAGGTGCGAAGGCGTGAAGCCGGGCCGCAGGTGCATGCCCTTCGGCAATTCGAGAACGACGTGCGAAGTGAGCTTGTCGGGGCTGTCGATGAGGAGCGGCAGCGTCCGCTCCGCGAGCTGCGCCCACCGCCGCAAGAGCCGGCCCGGCGCGACCGACTGCGGAACGAACAGCCGCGCGCCTTCCTTGCGCGCGAACTGCGCCTTGATCCGGTAGACCAGCGCTGCCGAGCCGCCCAGGTCGTTTTCGTGCTCGGTGGTCAGGGTCTCCAGCGTCACGCCGGGCAATCCGCGCCCCAGCATCGACTCCACCGCCTGCTTGCGCTGATCGCGGTCCAGCCTTTCCAGCGCGTCCTTCAGCGAAGCTGCTTCGAAGCCGAAGTGCTCGTCGCGCCCTTCACCGCTTGCGGCCCCGTCCGCGTCCAGCTTCAAGGTGAGCAAAAGCGATCGGCCGTCGCGCGAGTCGGGCAGCGTCGACGGCATCTTGATTTCCACCGGCTCTTCGCCCGGCTCCGGCAGCACCCAAGCCTCCATCCCGCGCACGAAGGTGGGAAGCTGCCCGAGCGGCGCCAGGCGGTACGAGGAGTCGATCCACACCGGACCGTCCGGCAGATCGACGCGCAAGAGCGCGTACGGAAACTGCTCGCCGCGGGGGAAGCGATAGGGCGCGGGGTCGGAAGTGATGGTGCGGCTGAGCACGATGTGCGAGCCAATCCGCGCCGCCGCCAGCGCCGACTTGAGCACCACCAGCCGGTTGCCGCGTCCTTGCAGGAGCACGTGCGCCGCCGAGGTGCCGAAGTCGGAGGTCCCGGACCGGCCGCGGACCGCCTCGGAGACGGCGGCGTGGATGTTCTTCACCGTCTCGAGCACGCTGACGCCCGCGTTCTTGCGCGCCAGCTCGAGCGTGACGGTGGTCGGGCGGGTGCGGAGCAGCGCCCAGTCGGCGATCGAGCGCACCAGATCCTTCTGCCCCGCGCCGAAGCCGAGCTGCACCCAGGGCATGGTCTCGGCCTCGCCCGGCTGGTGTGGTTCGGGCGTCGCGGGCGGCACGTCGTGGACCGTGTAATGGAAATGGCCGCCGGCGAGCGCGCCTTGGGGAAGCTGCAGGTTGTGCACGTCGGCATCGAGCGGGTGCGCCGAGCGCACTTCGTAGTCGGAGACGCCCATGGCGGTGTCGTCGTCGCGGAAGTAAAAGGCGCCGAGGGTCAGGCCGGGCAGATCCGGACCGCGCGGCGCGAGCCCGCGCAGATAGTCGATCTCCACCGCATCGCCGGGCTCGAGGCCCGGGAGGCTGACCCCTTCTTTCTCGGGAATGGATTCGGGTTCGAGAACGCGTCCGTCGCGCTTGAGGGTGCGCAGCTTGAGCACCTGGGCGTCGTGCGGGAGCTGCGCTTCGCCGGCGCGGCTCACTCCTTTCTTGTCCAGCACGCGGGTGACGGTGTGGACGCGCTCGACGATACCGCCGTCGTCGAACACTTCCGCAGCCCCCTGGTCGAGCAAGAGCACCGAGCTGGTTCCTTGCGGCACGTTCGGCATCGGCTGCTGCGCGATGGCGCGGCCGTCGCGGTCGCTCCACCCGAGCAGCTTCTCACCGCGCTCGAGCGAGAGCTGCTGGCGAAGCGGCAGGTCGCCGGGAGAGAGTCGCAGCGCCGCGCTGCGCGCTTCCGTCGCCGCCTTGCCGTCGCCAGCCAGCTCGTAGACGCCGGCCAGCCTGCGCCACGGATCCGCGCTGCGTGGGGCGAGCTGCACCGCCACCTGCAGCGCGGTCACCGCTTCGGGGAGGCGCTTGCGCGCGGCCTGCACTTCGGCGAGCTCTTGGTACCGCTGCGGGACCGAAGGGTGCAGCTTCACCGCCTGCGCTTCCAGCTCCTCGGCGCGGGCGAGATCGCCGCGGTCGCGGGCAAGTCCGATCAGGCCCCGGAGCCCGTCCGGGCAGGGCAGAAGCTCCTGCGCAAGCTCTTCCTGCTCCGCCGCGGTTCCGTCGCGCCGGGCGATGTCCGAGAGGAGCTGCAAGGTCTCGCAGCGGCCGGGCGCGGCCACCAGCGCCTTGCGCGCCCAGGCCCGTGCCGCCGCCGCATTGCCGCGCGCGTCGAAGAGCCTCGCCCGCGCGAGGAAGGTCCGCGCGGTTCCTTCGAGGTTTGCTTCCCGCATGCTTCCTTCGGCGCGGTCCAAGGTGGTGGCGGCATCGTCGTAGCGTTCGGAGTCGCGCAGGATGGCGGCCGCCCCGAGCCGCGCCCGCACCATCTGCGCGTCCTTGCGCGCCGCTTCCGAGAGATCGGCGAGCGCCCGGCCGCGGCCGATGCGGTCCGGCACGTCCGGGTCGTGGAGCAGCTCTTGCGCGCGCAGCGCCAGGGCGGGCGCGCCGCTCGAGCTGTATTGCACCAGCGCATCGATGCCGGCGCGGGCGGCGTTGCGGTCGTCGCCCAGGACCGCGCGCACGAACAGGTACGCAGCAAGCGGATCGCCGGGGTCGTCGTCGAGCTGTGCCTCGGCATGGGCGCGCAGGTCGGACTGGTCGCGGAACGCGGGCTTCGCCGTGCACACCGAACCGAGAGCGCACGGCGACGGCTTGCGCGAGCCGATCAGCGCTTCCGGCGCGGCGCTCTGCGCATCGGAGGGCGCCCCGTCGCGGCGGACGAGCGAGATGCGAAAACGGCTGCCCTCGGCGCGGCTCCAGCGGACGAGGAACTGGTGCCTGCCTTTCGCCACCCGCACCGGCAGCACCTGCGCACGCGGCACCTGCTGCGGATACGGCGTCCGCGAGACGATCGCCACGCCGTCGATGCGCAGTTCGAGGCCCGCGGCGCCTTCCACCCAGAGCAGGTAATCGCCGCCGCTGGAGAGCGACACCTCGCTCGCGGCGTAGAAGACGTCGCCGTCCGATGGTTCCAATTCGAGACCGATGTCGCCGTCGGGCACCGCGAGGTTGCGGGCGTTGGTGGCAGCCGTCTGCGGCACGGGGCCGTCCAGGAGGAGCGTCTTTCCCAGGTCGAAGAGCCGGTGCGCGCCGAACGGTCCCGCCACCCGCCAGCGCTGGAGGGTGCCGACCTTCTGCCACGCCAGCAGTTCTTGTGCCTCGCGCCCCGGCGCGGCCTGCGCACGCCGGCTTTCCACCCGGGCGGCGGCTTCGCGGACGAGCCGCGCGGCCCTGGGTGACACGGGGACGGGGAGCGAAGCGGCCGCGCCGACGATCAGGTCGTCGACCGCCGGCGATTCGCCTTCTTCGTCGAGGAGCCGAACCGCCGCAAGCTCCGCGAACGGGCCTTCAGGCGCGAGCTTGAGCGCGAGCGCGAAGTCCTTGGTGGCGGCGACCGAGTCGGTGAAGTCTTCGGCGATGTCGCCGAGCGCGCAGAGCGCGAGCGCACGCTGGCGAGGGTCGTTCGACTGGACTGCCGCATTGAGGTGCAAAGCCGCGCCGCGCGGATCGGACGCGACCAGGTAACGCAAGAGGCCCGCGCGGGTGCTCTCCGCGGGGCCTCTCTTTGCCTTCGCCTCGGCTGCGTCGAGCCGCGCCAGCGCTTCGTCCGGGTCGCCGCGTTTTCCGGCGTCGCGGTGGCTGCCGAACTTGCATCCGAGCAGCAGCAAGAGCGAGAGCACTGCCGCTGTTCGGGTCATCGTCAGTTCGTATCCAAGGCTGCCGTCTGCATGAACGGCCGCGCCTCGACGCGCCGCCGCAGCGACGCATCCAGCCGGCCCAAGAACTCACGGAAGGCAGGGTACTGCGCCGGCTGCAAAGTGCCACCCCGAAGCGTCAACTCCAGGCGGGCGGTGACCTTGGCGCCGTCCTTGCGGTAGCTGACGGTGTACGCGCCCTCGGGGCCTTCCTCGTGGGCGCTCTCGGGGACGGTCGCGCCCCAGCCGCGGGGCAGCTCGACGTCGGTCTCGATGACGGTCCGCTGCGG
>DASXHM010000014.1:0-18926 GCA_036488495.1 Myxococcales bacterium | reverse complement strand
AGTGGTCGATGAAGCTGCTCAATCCGTAAAGCGCGCCGGGCTCGTTGATTACTTCGCTTTCGGGCCGGTCATGTCTTCCGGCTTCACCCATTTCTCGAATTGATCGCCGGTGAGGAAGCCCAGCTTCAATGCGGCTTCCTTCAGCGTGGTGCCTTCTTTGTGCGCCGTCTTGGCGATCTTCGCGGCCTTGTCGTAGCCGATGTGCGGATTCAACGCCGTCACCAGCATTAGCGACTCGCGCAGGAGCTTGTCGATGCGGGCGCGGTCGGGCTCGATGCCAACTGCGCAATTGTCGTTGAAGCTCCGGCAGCCGTCCGCGAGGAGCCGCGCCGACTGCAGGAAGTTGTGGATGACGAGCGGTTTGAAGACGTTCAATTCGAAGTTGCCGGAAGCGCCGCCGATGTTGATGGCGACGTCGTTGCCCATCACCTGCGCGCAGAGCATGGTCATCGCCTCGCTCTGGGTGGGGTTGACCTTGCCCGGCATGATCGAGCTGCCCGGCTCGTTTTCCGGAATGCGCAATTCGCCGATGCCGCAGCGCGGGCCGGAGGCGAGCCAGCGCACGTCGTTGGCAATCTTCGTCAGCGAGGCCGCCAGCGTCTTCAGGCAGCCGTGAGCGAAGACGAGCGCATCGTGCGAGGCCAGCGCTTCGAACTTGTTCGGCGCGGACGTGAACGGGTGACCCGTCAGGCGCGAAAGCTCGGCGGCCACGCGATCGGCGAATTCAGGGTGCGCATTGAGGCCGGTGCCGACCGCCGTTCCGCCGAGAGCCAATTCGCGCAGGTGGTGAAGCGCGCTCTCGACGTGGCGGATGCCGTGATCGAGCTGCGCGACCCAGCCGCTCATTTCCTGGCCCAACGTCAATGGCGTTGCGTCCTGCAGGTGGGTACGGCCGATCTTGACGATCTCCTTGAACTGCTCGCTCTTGTGGGAAAGCGTGTCGCGCAGCGCCCGCACCGCCGGGATCAGCCCTTCCACCACCGCTGGAACCGCCGCGACGTGCATCGCGGTCGGGAAGACGTCGTTCGACGATTGACCCTTGTTCACGTCGTCGTTGGGATGGATGAGGCGCGACTCGCCGCGCTGGCCGCCCATGATTTCGCTGGCGCGGTTCGCCAGCACCTCGTTCATGTTCATGTTCGTCTGGGTGCCGGAGCCGGTCTGCCAGACTGCGAGAGGGAACATGTCCTCGTGGCGGCCGCCGATGACCTCGTCCGCGGCCTGGATGATGGCGGCGCCCTTCTTCGCGTCCAGCACCTTGAGGTCGAGGTTCACCTGCGCGGCAGCGCGCTTCACCTGCGCGAGCGCTTTCACCAGCGGCCGGGGCATCTTTTCGGTGCCGATCTTGAAGTTCTGTAAGGAGCGCTGCGTCTGCGCGCCCCACAGCGCGTCCGCCGGGACTTCGATGTCGCCGAACGTGTCCTTCTCGATGCGCACCGCCATCCAGGGCCTCCCGTGTCGAACAGGGCGCGCTGCATAACGCCTTCGCCGCGAGGGGACAAGCTTGGCGTTGCGGGGTAGCCGCACGGCTTTGGTGCCGACCGCGCGAGAGGGCGCGGCGTGAAATGGACAATCGTGCGGCGGTTTTTTTGACCGCGCGCTCTCTGGCCGTACGGTGGCGCGATGCTGTGCGTCCGCTGCTCACATCCGCTTCCGCCGCGCGCTGACCGGTGCGTCCGCTGCTTCGCGCTGAACCCTCCGCAAGCCGTCCCGCCGCCCCGCGCCGTCGACGTGCGCTCCGAGCCGCCCGCGAAGGCCAGCTTCAACATCGACTCGGCGCCGGAACGCGCGAGCGCGCTCAACATCGACTCCGCCCCAGAACGCGCGGGCGCGCTCAGCATCGACTCCGCGCCAGGGCCGTCGGCGGCAATGAGCATCGACTCAGCGCCGCCGCAGGCCGGGAGCTTTCGGATTGCGCGCAGCGAGCCTGCGCCGTTCGTCTCGCGGCAGCGTGTCGCGTCGCAGCCAACGAACCTCGAGTTGCCGTTCGGCGGCAAGGCTTCGAAGGGGACGGTCGAGGCGTTTTCGAACCTTCTCTCGACGCCGTTCGAGGACGGCCCGGCGAGGGACTTCACGCAGAGTGAACCCCGCCCTGCCGCCGCCACGCCGCCCCCCGCCGCCGCCCGCACGCCGCTCCCGATCGTGGCGCGCCCCGCAGCCGTCCGACCCGCGCCTCCGGTGGTCGCGCGCGCTGCACCCGTTTCCTCGCCGGCTGCCTCGATTCCGGTCGCACAGACGTCCAGCCCTGTCGCGCCGATCTCGGTCCCCGTGGCGCCCGTCGTCGTGTCCGACCCGCCGCAAATCCTGCGCGCCAGCGGCGTGTCCCGGCTCGGCGCCTGGTGCATCGACGGAGCGCTCCTCGCCGCGCTCGCCGCGGGCCAGATCCTGCTCGTCGCGGCGTTCACCCATCACGACTGGCTCGACCTCGCGCTGAGCCAGCCGCTCTTCCCCTTCTGGGCCGTCCTCACCGCCTGCGACGCCCTCGCCTGCTCCTGGCTGTTCGCCGCCATGGGCCGCACCCCCGGCATGGCCGTGCTCGGGCAGCACTTGCGCACCCTCGACGGCGAGCTGCCCACTCCCGCGGAAGCCTTGCAGCGTGCGCTGCTCTCGCTCCTCTCCGCCGCCCCGGCGCTGTTCGGATTCTCCTTCGCGCTCTTCGATGCCCGCGGGCAGACGCTGCACGACAAGCTCTGCGGCTGCATCGTCACGGTTGACTGAGCACGCCTGCGGCAGCTAGCTTCCGCCCTCGATGCCCGAGCAGAAACAGTACGTCTTGCCGATGCCGCAGAAGCGCGGCGTGATCTTCTTCCTGCTCGCCAACGTCTTCGCCTTCGCCCTCTGCGGCTGCATCTGGGCGCTGTTCTGGTACGGCGACTTCTTCACCGGAACCGCGAACGGCATCTGGTCGTTTCTGGCCGAGCACTCCGGCTGGACGGTCGGCGCCGCGCTGTCGCCGCTCTTCGCCGCGCTGGTCTTGGGCTACGGCTACGCGCGCCGCGCCATGGCCCGCCGCGCCCGCGAAAAGGCCGAGACGCTGGCGCTCGCGGCCCAGCGCGCCGGCACGCAGCTCCCGCAGGCTTGATCGCTCTTTTCCTCGCGGCGGCGGTCAGCTTTCCGGCGCCCGTGCACGCCTCGATCAACCTCGACGATGCTTCCGGCCTAAAGGCCTTCTTCGACGCCGCCGGCGTCTATGCGCGGTCGTTGTCGTCGGCCGAGGTCAGCCATTCGCTGCGCGAGCAGCTCGCCGTGGATCCGCTCGCGCTGAAGAGCAGCACCATCGTCTTCTCCCGCCGTGGCATCGGAATGGTCGCGCCGATGGAGACGGCCAAAGCGCGCGCGGCGCTCCTCGCCTGGAAGCGGCCGAATCACCTCGGGCTCGCGTTGAAAGGCAAGCTCTACACGGCGAGCGGACGAGACGCGAAGGCGCTTTTGAAGGTCCTGCAGCATCCGAAGACCCTGCCGGCGCAGGGACCCATCGGGCTCTGGTTCGCGCTGGCTGCGCCGCTCAAGACGGCGACGTTCACGCTGCAGGCTTCCGCGAAAGGATTGAACGCGACGGGGACGGTCACCGCATCGAAACCGCTCTTGCAAGGTCCGTCGCCAGCGCCCTGCCCGGCCGGTGCAATGGGCTGCTTCGTCGGAGGCCTCGGCCCCGCCGGACATGAGCTGCTCGAGCGGATGCTGCGCTTCGGCGGCGACCTCACTCCGCGCGCTCAACCACCGCAGGGCACGCGCGTCGCCTCGCGGCTCGACGGCTTGAACGTCTCCGCGCTGGCGGATCGCGCTTCGCTGCCCGACGCGCTGCTGTTCGCGCTGGCGTTCGACGCGCCGGGCTGGCCGGCGGACGCGCAGTGTGGAACTCCACGCGACGTGGACGTGCTGACGAATCCGCGCTGTGCGCCATCCTCGCCGCTCACCGGCACGACGCCGGGCGCGCAACTCTCGCTCGATCTCTCGCAGGTTGCCGGCGCGTTCTCACGGCTGACCGCGCTCGATGCGCTGAAGGGCGAAGGCGCGGCGACGGGGTACGGAATCGGGCTCATCTACGGCGAGCTCCTGCGCCACCTGGGGCCGCTGACGATGAACGCAGTCCCTTCGCAAAACGACGCAGCGGCAGCGGAGCTCAAGCTCCAACTGCCGCTGCATTAAGGTTCACTACGGCTCAGTTCTGGTGGATGCCGACGACTCCGCCCTTGAACGAGATGATCACCCGGTTGTGCTTCACGTTGGGATCGGCGGTGGCCGTATTGACGGTGTCGATCTGGATGTCGTGCACTTCCATGTTAGTCAACGCGTCACCGAACACCGCACCGGCGTAGTTCTTCACGGTGCCGTCGGCCAGGATCTGGCTCACGCCCGCGCCGCCGTATCCGACCCAGATGCTGCCGTCTTCCGGATCGCGCGCCATCGCGAACACGTGCGGCACCGGCAAGCCGGGAACGTCGCGGACGAAGTTGCCAGCATGATCCAGTTCGCGGATGCCGTGGTCGAAGGAGCCGATCAGGACGTGGCCGTTCGGCAGCGCCACGATGCTGGAAACGTTGTCGTCGTTGGGCTGCAGCGTCACCTGCGTGTTGGGGATAGTGTCCTTCCACACGTCAATGATGTTCGAAGGATCGTTCTCGGTCGCCGTCTGCGCGTTGAAATAGTCCTCATGCAACGTGCCGTACTTGAACAAGGTCGTGCGGTTGTAGCCGCCGAACCACACGTCGTGCGTCCCGTCAGGCGTCGGCTGCGAATCGAACGCCATTCCGAAGTAATCCTGGGTGAGCGTGCCGCCGCTCGGGCCATCGACGGCGGGGTGCACATGCTCGAACACGCCGGCGCAATTGCCGGGATGGAAGTCGGGGTCGCCTTGGTACTCGCCGTTGCACGTCGGATCGCCCGCGAACTCGGCCTTGCCCCAAGCGAACCCGTGGTTGCCGCCGAACCAAACGCTGTGGGTGCCGTCCGGATTCGCCGTGTGGTCGTAGAGAATACGGCGGATGTGGCACAGCTTTTCGCGGCCGCGCAGCTCGTCCTTGACGACGTCAGGACCGGAGAAGATGTCGTAGTGCACGACGGAGATGCCGGCGCCTTGCAGCGTCACCTTGTCTGCATCGCCTGACTTGTAGATCGCCGGGTCAGGATTCGGGCCGTCCCAATTGCCCTCGCACTCGTACGGGTTCCCGCCCGGAGGCGTCTTGCCCATGTACCCGATGAACGCCGTGCCCGACGGGCCGCCAGAAACGGAAATGGCTTCCAGGTGCGGGTTGAGATCTGCGGGGCCGCCATCAGGCATGTAGCCGTAGGGGTGCAGCCCGTCAGCGAGCCCGAACTGCTGCAGCGTCTTTGCGCCCTTGCGCATGACGAAGACGCCGCCGGTCCCGCCCGCGACCCAGAGGTTGCCGCCTTCGTCGACGCCCGCTCCCATCACTTCGGTCGAGGAGAGGCCATCGCTGGCGGTTAGGAAGGTCCAGCCCTGAGCGTTGGGGACGACGATGGAAACGCCGCCATCGGTGCCGGCGTCCGCGGTCTGGCCAGTGCCCGCGTCAGTGCCTGCGTCCGGCGGCGGGCTCGGGCAAGGTGCGCCGAACGGGCAACTGCCCGCGTCAGTTGCGGTTCCGGAGTCGGCTGTCGTGCCGGCGTCGTTCCCAGCCCCGACGTCTCCCGAGCCCGAACCGCCCCCGCACGCCCAAATCGCGCCCAGGACCACCGCCGCCGCAACACCCAATCTCGCGCGCATGACACCCCTCCCCTTCGCCGGGGCTTGGAGCAGGGAACGTGCCAGCCGAGCATGCGGTTAGAGCCGCTTTCCCGGCCCTTTACCGGTATTCGTAGGGCAAAGCTTTTCTCTTGAAGGGAAACCGCGCGCGCTTCGGACAGCGATCTTTTCTGCGACGGTAGGCGCTCGTGCGCTGGCGATTCCATGTCCGCGCATGGCCGACGGCCTGTTGGGGCGCGTGTTATCCACACAGGCCATGAACGCCGAGGCCCTCTACAAGGTGGTCGAAGAGCGGGATGCGCGGTTTGCGGGGCGCTTCTTCCTCGGCGTTCGGACGACGCACATCTACTGCCGCCCCGGCTGTCCGGCGAAGACTCCGCGGCGCGAGAACGTCGAGTTCTTCCCCAGCGCGGCCGCCGCGCAATCGGCGGGTTTTCGCGCCTGCATGCGTTGCCGGCCGGATGCCGCCCCTGGTTCCGCGGCAGAAGCGGGAACCTCCGCCGTGCTGTCACGGGCGCTGCGGCTGCTAGAAGAATCCGGCGAGGCCGCGGGACTTGCAGACCGGCTAGGCATCTCCGATCGGCACCTGCGACGGCTGTTCGCGCAGCACCTGGGCGCGTCGCCTGCCGAAGTGTTGCGGACGCGCAGGTTGCACCTCGCGCGGCAGCTTCTCGAGACGTCGTCCTTGCCGATGATCGACGTCGCGCTGGCGGCAGGTTTTCAGAGTGTCCGCCGCTTCAACGATGCGCTGCGCGAAGCGTTTGGACGGACGCCGACGGAGCTGCGCTCGAAGCCTGTGGCGGAACACGGCCTCGTGCTGCGGCTTCCCTTCCGGCAGCCGCTCGACTTCGATCGCCTGTTGCGATTTTTCGCTCCGCGCACTCTGGACGGCATCGAAGAAGTGCGCGACGGAGCGTGGCGGAGGACGCTGCGCGAAGGAGTCCTGGAAGTGCGCTGCGGAAAGGACGCGCTCGAAGTGCGGGTGCCGCCCGTGCTCGCGCCGCAGGCGTTGCAGATCGCGGCGCGCGTCACTCGCGTCTTCGACCTCCGCGCCGACCCGCGCGCGATTGAGCGCCACCTCGCGAAGGACGAGCTCTTGAAGCCGTTCTTGCGGCCGGGGCTGCGCGTTCCGGGCGCGTGGGATCCGTTCGAGATGGCGGTGCGGGCGATCCTCGGCCAGCAGATCACCGTCGCCGCCGCGCGGAAGCTCGCCAATCGCATTGTGTTCGACTACGGCGAGACGTTGCCGCACGGGCGGCTCTTTCCCACGCCGGAAAATCTGGCTTCCGTCGAGCTGCGCGGAATGCCTGCGAGCCGGGCCCGGTCGGTTGCCGCGCTCGCGCAGGCCGTCGCCTCTGGACGCGTCCGGCTGGATGGGACGCAGGGGCCGGAAGCGTTGCTCGAAGTTCCCGGCATCGGAGACTGGACGGCGCAGCTGATCGCCTTGCGCGCGCTCGGTGAGCCGGATGCATTCCCCGCTGCCGACCTGGGGCTGTGCCAATCGATGAAGCTGACGCCGCGCGAGCTTTCTGCGCGCGCCGAAGCGTGGCGGCCGTGGCGCGCGACGGCCGCCGCCGCGCTGTGGCTCTACAGCCCCGACGACCAGAAGCAATGACGGACGACCATCGATCAATCCGTGCCCGAGGAGGATTCGCAAATGATGCAAGTCGATGAAGTGGAGACGCCGATCGGAATGGCTTACCTCGCGCTCGACGGCGAGGCCTTGCGCGCGCTGCGCTTCGAGCGCGCTTTCGAAGGGCAGCGCGTGAAGTCGCGGGCGGCTGAATGCGTACGCGAATACTTCGCCGGCAACCTGCGCGCGTTCGACGGGCTCGCGCTCGCTTCCATCGGGACCGAGTTTCAGCGGAAGGTCTGGCAGCTCCTGCGCGACATTCCACCGGGCGAGACGCGCACGTATGGCGAGCTGGCGGCACTGCTCGGTTCACACCCGCGGGCAGTCGGTTCGGCCAATGGCTCGAATCCAATCGGCATCGTCGTACCCTGCCACCGCGTCATCGCCAAAGGCGGCGGCATGTGCGGCTACGCCTGGGGCACGGACCGCAAGGAGTGGCTCCTCCGCCACGAGCGCGAAGCCGTGGCGCATCGCTCGCTGCTCTCGGCTTGACTACCGCTGCGGCTGCGGCGAGCTGGTCGAATTTCGATTGGCCGGCGTGCTGCTCGTCGAAGGCTGGCTGGCGGTCTTGCTCGCGTTGACCGGCTGACCCGCCGGCAGCGGCTGGCGGCTCTCGATGGGAGTCACTTCCATCACCACCGGCGGCTCTCCGGTTCCGTTCCCGCTCGGCGCTTCCGCCTCGGCCTGCTGCGGCTGCTCCGCGTTGGTGCCCGGAGGTGTCGCCCGGCCGGTGAAGGGCTTCGAATTCACCACCAACTGCGTCGCCCGCGGAGTGCCGTCCGGATCGATCGAGTACGCGGCCCGCACCACGTCGCCCTCCTGGATCTGGCCGGCGGTCCCCTTCTGGCCGTCGCGCACCGTCGGCGTCCGCGCGTCGACCTTCAGGGGAATCAAGTGCTGGCCGCCAGAGTCGAGCGAGAGCGTCTGTTGGTCGCGCGCCGAGACGAATCCGCTGATGGGGCCGGAGCTATCGGCCGCCGGGAGCGGCTTCAGGATCGCCTGCGTGTCGGCGTTGACCGCGGCGCGATCGGGCGGCGGCGGCGTGGGCGTAGTGCAGGCGAACAACACGGCAGCGGCAACGAGGGCGATGCGCATGGCGCAAAGGTTTGGCCGCCCCACCCTCACGTAAAGAGTCGAGCGCCCGCCCGGCCGCTGGTCTCCAATGCTCCGCGCCTTCGCGCTCCGCCCGTCGCCGGCAAAGCCGGCTCCTCCCCAATGCTCCGCGCCTTCGCGCTCCGCCCGTCGCCGGCAGAGCCGGCTCCTCCCCAATGCTCCGCGTCTTCGCGCTGCGCCTCTGGCATTCGCGGTGCAGACGGCCGTTTCGAGGCTTCCCGGATTCCGGCGCAGGCGCTAGGGTGCGCGCCCCATGAGCGAGTCCAAGATCCAGCCGGAGCCGCAGGGCGGCATCTCTTCCGCGCAGCGCGCCGAACGCCTCAAGAACCTGCCCCCGCGCGAAAAGCTGGCCGCATTGGAAGCCCAGGCGGAGCTGGGCGGCGGCCAGGAGCGCATCGACAAGCAGCACCAGGAAGGCAAGCTGACCGCGCGCGAGCGCATCGACCTCTTCCTCGACCCCGGCAGCTTCATCGAGCTCGACAAGTTCAAGACCCACCGCACCGACGACTTCGGTATGTCCGCGAAAAAAATCCTCGGGGATGGCGTCGTCACTGGGTACGGCTCCGTGGAAGGCCGGCAGGTCTTCGTCTTCGCGCAGGACTTCACCGTCTTCGGCGGCAGCCTCTCGGGCGCGTATGCGGAGAAGATCTGCAAGGTGATGGAGCTCGCGGTCTCGACGGGATGCCCGGTCGTGGGCTTGAACGACTCCGGCGGCGCGCGCATCCAGGAGGGCGTCGTCTCGCTCGCGGGCTACGCGGAGATC
This sequence comes from Myxococcales bacterium, assembly GCA_036488495.1. Classification (GTDB taxonomy): domain Bacteria; phylum Myxococcota; class Myxococcia; order Myxococcales; family 40CM-4-68-19; genus 40CM-4-68-19. Next base: position 9,713 of record DASXHM010000014.1, on the reverse strand, counting down.
TTCTACCGCAACGTCAGCACCTCGGGTGTCGTGCCCCAGCTTTCGGCCATCTTGGGCCCGTGCGCCGGGGGCGCCGTGTATTCGCCCGCCATCACCGACTTCATCGTCATGGCCAAGGGCACGTCCTACATGTTCATCACCGGGCCCGACGTGATCAAGACCGTCACCCACGAAGAGGTGTCGAAGGAGGATCTGGGCGGCGCGCAGGCGCACAACGCGCGCTCGGGTGTCGCGCACTTCGCTGCCGAGGACGAAGCGGGCGCCATTCGCACTTTGCGCGAGCTCTTGAGCTACCTGCCTTCGAACAACCTGGAAGACCCGCCGATGGTCCCGACCGACGACCCGCCCGACCGCCGCGAGGAGTCGCTGAAATCCGTCGTGCCGGACAATCCGAACAAGCCGTACGACATCAAGGAAGTCATCCGCGCCGTCGTCGACGATCAGCACTTCCTGGAGGTGCACGAGCATTGGGCGAAGAACATCGTCTGCGGGTTCGCGCGGCTCGCGGGGCGCACCGTGGGCATCGTCGCCAACCAGCCGGCGTTTCTGGCTGGGGTGCTCGACATCGATGCGTCGCGGAAGGGCGCGCGCTTCGTGCGGACGTGCGATGCGTTCAACATTCCGCTCGTGACCTTCGTCGACGTTCCGGGCTTTCTGCCCGGAACCGCGCAGGAATGGGGGGGCATCATCACCCACGGCGCGAAGCTGCTCTATGCCTTTGCCGAGGCGACGGTGCCGAAGCTGACGGTGATTACCCGGAAGGCCTATGGCGGCGCGTACGACGTGATGGCGTCGAAGCACATCCGCGCTGACGTGAACCTCGCCTGGCCCACCGCCGAAATCGCGGTGATGGGTCCGGACGGCGCGGTGAACATCGTCTTTCGCAATGAATTGGCGAAGGCGAAGGACGCGGCGCAGGCGAAGCAGGAACTGGTGCAGACGTACCGCGATACGTTTGCCAATCCGTACAAGGCGGCGGAGCTCGGCTATGTCGACGAGGTGATCCTGCCGGAGGACACCCGGCCGCAGCTCTGCAGGGCGCTCTTGATGCTCCGCAACAAGCGGCAGGAAGTCCCGCAGCGCAAACACGGCAACATCCCGCTGTGAAAGTTGCCGCGCTGCGGGGTGGGTGTACGCTCGACGGCAGGAGACGAGCGTGATCACCGAGTTCCACGCGAAAGATTACGGGCCGTTGAAGGACGTGCACTGCATGCTCACGCCGCTGCACGCGTTCATCGGTCCAAACGACAGCGGGAAGAGCACGCTGCTGCGCGCTATCGTGACGAGCGTCAATTACTTCGGCGGCGGTCAAAAATTCGCTCTAGGAGATCATTTTGAACTGAGCGGCAAGATCGACGAGTTGCCCTTCGAAGTCGCGAACACGAGGGCTTCACTTTACGGCGGTATCCTTGCCCCGGACGTAGTAGCGCGCGCGCGCCAATGGATCCAACGACCCGCTCGCGTCTGCCGATTCGACGCCGAGGCGCTGAGGAAGCCAAGCACGCTAATCGAGGAGCAGCGCGCTTTAGAATTCGTAACGAATCGCGGCCTGGGATTGCCCGGCGTCCTTGATCTCTTGAACAACCGGGCGGACGACGCACTCAGGACAATTTCATCTGGGATGACGAAGCTATTCCCGGCATTAGCGCGCATTCAACTTCGCAACATCTCGAGTTCGGAAAAGCGGGTCGCAGCAGAGTTAGTCGATGGCACCCGCATCGATGCCGACACGATGAGCGAGGGCATTCTCTACTACCTCGCTTATGCTTGCGTGCGCGCCTTGGGCGGCGGCGCGTTGCCTGCGGTCGAGGAGCCCGAGACGGGATTACATCCTGCACGTATTGCCGAGGTGATGCGCATCCTGCGAGAGATCTCCGAATCAGGCACTCAAGTCATCATCGCGACGCACAATCCGCTCGTCATCAATGAGCTCAAACCTAGTGAGGTCTCGGTTGTTACGCGCACGCGCGAGTTCGGCACACAGGTGAACTTGATTTCAGACACTCCGCACTTCGAAGAACGATCCAAGGTCTATGCCTTGGGTGAGCTGTGGCTCAGCTACGCGAATGGCACTGACGAAAAGCCCCTGCTGACCGGCGAAGAGGGCGACGAGGCTTGAAGCAGATCTTTCTCGCTGGCGAAGGCCGCACGGAGCTCGGCGGCTGGTCTTTTGCGCGTCCTTATCGCTCTCCGACGCCGGAGATCGCGGTTCTCGAGGCCCTGCTGAGGCGGGTCGTTCCGAGCGGGTGGGTGATCAAGGATGCCATTGTCTGGAAGGATATTCCCAAGGCGAAGCCAGGCGACTTCCGAAAGCCCGAGACGCGAAACGTCCTCGGCGCGGCACTGAAAGCGAGAGAGAGCCACTGCGACGTGCTGGTTTTCTCCCGTGATCGCGACCGCGGAGAGGCTCGCGAGCACGCGATAGAGGCAGCCATCAAGGAAATCTCTGCCAATCAAACGATGAAGGTTGCCGGCGGTGTGGCCATCGAAGAAATCGAATCGTGGGTACTTTCTTGTCGTGGTCATGCCGGCGCCGAAGGCCTACGCGACGCGAAGGCAGCCGCAGCAAAAGATCTCTTCGGGAAAACATTGGTCGAACACCTCCAGGATTTCAATCCGGATGACCTAACGGCCGATGCGTCGTCATTGCGGCGGTGGATTGACCGGGTGCGCAAGGCGCTGTCTTGAAGCGAGAGCTCAGCCTCCTCGACACGGTCGGGATCGGCATCAACGGGATCGTCGGGAGCGGCATCTACCTGCTCGTCGCTCCCCTCGCCAAAGCCGGGGGTGGCGCGAGCGTCGCCGGAGTCCTCGCCTGCGGGGCGCTCTGCGTCCTCATCGCCCTCTGCTTCGCCGAATTGGGCTCGATGTACGACGAGTCCGGCGGCCCCTACGTCTACTCGCGGGACGCCTTCGGCAAGCTCGCCGGTTTCGCCGTGGGCTGGCTGGGAATGGCGGTCGGCGTGCTCGGCCTCGCGGCGGTCGCTTCCGGATTTGCGGGCGCGCTGGCGCGGTATTGGCCCGAAGCCAACGCGCTGCGTGCGCCCATCGCGTGCGGCATCATCGTCCTCTTCGGCGCCATCAACCTGCGCGGCGTGAAAGCCGGAGGCCGCGCCTCCACCACGCTGTCCTTGCTCAAGATCGCGCCGCTCATCCTGGTCGCGCTCGCGGGCCTCCGCTTCGCCCCGCACGCCGCACTCTCCTTCGACGGCCACGGCATCGCGCAAGCGGCCTTCCTCTCCATCTTCATGATGTCGGGCTTCGAGTACGCGGCAGTCCCCGCGGGCGAAGTGCGCGACGCGAAGCGCAACGTTCCCATCGCCGTGGTCGGCAGCATCGCCGGGGCATCGCTGCTCTACGCGCTGTTGCAGCTCGTCTCGCTCGGCGCCCTGCCGGACCTCGCGAACATCGAGCAGCCCTTACCCGACGTGGGCGCGCGCGCTCTCGGGCCGTTTGGTGCGCACCTGATCGGCGTCACCGCGCTCGTCTCCATGCTGGGTTTCTGCGCCGGTGTCGCACTGGTGGCGCCGCGCTACTTCATGGCGCTGGCTCGCGACGGGCACCTGCCGCGGCCTCTCGCCGAATTCCGCCCCGCCATCGTCACTTCGACCGCCTTCGCGTGCGGCCTCGCCATCATGCTCGGTTACGCATCGCTCGTGGACGTGAGCAACGTCGTCATCCTCTCCGGCTACGCGCTCACCTGCCTCGCCACGTTGATCCTGCGCTTCCGGCTGCCGGACCGTGCCCGCCGTTACCGCGCACCCAAGATCATTCCGCTGTTGGCATTCTGCGCGGCTGTCGCGCTCTTGATTGTCGCGCAGCCGAAAGCCAAGGAATGGCTCTTTTCGGTTGAGCTTCTGGCCCTCGGGGGCGTCGTCCGGGCGGGGGTGGCACTGGCGGCTCGGTAGCCCGCGACACAGGTTTGTCGGCAATGCCGGCAAAGGAAAAGATTCGCCAAGAAGCGGAGGAGCGCAGCGCGCCCGCCCCGACCGTCGTCTACGAGGCCATCTACCTCGAAGGCAAGGACGAGCTGGAGCGGGGGACCAGTGCGCTTTTCCTCTCCGCACTGGCAGCCGGCCTGTCGATGGGCTTCTCGCTCATCACCGAGGGGCTTTTGCGCGCCGGACTGCCGGATACGGCCTGGCGCCCGCTCGTCTCCAAGCTCGGCTACAGCATGGGCTTCCTCATCGTCGTGCTGGGCCGGCAGCAGCTCTTCACCGAGAACACGCTGACGGTGATGCTGCCATTTCTGAACCACAAGAACCGCTTCGTTCTCGCGAAGGTGCTGCGGCTGTGGGGCATCGTCGTCCTGGGAAACTTGCTCGGCGCCCTCGTCATCGCTTGGGTGATTGGCCATACAGCGGTCTTCGACGCGCACCACCAGGCGGCGATGATCGACATTTCGAAGAAGGGAATGGACGACCCGTTCGGGACCATCCTCTTGCGCGGCATCTTCGCCGGCTGGCTGATCGCGCTGATGGTGTGGCTCATGCCCGCATCGCAGTCGGCGCGGGTCTTGGTGATCATCCTCATTACCTACGTCGTCGGGCTTGCCGAGCTCGCGCACGTCATCGCCGGATCGGTCGACAAGCTCTTGCTCGTGACCACCGGGCAGATGTCGGTCGGCGGCTTCTTGATGCACTTCCTTTTGCCCGCGCTGTTCGGGAACATCATCGGCGGCGTGTCGCTGGTCGCCGCCCTGAATCACGGCGCGGCGGGACGCGCGCAGACCCAGGCGAGCGCTTGAGATAAGCTTCGCGGCATGCGTTTTTCGCCGTTCGACCACCGCACCTTGCGCGAGTGGCGCTGACCTCGCGTGGGCCGCTTTCGTTGGGCGTTCTTGCCGATCGGGCTCTGCGCGCTGGCGGCGGTCGGCGCGCACGCCGCCGCGGAAGTCATCGCCCACCGCGCGCTTCTCTTTGCCACCCAGGTCGATGCGCTCTTCGCGCGGGTTTCGTTCCTCGCGCCGCTGGTCGACATCGTCAGCTCGGCGCAGCGCACCTGGCTGTCGCGCGGTATCGCGCTGGTCCTCGAGCTTTGTGCCGACGTGCTGGTGGCGGCGCCGCTCCTCGGCTACGACGAGCGCTCCGGCACGCAGGAGATCCGGCTCGCGCGGCTCTTCTTTCGCAGGCTGCCCGCGTGGCGACTGGTGCGGCCGCTGGCGGCGCTGCTCCTCACCGTGGCCGGAGCGTGCGCGGTGGCGAGGCTCGTGCGCGCCACGCTGTTGCATCTGCCGTTCGTGGCCGGCGCGGTCGCGGCGCTGGTCTTGTTCCTCTTGCTTGCGCTCCTCGTCCCGCGGGCCGGATTTCGCTTTCTCGAGCGAGAGGCGACGCGACCCAAGCCGAGCCGCCTCACGCTGGCGCTGCTTCTCCCGCTGGCGATAGCCGCCTTCGGGGCGTTTCGCTGATGCGAAGGTTCGCCCCCATCGAGGCGGTGCTCGCAGCGCTCTGTCTGTGGGCCGCCTTCTGGCACACGCCGGGCGGCGCGCTGGTCCGCGAAGCAGCGGCGTGGTTCTTGAAAGTCCGCTCCAGCGCGCGGCCGCTCCTTTCGTATTACGGCGCCGGCTCGCTGCCGGTCACGCCGCCTCCGCCACCTCCGCTCGTGGCCCCGGTTCCGCCCGCGCAGGCGCTCGCCTACGGCGCCTGGTCGGTCATGCACGAGAGCACGCCGCGAGAATTGCAGGGGCGGCTGCGCACCTTGTCCACTGAGCTTGGCTCCGACCAGGCCGCGGTGCTCGCGCTCTTTGCCGGCGACGAAGCTACCCGCTACGCCGTGCGCCGCGCCGGCAGCGATGCCGATCTGGAGAGCCTCGCGCGGGAGCTCCCGCCTTCGGCAGCGCCGCAGGTCTCGCGGGCCGCCCAGGCCTTGATGAACGGCGGCGCCTATGCGCTTTCGTGGCCGCTTCCAGAAACGGTGCACATCACTTCGCCGTTCGGATTCAGAAGCCATCCCATCCTCGGCGGAAGGCGGCTCCATGCGGGAGTCGACCTCGGCACCTCGGTGGGAACGCCGGTGCGCGCGTCCGGCGCAGGCATCGTCCGCCGCGCCGGCGAAGACGCAGCCAATGGACGCGCCATCGTGCTCGACCACGGCGGAGGAGTGGTCACCATCTATTGCCACAACGACGAGCTCTTGGTGCGCGACGGGCAGCGGGTGCAGCGCGGGCAGATCATCGCGCGAAGCGGCAACACTGGACGCTCGACCGGCCCGCACCTGCATTACCAACTCGACCTGGCCGGAGCGCCCGTCGATCCGCTGCGCTATCGCGCGGACCGCCCCAAGACGGCGCGCGGCGCCACCGATTGAAATTCGAGCGCCGGATCGTCGACGCGGCCATAGCGGAGGAGCGCCAGGTCTTTCAAATAATTCTGGTGCAGCCTCCACGGCGCCCGCGCCCCTTGGCGCGGCAGCGAGCCGAGCGCGCGCTTCACGTAGCCGGATTGCAGGTTGATGACCGGCTCGGTCGCGGTCTGGTCGCCGGCGCGGGCGGTGACCTGCGCGTAACCGTGCTTCTCCATGTGATTGAACATCCGGCAGGCGTGCTCGGCAGTCAGATCGCACTTCAGCGTCCACGAAGCGTTGGTGTAGCCGAATGCCGCGACGAGATTCGGCACGCCGCTGAACATCATGCCCTTGTAAGCGACCGTCTCCGCCAGGTTGACGGGCTTTCCATCCACCACCAAGGACAAGCCACTGAGCAGCTTCATCCGCAGCCCCGTGGCGGTGACGATGACGTCGGCCGGAAGCTCGTGCCCCGAAGCGAGGCGGATGCCCTTTTCGGTGAACGCCTCGATTTGGCCAGTGACGATGGAAGCCCGGCCGCCCTTGATGGCCTGGAACAGATCGCCGTCGGGAACGATGCAGAGCCGCTCGTCCCACGGCTCATAGCGCGGGGTGAAATGCGTCTCGACGTCGAACTCGCGGCCGAGCGCGCGCCGCACACCGAGCCGCAAGAGCTTCTTCATCGCCCCCGGGCGCCTGCGCGAGAGCGTGTAATAGAAGATCGCGCGCAGGACGTTCTTCCAGCGGGTCACCGCATAGGAAGCGCGATCCGGCAGCAGCTTGCGCAGCCAATTCGCAATCGCGTCGTTGGCCGGCATCTGCGCCATGTATGTCGGCGACCTTTGCAGCATGGTGACGTGCGCCGCCTTGTCCGCCAACGCCGGGACCAGCGTCACCGCCGTGGCCCCGCTGCCGATGACGACGATGCGCTTTCCCTCTCCGCCGAACCCTTCCGGCCATTGCTGCGGATGGATGACCGCGCCCTTGAACCGCTGCAGATCGGGCCAGTCGGGCGTGTAGCCGCGCTCGTAATCGTAATAGCCGGTGCAGCTATAGAGGAACTGGCAGGTGTACTGCCCGGCGTTGGTGGTGACGGTCCAGCGCGCATCCGCGGAAGACCATTCCGCCTGCGTCACCCGCTCGTTGAAGCGGATCTTCCGGTCGATGCCGTTCTCGCGGGCGGTGTCGATGATGTACTTGCGGATCGATTCGCCGTCGGCAATGGCCTTGCGCTCGCGCCACGGCCGGAAGCGATAGCCGAGCGTGTACATGTCGGAATCGGAGCGGACGCCCGGATAGCGGAAGAGATCCCAGGTGCCGCCCATCGCAGCGCGGCCTTCGAGGATGGCGTAGGTCTTCGCCGGGCACATCGTCTGCAGGTGCCAGGCGGCGCCCACTCCGGAGAGGCCTGCGCCGATGATGAGGACGTCGAAGTGTTCCACGCTGGTTCTCTCGTATCAGATGCGGAAGAGGTCGCCGTGCTTTTCCACCCGCGCAAGCACTTCGCGCGGCAAGAAGCGGAGTCCCCGCGCGTCGCGGGTCTTCGCTGCCTCTTCCACCTCCGCCCAGGCGATCGGGGTCGAGATGAATGGATAAGGCGCGGCGCGCGGTGAATAGGCGGCCGCCATCGATTTGGTTTCGTCGTTCTGGCCCCAGTCGATGAAGACTTTTCCTGGGCGGAGGCTGCGCAGCATCTTGGCGGTGATGCGATCGGGGTGCTGCTGCGCCAGCTCTTCTGCGATTTGCCGCGCGCGCTGCTTGAGCGCCGCAAAGCCGTCGCCGGCTTCGGCAAGCTTCGCGCGGTCAGGCATCGGCACGAACACGTGCAGGCCGGCGAGGCCCGACGTCTTCACCACCGCCCCAGGCCCGCAGCGCTCGCGCAACAAGAGCGCGACCTCGCAGCATTCGACCAGTCCGGCCGGCTCGCCCGGATCGAGGTCGACGACCAACACGCCCGGCTCCTGCGCAGGATGAAATTCGAGCGCCCCTTGATTGGCCGCCCAGAGAATGGCCGCCGGCTCTTCGAGAAGCGCATATTGAAACCGCTGCCCGTTCTTGCCCGGCACTTCGCGCACACGCAGCCAGTCGGGACGTCCGTTCGGGCAATTGGTCTGAAACCACCCGCGCCCCTCCACGCCGGTGGGAAACCGCGCGAGCGTCATCGGCCGTCCTTTCAGGTGCGGGAGCATCGTGGGCGCAATCGCGGACAGGTAGTCGAGCAGATCGCGCTTGGTAAAGTTCGCCAGCGGCCACAGCACCCGGTCCAGGCTGGAGACGCGCAGCGTGCGGCCGAACGCCTCAAGCTCCGAGTGCGATCTCATGCTTCGCAACGAGCTGGTCGAAGGTGCAGGATCGCGCATCGCGATCGGGACGGAAGCGCCGCAGCCGCGCACCGTGGCGAAACCGCCCCGCGTCCACCTGGTCGTAAGCCACTTCGCAGACCACCTCGGGCCGCAGCGGCAGCCAGTCCTGCGACATCTCCAAAGGGTCCCAGCGGCCGGCCGATCCGGCTAGCCGCCCAATCGGGCTGTGCCCGAGCCCGAAGCCGCGCTCCCACGGGTGGCCTTCGAGCGGCGCGAACAACGGCTGAAGCTCTTGGAACAGCTCCTTCCGGCGCCGGGCGGAGAAGCTGGTGACAACCCCGATGTGCCGCAGCTCCTCGCCGTCGTAGAGCCCGAGCAAGAGCGACGACACCGTGCAGTCGTCGAAGAGGCGCAAACCGGCGACGACACAATCGAGGGTGTGCTCGTGCTTCACCTTGATCATCGCGCGGCGTCCGGGTTGGTAGCGAAGATCCGCCGCCTTGGCGACGACGCCGTCGATGCCGCCGCCCTGAAACGTCCGCAGCCACTCGCTCGCGACGGTTGCATCGCGGGTCGCCCGCGTCACCCGCAAGGGCTCGCGCAGGCCAAGCTTCTCGAGCCGCGCGCGGCGCTCATAAAAAGGCCGATCGCAAAGGTCCTCGTTGCCCTGCGCGAGCAGATCGAAGGCAATGAACGTCGCCGGCGCTTCCCGCCGCAGCCGCTCGACCCGCGAGGCCGCTGGATGCACCCGGCCGAGCAGCGCCGCGAAATCGAAGCCGTCCGGTCGCTCGATGACGATCTCGCCGTCCACCACCGCGTCCACGCCCGCGAACGCATCGACCAGCTCGGGAAAGTAGCGCGCGAGCGGCTTGTGGTTGCGGCTGAGGAGCTCGAGCGATTCGTGGACGGCAAATGCGAGACAACGGAAGCCGTCCCATTTGGGCTCGTAGAAATAATCGCCGATCGGCAGCTCTCGGGACAGGCGGGCGAGCATGGGCTCGACCCCCGGTTCAGACCCCTTCATCCGCCTTTTGTAATCGGCGAAAGCTCCTTCGGATAGGTTTTCACGAGCGTCTCGGGCGCCTTCTGCGGCTTCCCGGTGACGAGCTCGCGCATCATCAGCGCATT
>DASXHM010000330.1:0-19176 GCA_036488495.1 Myxococcales bacterium | reverse complement strand
GCACATGCGCACGAGACGAACCCGCTCCTGCTTGAACGCTCTTTTCGCCGCGGCCGCGGTAGCCTGCGGCGCCGGCCGGCCGCAACCAAAGGTCGCGTCACGGGCGGCCGCGAGCTTGACCTTGCCGGCGCCGGCCGATGCGCACGGTGACGTCTCGCTCCGCGTCCACCCGAACCTCGCGCGGGCCGGCGCCGCCTTCATGCCCGCCGACAGCGACGACAATCAGAGCGTCGACCTCTTCAACGGCACGCTCAGCCTGCGGATCCCGATCAGCCTTCAATATCCGGTCGGGGCCGGCAGCGCGTATTCGCTGGCCCTCGTCTACAGCTCGAGCGTCTGGGAATTCGAAGGGTCGGCGGCGGGGACGCGTACCGCGGTGCCTGCGCCCTTCTTCGACGCCGGCCTCGGCTGGACGGTCGGCTTCTCGCGCTTGCTCGCGCCGCATTCGTCGTTCAATCAGGGCCCGCGCTGGCTCTACCTGGACGCGTCCGGACGGGTCCATCCGTTCTACCAGACGGTGCACGGCGCCCCGACCGACGCCGCCGAAGGCGCGGGCAGGTTCTGCAGCGTGGCTCGCAACTTCTGCAACGTCGACGCGGAGTGCGGCGCGGGCGGTGGGGTGTGCACGACCGATCCCGCGGGACAGCTCGTCGCCTTCACCCGCGACGGCAGCGTCCTGCGCATGCGCCAGATCAACGCTTCTTTGCGGCGCATCGAATTCCCCGACGGCTCGACCGAGGACTTCGCGCCCGCGACCGGCGTCTTCCGCCTCACCGCCCACCTCGACGGCTACGGCAACGGCTACACGCTGTCGTATCCCAGCTCGACGCTGGTGGTCCTGACCGACACGACCGGTCGCGTGCAGACCCTGTCCTATCGCGCCGATCCCGCCGCGCATTACGCTGCCATCCTCGACACCGTCACCACCACCACCTTCGGCAGCGACCCGGTGGTGTGGCGGTTCACTTACGACGTCGCCACCATTCCGCGCTCCTGCGAGCACGACAACGCCGCCTTCTCAGCGACGGTGGCGGTGCCGCTCCTCCGCTCGATCACGCAGCCGGACGGCACCACCCACTCCTTCACCTACGCGCCCGCCACCTCCTGCACCAATGCGGGCAGGCTCGTGCGGCACACGCTGCCGACGCTCGGTTCGCACGGGTACACCTACGCGACGCGCAGCTATCCGCCGATGAATTGCGCCGCTCCGCCGCCGCCCTTCGTCACCCAGGCGGTGGGAGTCAGCCAGCGCGACGCCTACGATGCCGCCGGAACGGACATCGGCACCTGGACGTACGGGGTCACGACCAAGCTCGGCACCACCACCGCTCAGAAGGCGTACTGCGGGCCGGTCGAGGAGGTGGTGGCGCTCGGACTGCCGACGGGCGGCGTCCACCGCTACTACTTCAGCCTCGACGGCACCAGCGGCGCTGCAGGGGCAAACGGGGTGACCGCCGGCAAGTCCGAATACGGGCTGCCTTTCGCGCGGGAACGTTCCGACTCGACCGGCACGCGCTTCATCTCGCACGAGGTGCTCGCCTGCGCCTCCGGATGCCCCGTGCTTCGCTCCACCTACTCGGCCTTCGAACAGGACACGAACTGCAACGCGGACGCGCTCGAGTGCGCCGCCACCAACCGCAGGCTTTCGGGGACGAAGGAAGTCTACTGGGACGACCTCGACGCAACCGGGGCTGCCCGCTACAAGGACGCCGCCAGCAGCGACTACGACGGCCTCGGTCACTACCGCACCGTCACCAGCACCGGCACGCTCGGCTCGGCCGACGCGCTGGTCTCGCGCACGAGCTTCGTTCCGCTCGCGGGCTCCTGGCCGTCGTCGTTTCGCGCGCCGTCGATGTACGACCGCTGGCTGGCCGAGACCTGGTCGACCCGCACGCAGACCCGCGCCACTTCCGCGAGCGAGACCGACGCCTGCTTCGATGCCTTCGGCGGGCTGGTTCGCACCCGCACGCTGCTCACGCCGTCCTCGGGGCCCGGGCCGCACGACCTGGTCGCGGAGACGCTGCGCGACGGCTCCGGGAACGTCATCAGCGAGCGCTCCTACGGCGGCGATCTGCAGACGCTGCCGGTGCCTTCCGACCTCTGCCAGTTCGGCGGGATCGCGCCGCAGTACCGCATCGACCACACCTATGTCGCCGGCGTTCGCGCGGTGTCCACGTATCTGGATGCGGCCGGCAACGCAGTCCCTGCCGACACCTTGCACGTCGGGGTGGACGCGCCGTCGGGCCTCGTCAGCTCCAGCACCGACTCCTCCGGCTTCACCACCGCCTTCGCCTACGACTTCATGGGCCGGCGGATCGGGACGACGCCGGCCTCCGGCGACGGCGCCCGCACGCAGATCACCTACACCTTCGCCATCCCGGGAACGCCCGAGCGCATCAAGACGCTCACCCTGTCGAGCTCCGGGGCGATGCTCGCGGGTGAGCTCGTTTCGCTGGACGCCTTCGGCCGGGTGGCGCTGCGGCAGACGTCGTTGCCCTCCGGCGCCTTCAAGGAGGTGGCCGAATCGCACGATGCGATGGGCCACCTCGTCAGCCGCACCGAACCCGGCGCCTCCGGCAGCGCGCGCGTCGCCACCACCTGGTCTTCCTTCGATGCGTTCGGCCGTTGGACGCGGCGGCAAAGGGGCGCGGAGGTCATCACCCGCTCGTTCACCGGAGCGCGGCTCGCGGCCCGCACCCACAACAAGGCCTGGGCGTACGGCCCGCCGCAGACCGCCGGCGGCCCCGGAGTCTCCTACGAAGCGCCAGAGACCATCACCGAGGAGCGCGACCGCGAAGGCGCCCTCGTCTCGGTCACGCAGACGCGCCACGGCAACGGACCGTTCACCGTCACCGACGTCACGAGCTACGTCCGCGATCTCGCCGGCCGGCCCTTGCAAATCTCGGTCAACGGCACCGTCCGCACCACCAACACCATCGACGGGCGCGGGTTCGTCACCTCCTCGGTCACCTCCACGCCGGACCAGGACGTGCAGTGGCAGTGGACCACCTCCTCGCAGTTCGACGCCCGCGGCCATGCCCACGACGTGCTCGATCCCATCAACCACCGCACCTGGGACTACGACGCGGCGGAGCGGGTGGTGGCGGTGCGCGATCCGCTGCACGGCGGGCGGCCCTTGAAGGAGTTCGTCTACGGCACCGCGGCGAACGACCCCGATCGCCGCACCGGCAGGCTGTGGAAGAGCATCGGCCACAACTGGTTCGACGTCGGCGGGGTCCCGCCGCCGTTCGCCGGCAACGACGACCAGGTGGTTCGCGAGCTGAGCTACGCGGGACCCGGCGCGCGGGTTTCCCGGCTGACCACCAGCGTCTTCGTCGACACCTTCAGCGGGCCGCAGCGGCAGTTCGTCGAGTCGCGCGGCTACGGCGAGAGCGGCGACCTCACCTCTCTCACGTACCCGTCGTGCACCATCTGCACCTGGCCCCAATGCGGCACCGCCATGTGCCTCGCGGCGAATCCGGGGACTGCGCGGTCGCTCTCGTACGCGTGGGACCAGCGGCTGCTCATCTCGATGGCGGGGACCGAAGACGGCGCGGCGCAGTCGTGGTTGCCGGCCATCGGCTACGCGCCGACCGGCGAGCTTGCGAGCATGAGCCACGCCGACGGCACCATCGACAGCTTCACCCCCGACCCGAGCGGCATCACCCGGATCGGCAGCGTGACCACCACCTACCGGGCCGGCCCGCAGCAGTCGTCGGGTCTCTACGAATACGACTCGGGCGGGTCTCTTCTCGCGGTGGGCGGGGTGTCGGCCATCGCTCCGCCTTCGACGCAGGCGACGGTGAACGCGTACCGCGGCGTCCGCCCCAACTGCCGCCCGAACCAGGGCATGGCGCTGCAGACGTATTCGTTGTCGCCGAACCAGGACGCCTGCGATCCGTACTCGACGGTGCTGAAGGACGCGGACGATCGGATCGTCTACATCCAGGACGCGGAGCCCTCCGCGCCGTTTCAGCACACCTGGCGCCTCTACGGCCCGAGCGGCGAGCTGATGCGCGAGTTCGCCACCGACATCAACGAACATTGGATCCAGACCGCGGACGAGATTCGCACCCCACAAGCTTCGATCGCGCGCGAGGTCCGCCGCGTCGACGACTTCGGCGTCGCTTCCATCTCGACCCGCCACCCCGCCGCGCAGAGCTCGAACCAATCCGGCTTCGCCAACCCATGAGGACCGCCACCATGAATCCCATTCGCATCGGCCTTGCGGCCCTCTCGCTCTCGGCAGCCGCGGCGGGCGCCGTCCCCGTCCCGACGTACTTCGACCAGGTCTTCGGCGAGGGCTGCGTGAGCGCCACCGCGCGGACGCCGGGCTGCGAGCTCGACTTCAACGGACAGCTCGCCGATGCGAGCCATGCCCAGACCTGCAACACGCTCTGCGTCCAGTGCTGCGCGCAGGGGCCGGGGCCGCTCGCGTCGGGAAGCCTGCAGGCAGGCTGCAACTACACCTCTGGCTCCGCCACCGACGCGGGCCTCGCGCTCGGCTTCCTCGCCGCCACCTACGACGCGGTCGTGGACCAGATGATCGACTTCACCGGTGAATTGGACGCGAGCCACGTCTCCTCGGCAATGGCGTCGTTCCGACAGTTCCGGCAGACGTATCTGCAGGCGGGGTACGACGCGGGCGTGTTGTGGAACGACTTGCAGCGGGTGCATCAGGAGATGGAGCGCATCCGCTCGCCGCACGTCTCTTACGCGAACCTGTTCCCCACCGCCAAAGCGCAGCTCTGGAACCAGCTCGCTGCCGATCTGACGAGCATCCATCCCTCGGAGACGTTCAAGCTGTTCGGATCGTTCACCGCCACCTTCGCGCGGGTGCTCGATCTCTGCACCCACATCCCGCAGGTGCAGAACGCCGGCGCGGCTTGCGTGCAGCAGTGCTTCGCGACCTTCATCAAGCCGTTCATCACGCACCCGGATCCGCTCGGGCACAACGACCCGAAGGATCCGAACGCCGGCAACGGCCATTCGAATCCCTGGAGCGACTCGAACGGATCGCCGTACACGCGCGGCCCACCCGGCTCCGGCGACGGCTGCGACGGCGCGGGCTTCAACGGAAGCATGGGCCCCGGCGGGTGCCCTCCTCCGGACTATGACAACGGCGGCCCCGGCAGCGGCAGTAGCGGCAACAACTCCGGGCCGGGTAGCGGCAGCGTCGGCCCGGGCGGAGGAGGCGGCGGTGGAGGCGGCGGTGGCGGTGGCGGCGGTGGCGGAGGAGGAGGCGGAGGAGGCGGAGGTGGAGGTCCGGACCTCCCCACCGGCGCCGCGTCGAACTGCCTGCTCGTGTCGAACGCGCCTGAGTGCTACCTCTTGAAGTTCTAGAGGCCGAGCACCCGATGCAAGGCTTCGCGGCGGCTCCGGCTCAAGCGCAGTTCGGTGCCGTCGCGAAGCACGATCGACCCATCGCCGGAGGGAAGCGAACGCACTTCCCGGATGCGGTCGACCCGCACCACCAGAGAGCGATGGATGCGCGCGAACTCCGAGCTGTCCAGGCGCTGCAAGAGATCCTGGAGCGTCTCGCGATGCAGCCAGGTCTGGGCGCCGGCGTGGACCTCGACGTAGTAGTCCTGCGCCTCGATCCAATCGATCTCGTCGAGCCGCAAGAAGGTGGCCCGCGCGCCGTCGCGCAGCGCCAGCCTCCCGTCAGGCACGTCCGCGCCGAGCTGCAGCCGATCGCGCGCGCGGGAGACGGCGAGCTGGAAGCGGTGGTCGTCGAACGGCTTCAACAGATAGTCGACGGCGGCCACGTCGAAGGCTCGCACCGCGTGCTCCTCCGAGGCGGTGACGAACACCACCGCCTTCGGCCGCGAAGGTCCGAGCGCCTCGAGCAGGTCGAAGCCGGTGCGCGGTCCGAGTTGGATGTCGAGGAAGAGCAGCCGGGCGGGACGCTGCAAGAGCTCGGGCAGCGCCTCTTCCACGCCGGCCGCGGCACAGGAAAGCTCGAGCCGCGGATCGCGTTCGACGAGCCCGCGCAAGGCGGCGCGCGCAGGAGGCTCGTCCTCGACCACCGCGACGCGCAGCCGCTCGGTCATGTCGCGAGCTCTCGCAGCGGCAGAGACACCATGGTGACCGCCCCGCCGCCGGCGCGCGCCAGCACTTCCAGCCGGCCGCGTTCGCCGTAGAGATGGGTCAGCCGCGCCCGGGTGTTGGCGAGACCGATGCCGTCCGGCTTCCCCGCCGAGGGTCCGCTGCCGGCGTCGCGGACCTCGATGCGCAAGTCCTTGCCGCTGCGCTCGACGTGGATCTCCACTTCCGCGCTGCCGTCCTTTCCGCGGCCGTGCGCGAGCGCGTTTTCCACCAGGGGCTGCAAGAGGAGCGGCGGCACCTGGGCCTGCGCGACTTCGGCCTCGGCAGTGACCCGGTAGCGCAGCTTCTCGCCGAAGCGCGTCCGCTCCAGATCGAGATACCGCTCGGCCAGCGAAAGCTCCTCGTGCAGCGCCACCTCGTTGCCGGTCCTTCGCAACGACCCGCGCAGCACGTCTCCCAGCGCCGCCACCGCCCGCACCGCCCCGTTGCCGTCGCCCGCGCGCACCAGCGAAGAAACGGTGTTGAGCGCGTTGAAGAGGAAATGCGGCCTGAGCTGCGCCTCGAGCGCTTCCAGCCGCACCTCGGCGAGGCTCAACTCCAGCCGCTCGACCCGCGCCCGCGACAGCAGCAAGAGCCCCACCGCCATCACTCCCGCGTACGAGAACGAGTCGATCAAGGTCAGCCGTAGCATCCGCTGGGGGATGCCGGGCGCGAGGATGACCGAGCCGTGCAGGATGATGTCGACCGCCGCCGACTCCACCGCGATGAGGAAGAAGTTGGCGGCGATGTGGACGCAGACGTCGCGCAGCTTGTGCTGGAAGGAAAAGCGCCTCGTGATCTCCCAGATTGCCGGGGTGAAGAGCGCCCACAATCCGCAGCTCGTCAGGTGGTATCCGAGGAGCGGCCAGAACGGCGACCTTTCGCCGGTGGCGAGGCCGACCGTTTCCTGCTGCACCATGACGAAGACGACGACGCCGAGCCACGCCAGCGCCACCACCCAGAACGGCGGCATCTCCCGTCGAGTGCGCTCCCCCACGCCATTCAGTCGTAGACCCTTTGCCGGTTGGAATCAATCCGGCGAGGTGAGGTTTGCGGCCTCGCGCCGATCGCCACTGTTCGTCCGGATCTGGGGTAATGGTCGGTTTTGCTTTCGCGCTCGCGGAGCGGTTGGGGGGCGGTTCAGGCTCGCCGGATGCCTATCCCCGGTCTGGTGTGCATCGAAGGCTTGACCCTCAAACAAGTGCAAGAGATGGCCGTCGTGGTCGCGTGGCAGCGCACGGGCGGCAACGTGCGTCAGATGTGCCGCACGCTCGGGATCTCGCGCGCTGCGCTGACGCGTCGGCTCAACAGGTACGGTCTGCGCGGCACGATCAGCAAGGAAGGCCGTCCGAACCGTCTGAGCGATGGCGAGATCGCTCGCGTCTTCCGTCAACACCGCATCCTGATCTGCGCCGAGCTGCGCTGCGCTGATGCCGTGTTCGTCCGGTGGCTGAACCGCGCCGCGCCCTTTACGCCGGACGCGCTCTGATGCCGCGCGAGATGCGAGCCGAGACGGACTGGATTCTTCTGCCCGGCAAGACGCTGGAAGAGATCGAGACCATCGCGATCAAGGCGTCGTTCGCTCGGAACAACAGAAGCCGGGGCAAGACGATGCGCGAGCTGCAAATCGCGAAGACTACGCTCCTGCGCAAACTGGATCGGCTCGGTCTGCGCAACAAGCCGCGCGGCCGGTGGGTGCTGACGGAGGCCGTGCTAGAGCAGGTCTTCTCTCGGCACTGCGCGAAAATCGTAGCGGAGTTGAACATCAACCGCTCAACGCTGATCCGCTGGATCAACAAGCGCGCCCCCTTTGCGGTAGATGAGTAGGCGCATGGACCCGGCCGGACTGCCAGCGCTGATCGACGCCATCCGCCACCTTCACGGCGCGGAGGCAACGCACGTCGAGAGCCTGCCCGTGCGCGAGACGTTCAACGGCAAGACCGTTTGGGAGGGGGAAGTCCAGGTGTTCGACCTGCACGGCCACCCCACCGCGACGCGGGCCTACGCGTGGAGCCATGCAACAGAAGGCAGCAAGAGGCGCTTCTATGCCGTCCTCCATGAGGGTCCAGTCAACTCGGCGGCAACGGCAGTACGCGCATCCATCGTGGCCGATGAGAAGCGCCGAAACGGCCGTGCGTTCTAGGTGATTCGTCTAGGTGGGAGCTTCGATCAGGCTGATTAGTGGCGGCTCACAACGCGCCGCATTATGCTGGTCGCTTCCCTTCCTGCCGTGTCAGGGGTATCTTCCATTCTGGCCAGATCTCGCTGATGCCGCTAAACCGGGGACGATGAATGAACACCAAGCCTAGCGACACGACGTTTGTCACTCCAGATGGCACTCCGACGAGCGGCCCCGCTGTTCCCTGTAACGCTCCAGCTTCCCCGCCGTCGCACCCTTTGACGTGGGGCACGGGGGTGTGGGTAGGAACGTTGCGCTTGACGGCAAGCGCGCTGGAAGCCGCTCAGCCGACCGTGCGTGCGCCTGTTTCGTCGCATCAGTAGAGAAGGCGCGGCACAATCGAAACCTCAGCGGTGATCTTCACCGCTTTCAGGATCGCCCGCACCTCGATGTCGCTTGACAGCGTATTGTCGAAGAAATCGTCTATCGTCGGTGGCCTTGCGCCGAAGAGAATCGGCTCCGGAATGAAGCCGGGCTCCGGCGCGACATCCTTTTGAGCTGCGACATGCGTTATCACCGCCGGCACCATAGAAACCCCGCGCGACCGCAGAAGCCAAGCGCGATGGTAGCCGTTCACCAGTACGTAGCGACCGGCGAACTCACGCACTAGCATGAGGTTCGCTCCGGGTCCGACAGCGTATGTGATCTGCCCCGTTAACGGATTTACGTTCGGCCCCACGACACCAAGAGTGTTGTTCGTGGAGTAGACCACGACTCCATTTGGCGCGGCGCCCCACTGCACGGCCTGAACCGGGGGAACGATATCTGGAGGCAAGCATTTGTTTAGAATGTCCGCCTCGGTCGGGGAAGCCTGAACCCCCGCGCCGTGGAGGCCGCCGGACACGTGAGTGTCGACCCACCACTGGCTCGCGATCAGGCGCCCCAACTCGATCATTTCGATCTGGGCGACGGCGCCGTAGATCTTTGTGAATAGCGCGTGGCTCTTTAGGGTCGCAACATGCGCCAATGCCTGCGGCGACGAAAGGGGCGCGAGGGCTGGTGGCGTAAACGCAGCGTGCATGGGCGTAGTGAGCTTTGCGTGCTGTTGCTGCCACGCCGTGATGAAGGCTTGGCTATCGATGACCATTCCGCCATCAGCGAACGTCGTCGCATCAGCGGTCGACATGAACCCCGTCAGAACACGTGCTGAACGTCGGACGATGTCATCAGGTCCTGGCATTCGGTATTTTCTCCTGAAACCGGTAGGGCGGATGCGCGGTTTTCCCTGGCTGATTGCATTGATGAGAGCGTCAAGCAGAACAGGGGCCGGTCGACGACCCCGGCCCCGTCCGTGCCTACTCTTGTTTGAGCAGAATCGGGCTGCGCTGCCCGATGGCCGCTAAGGCGGCCGAGACGCGCTTTCGCATGTCGTCCTCCCCGGCCGCCCCAGCAAAACTTCACGTGGATGGGCAGCCGTGGTAGAGTCGCAGGGTTCACCGCTCAAGTGACCCGCTGCACCCCACGGGTGTCCGCGTGAATGTACCGAAAGGCCCTCGGCGCAACGGGGGCCTTTCGGCTTTCTAGGTCGGCGTGTCGGCATCGGTCTCCGGCACGTACTGGTACTTGGAATCATTGGTCTTTCCGAGCCATCCGCCTTCGACCAATCGAACAAGAGCGCTGCGGGTCGGAGCGGCAGGCGTGTTCATTGCGATCGACACCTCGCGAACCGACTTCGGTCCCAAGGGCTCCACTTTCATCCACTGGATGATCCGGGCGTTTAGGCTTCCATCGCGCAGCTTGAGTTTCCGTCCCCCGCGCATGACCATCGGCTCCAGCCTGTGCCCTGCGTGGCCGCCCGTCTTCGGCTCCACCGCGCCAGTGCTGGCGCGGTGCCGCTGCATGATCGCATAAGCGCGTTCCAGAGCGGCCAAGTCCGCCTTGAGAGTCTGGATCATTTCCTTCATCTCACTCTCCTCGCTCATGGCGCTGCATTCTGTATGCGTCGAAGTGCCGCGTCAAGCGGAGAAGTGCTACGCGCTACACTTGACTACACATGAGCTTTCGGGGATCGGCGCAGTTGCGTATGCTGAATGCGTGTCCAGCATTCACAGTGCAGCGCTCGGAGCTTGACAGTGGGCGGTTTTAGTCTTACAACAATTACCATGGCGAACGTGCTCCCGAGGCAGAAGCAGGTTGCGGTGCTCAACGCGCTTGTCGAGGGCGTCTCGATTCGCTCGACGGAGCGGATGCTCGACGTGAGCCGCGAGACGGTGCTCTCCCTTCTCGTGCGCGTCGGCGAAGGCTGCGCCGAGCTGCACGACAAAATGATGCGCGACCTTCCGTGCGAGCGGATCGAGTGCGACGAGATTTGGGGCTACGTCGCCAAGAAGCAGCGCAACGTCACCGTGAACGATCCCGACGAGGTTGGCGATACGTGGACGTTCGTGGGGATCGACGCCAGCACGAAGCTGATCCCGTCGTACGTCGTCGGCAAGCGCGACGCGCCGACTACGCACGCATTCGTGGATGATCTCGCTTCGCGCATGCGTAACAAGATCCAGATCGACACTGACGGCCTCGCGCTCTACGTGGACGCCATCGAGTCGGCGTTTGGGGTCAGCGTCGACTACGCAAGGGTGGTTAAATCGTACGAGGCCGAACCTACCGCGCCCGGACGCTACTCCCCGGCTCGCGTCGCCAAAACGGAAAAGGCCGCGATGATCGGAGAGCCGGATCTGCGCGTCGCATCCACCAGCTTTGTGGAGCGTCAGAACCTGACGATGCGGATGGGCATTCGCCGCATGACCCGGCTCACGAACGCGTTCAGCAAGAAGCTGCGCAACCACCGTGCGGCCACGGCGCTGCACTTCGCGCACTACAACCTCGTGCGCCGTCACCAGACGACGCGCGTCACTCCGGCGATGGCGTGCGGGGTAACGGATACGATGTGGAGCATGGAGCAGCTTCTAGACGCCGCGCTCGCGCTGGAGGCCGCGTGAAGTCGCGCGGACCTGGACGGCCTGCACTCCCGAAGGCAGAGCGCAGGGGCGCGATCTTTTCCGTGCGGCTTTCCGCAGAGGAGCGCGATCAGGTTGAAGCCGCCGCGCGATCTCTCGGGCTCAAGGCCGCCGCTTGGGCGCGGTTGGTGCTGCTAGAGGCAGCTGCTCTTTCTCGGCGTCCGGCTTCTTGAGTTGCCGCTTGCGAGTTTCCGTCACGAGTCGGTCGATCCTCTCCTTCGCTGGAGGAAGATCCTCCGGCATCGGGTTAAGCGTCGCTTCTACCGCTTTCCTCGTGGCGTGCCCGATTCGTTCATGGCTCCGCGTCGCAGTCAACTCGCTTGGTATGGCCTGACGGTCTAAGGCTGCTTTCGTTTGGGTGATTCGGAAGAGGTTCGTAACCAATTCTTCGGTATCTATATGGTCCAACAAATTGGAGTCTTCCGGCAGACCTTTGCGCTTCAGAATGTCGTTCATGTGGAGGCCGCCGTAAAGGGCGGTGAGCCCAGCATCCTGAAACTTGGCAAAATTGACGACTCCAGCCGCGAGCGCTGCGCGAGTGAGCGCCTTGTTGTACTCCCGAACGTTATACCTCGCACGGAGCCGCTTCTCGTCTTTGAGTGCCTGCTCGTTGGTGTGAAGAGCAAAGTAGTGTTGGGCAAGCGCAACCTTCGGTTTGTTAGTGTCGGCATTCAGAGTGATGAGCAGCGCCGCATACTTTGTTATGTATAATTCTTCCGGGTAATCCTCGAACTTGTCGCCCGTGATGAAATGCGATTCGAGCGGCATTCCTGAGTGCCTTGCGGTTGTTTTTGCGCGCTCAACCGCGTCTCCTATGTCTTCAAAGACCGTGTATTCTAGAAACGTCTTCAACTCGTTGAGCGTCCACAGCGGCTCTGAACCGATGTGGGCCTTGACCATTTGGGTGAGTGGCCGAAACTCCGTCTCGCGCGACGCAATCACGGCCACGACTTCCGCGAGCTGATCTTGTTTTGCCACGTTTTCCCCGCAAGTGTCGGATTCAATCCGACAGCATGGGTGAATGCCGTGTGGCTACGCAAGCTCATGGATCGAGTGTAATCACTTGAGTAGATCGCGTCAAAGACCGGCATAGCGGCATAGCGCCGCGCGATTCGCGCCAACTCAAAACCGACCAATACCGGATCTGGGACGCGGCATCCCACGGATGACCACTTGGGAAGGGGTGCTGCCCTTGCGCGTTGTGGCACATGGCTCGCATTGTTCGCGAGACGTGGCCCTTCTCGACGATGTGCGCGCGGCCGCGCGTTCCTTGCGCCGCAGTCCGGCGCTGTGCGCGCTGGCGGTGTCGATCCTGGCTCTCAGCATGGCCGGGACCACCGTGCTCTTCGGGATCGTGGAATTGACGCTCTTGCGGCCGTTGCCGTTCGCGCAGGAGGAGCGGCTGGTCCGCATCCACGAAGGCGTCGCGGCGCCCGACGGCAGCGTCGATGCGGTCAATCTGCGCAGCGCGCATGTCCTCGCGCTCGAGGGGGCGGTGCGTTCGCTGGAAGGGGTGAGCGCGCAGTCCAACCGCGGCCTCGTCCTCGGCGCGGGCGCTGGTGCAGAGCGCGTGCGCGGGGCATTGCTCGCTCCCCAGGCGCTGCAAGTGCTCGGCGTGACGCCTGAAGCGGGACGAGCCTTCGACGCCGAGGAAGAACGCATCGGCGAGCCGTCGCAGGCGGCCCTGATTGGCGACTCGCTCGCGCGCCGCCTGTTTGGACACGCTTCGGCCGCGCTCGGCAAGGACGTCTTGCTCGACGGCGTCACCCGGCACGTGGTCGGCGTCCTTCCTGCGCGCTATCGCTTTCCCTGGGACGCGGAGGTGTGGCTGCCGCAGCGGATCGATCCTGCGGCCGGGAGCGATTACGCGGTCTTCGCCCGGCTCGGCCGGGGAGTGAGCCTCGCGCAGGCGCGCGCCGAGCTTCAATCGCTGGCGCAGCGGATGCCGGGTGAAGGCTCGCGCTATCGGCTGATCGCCGATCCCTTGCGCAAGAGCCTTGCCGACGGCGAGGAGCGGGTGGCGATTGCGCTCCTCGGGGTGGTGGCGGCCTTTCTGGTTCTCGCTTGCGTCAATGTGGCGACGCTCTTGCTCGCGCGCTCGGCCGCGCGAGCGAAGGAGCTGGCGGTGCGCGCGGCACTCGGCGCCTCGCGCGCGCGGCAGGTGCGGCAGATCTTCTTCGAGACCTTGTTCCTCTCCATCGGCGGTGCGCTCCTGGGCGGCTGGCTCGCGCTGCTCCTCTTCCCGCAGGCGCTGCGCCTCGTGCCGCAGAACTTCACCCAGCAGCTCGGACTGTCCGAGCTGAAGCCGGATCCTTTGGTGCTCGGCTTCACCTTCGCCGTCATCCTCGCCGCGGCTCTTGCCGCAGGGCTCGGGCCTGCGTTGCAGACGGGGCGCATCGATCTCTTGACCACTTTGAAGGACGGCGGCGGAGCAGGGCGGTCGCGCGCTGCCCGCAGGCCGCTGCAGGCGATGGTGGTGTTGCAGATGGCGCTGGCTTTCGCGCTCCTCACCGGCGCGCTGGCGGCGGTCGACGGTTTGCGGCGGGCCGCCGGACAAAATCTGGGATTCGATTCCCGCGGCCTCTGGCTCGTGCGCATCGAGCTGCCCGAGGCGCGGTACGCCAGCGCACAGAAGAGGGTGCAGTTCGCCGCGGACTTGCAGGAGCGCGCGCGAACGGTGCCCGGGGTTCTCAGCGCAGGAGTGACCACCGTCGATCCGGTGGCAGGTGGGACCTGGAGCGCGCCTTTGATCGCCTTCGGCGAGGACGAGTCGCAGGCCCACAGCGTCAACCACCGGTTGATCGAGCCGGGCCTGTTGTCCGCGATGCGCATTCCGCTGTTGCGCGGCCGCGATTTCGGCCCGCAGGACAGCGCCGGCACGGAGCGCGTGGCCATCGTCAGCCAGCGGCTCGCGCACAGGTTGTGGCCGGGCGCCGAAGCCATCGGCCAGCGCTTGCGCGTCGCGCGTGCCGCACGCGAATGGGCGACTGTGGTTGGCGTAGCCGGCGATGTGCGCGACGCCGGCGAGCTGAAGGAGGCCTGGTATCTGCCGTACGCGCAGAACGCCGAGAGCTATGCGGCGCTCTCCGTGGACCTGATGGTCCGCGCGGAGCAGTTCCCCGAGGCTGCCTTGCGCAGCCAGGTGGCGGCGCTCGATGGTCTCCTCGCCATCGACGAGATCGCCACCCTCGATTCACTGCGCGACCACGAGCTCGCCCGCCCGCGCTTCGGAGCAGCGGCTGCGGCGCTGTTCGCGCTCTTCGGGCTCTTGCTCGCAGCGCTCGGCACTTACGGTGTGCTGAGCTTCGCGGTCGCGCAGGAGACGGCGGAGATCGGGCTGCGGCGGGCTCTCGGCGCGACTTCCGCGGGCGTGTTGCGGCTCGTTCTCGGCCGGGCCGCGGCGATGGCTCTCGTCGGACTGTCAGCGGGTTTCGCGCTCGGCTTCGGTCTGCAACACGCGCTGGCGAGCTCGCTCGCGGAAGTGCAGCCGGGAAGCCCGCTGCTGTTCGCACTCGCCGCGGCGGCGTTGTTCTCCATCGCGCAGGTCGCCGCGCTGGTCCCGGCGCTCCGGGCGACGAGCGTCGCACCGTCGGTCGCCTTGCGCGCGCAGTAGACCCCCGCGCCGCTCCGACGGAGCACGCGCACGGCCATCCAGCCCTCGCGTCGACCGCGCTCGCATGGTCGAGTGCGGCTGAGCAACCAAGGACATCCTTTACAGTTTGGACCAGAGACATTCTTTACACTTCTGCCGCCGGTAAGAGTCTGCGCTTTAGTACGATCCCCTTGTCGATCTTCCGCTCGTCAAGCTCGCCGATGACGAGGTCAAAGTAGCGAAGTTGCCAGGTGGTTTCGCCGTTGCGATCGACGTTGCAGGCTTCGTTCCAGCTGATCGGATCGGTCTTGAGCAGCGGGCGTGGGTAGCTTCGCGCTGATCGGCGGTAGATCGCCGCCGGCGGGACGTCGCCGAGCGCCTCGTGGGGACGCTCTTGGTTGTAGTCGCGGCGCCATTCGTCGATCACTCGGCGCTGCGCGATGAGATCATTCGCCGATGGCGTCACGGCTTCTTCAAGAGTGAGGTGGCAGCGCTCGAGGCGACCGTTCTGCTGCGGCTTGCCTGGTTCGATGCGTTCGAACTGGATGCCGAGCTTCAGCCACCACACGGAGAGCCGCGAGAGCCGGCCAGCGCCGACCGAGGCAAACGGCGGCCCGTTGTCGGACCGCATTGCTTTCGGGAGACCGAATTCTTGGAAAGCGGAGTCGAGCACCTTTTCGACGTTGTCTCCGGTCGGGTCGAGCATCGGCTCAGCGCGCAGCAGGAAGCGGGTGTCAGCGTCGAGCAGAGTCAGCACGTGGCACCAATTGCCGTCCTGCATGCGAAACTTGCCCTTGAAGTCGATGCACCACGTGTCGTTGGGAGCGGCGGTCTTCGCAAAGGGCTGCGTCACCGGCGGTGCACGTCGCCGCACCTTCCGCGCTCGGCAGAGCCCCCGGCGCCGGAGGATGTTGCCGATCGAAGTCGTGCTCGGCCATTCCACCTCGGGATGGCGGTCGAGGAGGATCTTGCGCAGCTTCCTCGGCCCACGCCGCGGCATCAACTTGCGCGCCTGTACTACCAAGTCCTCCAGCTCCGCCGAGATCGCGTGCGGATTGTGCTGTGGCCGGCGCGACTTCTCCTCTACCGCCGCCACTTTCCGCCCGCCTTCGCAGAAGCGCTTCACCCACGCATAGCCGGTCGGTCGACTCACACCGTACTTTCGGCACAGCTCGGCCATGTCGACCCGCCCACCCTGTGCCGCATTCCAGCGTCGCTCCCAGTCGAGCACGAAATTCACTCGCTCCTTCATCCGGTCCGTCGCTTTCCAGGGCATCGCAGCGTTGTCTGCGATGTCGCTGTGCAATGACGGAGACGTGTAAAGGATGTCGGTGGTCTGATGTGTAACGGATGTATCTGGTTTGCACCTCGATGAAACCGTCTGAGCAAGTAGGGACATGGGTAACGAATTAGTCCATCGACATGGGTAACACTTGCTCTTCGAAGTGGAGCTGGGATCTGCGTGGCCGAAGCACACCGAGTTGAAGGTTGGCGAAGCGAAGGCGCCAGCAGTCTTGATGCCAATCGATGGCGACCAGCTCGTGGGCCAGAGTCTGCGACACGAACACGCGGCGCTCGTTCCAATGAAGATAGCCGCGGTGATCGATGCGGTGCGTTTCCGTTTCGTCGCCGTAATCGAAGTCTCGCCAGGGCGGGTCGGGTAGGCGACGCGTCGAGGGGAGATAGAACTCTGCGGGTCTTTTCTGGCCGAGAGCTTCGTGCGGCCGCTCGTCGTTGAACTCGTGGCGGAAGCGATCGAAGACTGCCTGCTGAGCCCGCAGAGAATGAGCGGCTGGCAAAGTCGTTTCTTGCTTGAGCGTGAGGTGCATGCGCTCGTGCCGGCCATTTTGCTGCGGCTTTCCCGGCTCGATCCGCTCATGCCGGATGCCGAGCTTGAGCCACCACGCGGACAGCGCCGATAACCCGCCGACTGCGCGCGATGCGAACGGTGTCCCATTGTCGGAGCGGATGGCGTCGGGGAGGCCGAACGCGTCGAAGATCTGCTCGAACGCGCGGCGGACTGGGTTCCCGGAGGTGGAGCGAAGAGCGACACAAGCGATCAGGTACCGGCTGAACGCGTCCGTCACGGTCAGCGGGTAGCAACGCGTCCGTCCGACGGCGAAGTCGCCCTTGAAGTCGACACACCACAGCGAATTCGGCGCCGTCACCTGGCCGAACGGGGTCGAAGACGGCGGAGTCTGCCTGCGCCGGCGGCGCGGCCGCACCAAACCGTTGCGCTTGAAAATCGCGGCGAAGGTGCTGACAGATGGCAATTCCGCGCCGGGATTCGCCCGCAATAACACCGCGTGCAGCTTTTTCGGTCCCCAATGTGGCCGCTGCCGACGGGAATCGACGATGGCCTCCTCAAGCCAACGCGCCACGGCATGCGGACTCGAGAGCGGCCGCCGTGAGCGATCGACGAGCTCACATCCGTCAAAGAATCGCCTCAGCCATTTGTAGCCGGTCTTCCGGCTTATCCGGAACCGCCGGCACAGCTCCGCGATGCTGTGCTCGCCCTGCAGGTGTAGGTCGACAAAGCGCTTCCTCTCCGACATGGGTGACGTCTCCTGCCAGGGCAAGGTGACCTCCTCGCCCAAGCCTCGCTGTTACCCATGTCCCTGGATAGATTTGCCACCCGGTCACCGATCCTGGGCACACGAAGCGTTACCCATCTACACGGATTGGACCCCTGGAACGATTCCTGTTGCGAGGACCTTGCAAATAATCTATCCTCTTTTCATGTTGTCGAAACTCCGTCGGCCGAAAAGAAGGCAATCTCGTCCGCGCCAGCTCGAGTTCCCGAAGCATGGCGGGCGGCGCGATGGCGCCGGTCGAAAGCCCGGCAACAAGGTCACGCACCACGCTCGCCCCGCGTTCACGCGGCCGACGCCTGTTCACGTCACGCTGCGGATCGAGAACGACATCC
This sequence comes from Myxococcales bacterium, assembly GCA_036488495.1. Lineage (GTDB taxonomy): Bacteria > Myxococcota > Myxococcia > Myxococcales > 40CM-4-68-19 > 40CM-4-68-19. The sequence goes on along the minus strand of DASXHM010000330.1, from coordinate 1,435 downwards.
CGAGCCTGCGCTCATCGAGGCGGTTTGCGGCCATCCGGCGCAGCTTCAAAGCCGCTCGCGGGCTGCATGGCCTGCGCCTCGTCCATTTCACCGTCTTGAGCAACCATCTGCACTTGATCGTCGAAGCGGACGGCAGCGCCGCGCTCGCGACGGGGATGCAGGGTTTGAACGTGCGCCTCGCGAAAGCGCTCAACGGGGTCCTCGCGCGCAAGGGCAAGGTCTTTGCGGACCACTACCACGGCCGTCTTCTGCTTTCGCCGACCGAAGTCCGGAACGCGCTCGACTACGTGCAGAACAACGCCCAGCACCACTATGGCGAGAAGGGCGCGGACCGGTTCAGCTCAGCCGCGGCAGACGCCGTCGAACTCCTCGCGCGTCCGCTGACCTGGCTCCTCGAGGTGGGCTGGCTGCGCGCCCGCCGGCGCCGTCCATGCAGTTCATGATTGTGCGCATCCCGCGGTGAACTTGGATGTAGTGCCGCGGGGCGTTGCGGGGCCGCGTAGGCCCCGCACAAGCGGAGGCCGCAGGCCGGAGCGCCAAGAAACGAAAGCAGCGATTCCGAGCGGCGAGACTGCGCGCGCAACGACCGGCGGGCAATTCTCCGCTGCCGCGCGTCTACCCCGGCATCCCCTCGACCAGGATGGGCTCGTCCTGCTCCTTCAAGTGCTCCTTGCCCTCGAAGTCGATGTAATGCCCCGAGCGCGCGGCCTTGGTCTGCAGGTAGAACCGGTTGTGGTCGTTGGGCGGGATGACGTGCGGGATGCGGCGGGTGATCTTCACGCCGAGCTGTTCGAGCTGGGACATCTTGTTCGGGTTGTTGGTCATCAGCTCGATGGAGGAGACGCCCAGGCTCGCGAGCATGTGAGCGGCAACCGCGTAGTCGCGCTCGTCGTCGCGGAACCCCAAGGCGAGGTTCGCCTGCACGGTGTCGAGCCCGCGATCCTGGAGCTGATAGGCGCGGATCTTGTTGATGAGGCCGATCCCGCGGCCTTCCTGGCGCAGATAGAGGAGCAGCCCGCGCGGCATCGAAGCGAGCCTCCGCAGCGCCACTTCCAATTGGTCGCGGCAGTCGCAGCGGAGCGAGCCCATGATGTCGCCGGTCAGGCATTCGGAATGCAGCCGGGTGGGGACGTCGGTCGCGCCCATGACGTCGCCGTGGACCATGGCGACGTGCTCCTTGCCGTCGCGGTTGTTCCAGAAGGCGACCAGCTTGAAGCGGCCGAAGCGGCTTGGCAGGTCGGCGACCGCCTCCACCCGGACGCAGATGCGGTCCTTGCCGAAGCCGCCGCAGTCATGGTTGCGGTCGCGCTCGACGAGGTCTTCGAGCCTGGCCACGCGCTGGATGTTGCCGCAAGGTGTGTCTGGCATGCGCTCTCCCAGCCGTTTGGATGCCTAGCTTGGCCCAAAGTTCCCGCGCTGGCGAGGTTCGCAGCGT
>DASXHM010000353.1:0-7277 GCA_036488495.1 Myxococcales bacterium | reverse complement strand
AAGCGCGGGCGATTCGAATTGGCCCACGGCGGCACGCTGTTCTTGGACGAAGTGGGCGAGCTCAACCTGTCCACGCAAGTGAAGCTGCTCCGCGTCCTGCAAGAGGGAGAGTTCGAGCGGCTCGGCGGCACCGAGACGTTGAAGGTGGACGTGCGGCTCATCACCGCCACCAACCGCAACCTGGAAGCCGCGATGGCCGAGCGGCAGTTTCGCGAGGACCTGTATTACCGGCTGAATGTCTTTTCGATCTTCGTCCCGCCGCTGCGCGATCGGAAGCCGGACATCATGCTGCTCGCCGATCACTTCCTCTTGAAGTATGCGCGCAAGCACAACAAACGGATCCGCCGCATCGCCACGCCGGCCATCGACATGCTGATGAGCTACCACTGGCCCGGCAACGTCCGCGAATTGGAGAACACCCTCGAGCGCGCGGTTCTGACGGGCGACGGCCACGTCATCCACGGCCACCATCTGCCGCCGGCCCTGCAGACTGCCGAGGCGTCCGGCACTGCCATGCAGTCGTCGCTCGCCGATGCGGTGCAACAGTATGAGAAGGATTTGATTGTCGATGCACTGAAGAGCGCGCGCGGCAATCGGGCGCGGGCCGCGCGGCTTCTCGGCACGACCGAGCGGATCATCGGGTACAAGGTGGTGAAGTACGGGATTGAGCCGCGAAGGTTTCATGGGCCGGCGCAGGTTGCGGTGCCGCGGTGGAAGGCACGGAGCGCGCGGTAGGCTTTCGTCAGCTTGATTCGTGCTGGTCCTCGTCCGCGTTTTCGCGGTCGGTTGCGTTCGCGTGCTCGTCTTCGTTTTGGTGGCCGGATTCAAGAGCATGACTCGCTTTCGGACCAGCCATGTCAACGTCGTACCGTCGAATGAGACCCGTGAGCAGCGCATAGACTCTGCCGGCGGTCGCTCGCGCGGCTCGTCCGCGGGTTGCGTCGCATTCTCCGGTTGCGAGCGCGATGTCGATGGCGGCGGCGGTTTCGCAACATTCTCCGCGAGCGATCGCGTAGACGCGCTTTCTGTCGGCGTCGCTGCAACGGCCCACAGCTTCAGCGATATTGAGGCAGACGCTCTTGGCGGCGCGCGACACTTGATCGCGCAACTTGAGGTCCGCGACGCGCATCTTCCGCACCTCCGCGAGCAGCTCGACCGCAACTTGATACGCAATCAGCTTCTCGTGCGGCAGGCGCATGTCCTCGGGCATCGCCGCGCAGGAAGCACGGCTCATGCCACCTCGTTCGCGGCCTCGAACACGAAAACGAGCACCATCATGCTCACGAGTCCCGACGCCGAAAACGAGGACGAGGACGAGGACGGCATTTGTCCACGTCCCGCGCTAAACTCCGCCGCGAATGACCCGGCTCGCCGCGCTCGCCCTGCAGCACGCCTATCTCGTCCTCTTCGCGGCCACGCTCCTGCAGCAGCTCGGGCTGCCCATCCCGGTCGCGCCGCTGCTGGTCGGCGCCGGTGCTTTGGCGCATGCCGGCAAGCTCACGCTGGCCGTCGCGCTGCTCCTGTACTGCCTGGCCTCGACCCTAGCGCACCTCGTGTGGTTCGAAGCCGGCCGGTTGCGCGGACAGTCGGTGCTGAAGCTCGTCTGCAAAATCTCGCTCGAGCCCGACACCTGCGTCCGCCGCACGCAAAACCTGTTCGAGCGGCTCGGGCCGAAGCTGCTCCTCGCCGCGCCGTTCACGCCCGGCCTGGGAATGGTCGCGCCGCCCCTCGCTGGACTTTCGGGAATGACGGTCGCGCGCTTCGTCCCCATCGACGTGGCGGGACAGATCCTCTGGGCGGGAGTGCTGATGTCAGCCGGCTTCTTCCTCGGGCCGCAGATCGCGCTCTTGCTCGGCGTCTTGCAGCAGCTCGCGGGATCGCTCGGCGCTGCTTTGGCGGTGCTGCTCGCCGTCTATGTGATCTGGAAGCTCGTCAAACGCCAGCGGCTGTTCGCAGAGCTGCGCGTCGCCCGCATCACGCCGCAAGAGCTGCGCTCCGGGCTCGAAGCCGGCGAAGTCTTCCTGGTCGATCTGCGCCACGACGCGGAAGTGCGCGGCGAAGGCTTCACCATCCCGGGCGCCTTCCGGCTGTCGCTCGAAGACATCGAAGAGCGGCACGTGGAAATCCCGCGCGACCGCGACGTGGCGCTCTTCTGTAGTTGACCCAACGAAGCCTCGAGCGCCCGGGCGGCGCTCTCCTTGATGAATCGGGGCATCGCGCGGGTGCGGCCGCTCGAAGGCGGCTACGACGAGTGGAAGCGGCTCGGCTATCCGCTCGAAGCCGTCGAAGACGTCGCTCCGAACACCGTGCTCGTGCGCTGAAACCGCGCTGCTCGGCACTCGCTGAAAAACGCGCCGCAGGTCACTCGCTGAAGAGGAAGATCTGCGGCCGCACGTGCTCGCCGGTGGACCGCCAGTGCCGCTGCAAGATCTGATAGACGAGCAGCCCGATCTCGCCCTCTCCCCAGAGCATGTACCGCAGCGCCTGCACGAATGGATTCTCGTGTGACAGCTCGAGAAAGATGCCGATGGGATCGAGCTGCTCCGACACCCAGGCGATGGCGTTGGCAATCGCCACCGCCCCCCGCATCTCGATGACGAAGTCGCCATCCTCCTCGGCGAGCCGCGCCCGCAGGACGCTCTGGAATTCGCTCGTGTCATCGGCGAGGTCGACGTGGAGAAAGACGATGGCGCCTTTCACCCGGTAATGCTTGCGCAGGCGGTCGGCTTTGTCCCTGCGGCCGCGCTTGTCGGTGTGGCGCAGAGGAACCAGGTTGACCTGCTTGTCCTTCATTGCAAACCAAAGGAGCTGCGAAACGCCGTCCTCGAACTCCACCTTCTCGACGCGCAACTCGGTCGCCCGGCGATAGCGGCTCAACGCGCTCAAGAAGATCATCAGCGCAATGAAGACCGCCGAGATGGCCACGCCTTCCGGCCGCGTAATCACGTTGTCGACGAAGGTGTAGCCGAGCATCGCCGCGATGCTCCCGAACAGCACCGCCCGCGCGTGCTTTTTCTCTCGCCAGAGCGCGATCACCACCGCAATCGCGGCGGAGAGGAGGAGCGCGAGGACGCCCGTCGCATAGGCGCCGCCCTGCGCGTCGACGTCCGCGTGGAAGATCCAGGTGACGATTAAATCGGCGGCGAACAGCACCAACACGAGCGGCCGGACGTGCTGCGCCCACTGCGGCGCCATTCCGAATCGAGGCAGGTACCTTGGTAACAAATTCAAAAGTCCGGCCATCGCGGACGCGCCGGCGAACCACAAGATGACGATGGTCGAAAGGTCGTAGACGCTGCCGAAGGTTTCGCCCATCAGCGCGTGCGCGACGAACGCCAGCGCGCGGCCCGAGGCCTTCCCACCGGGCGCGAACTCGTGCGCCGGAATCAACAGCGTGGTGACGAAGCTCGAACCGAGGAGCAAGACCGACATCAGGACCGCGGCGGTGAGGAGCAAGAGCCGCGCGCCGCGAATGCGCCCGGCAGCCTCGTGCCCCTCGTCGCGGATGAGCGGCATCACCGAAACGCCGGTCTCGAAGCCGGAGAGACCGAGCGCAAGCCGCGGAAAGACCAGCACGGCAGCCACCAGGAGCGCTCCGGTGTCGCCGTGCATCTGCAGCGCCTCGCGCCAGCGCTCGAAGGTGGCCGGATGTTCGGCCACTTCGATAAATCCGCGCACGATCACGACCGCATTCAACGCCAGATAGGGAATGGCGACCGCCGCCGCCACCGCGATGGCTTCGCCAAACCCGCGCAAGAACACCGCCGCCAAAGCAGCGAGCAGGAGGCAGGTGACGAGGATGCGGCTGTGCACGAACGGCGCGAGGATTGGATTCTCCACCACGTGCTGCGCGGCGTCCGCTGCGGACAAGGTCATGGTGATGACGAAGTCGGTGGTGGCAAAGCCGAGCAGCGCCAGCACGAACAGCTTCCCAGGCCATCCGGGGATGAGCCGCTCCAGCATGGCCACCGACCCCTGGCCCGCGTGCGACCTTTTCGCGACCTGCGCGTAGACGGGAAGGACGCCGACCAGCGTCACCAAGACCAGGACGACCGTGGCCACTGGCGACAGCGCGCCCGCCGCGAGGAACGCGATTCCGGGCTGGTAGCCGAGGGTCGAGAAGTAATCGACGCCGGTCAGCCAGAGGACGAGGTACCAGGGCTTGGTGGTGGCGGAGGCGTGGCCGGAGAGGCCCGGTGCGACGGGCAGGAAGAAACGGCGGAGCCAGTCGAAACGGCGGGGTGGGGGTGTCGAGTCGGTCACGCGAGCGGCGCATGATTGCCATGGTCGGGGACGTTTGTCGTGTGCGAGAGGTCGGGGGCGTCCGCTCGCCTGGCGCCGCCCGAATACTCTACGCCCGTGCGGGCGGCCGGCCGTGCGGTCTGGCGGCGCACTGCCGCGGTGCGCAGAGTCTGTCCCAGCCCGCCGCGGCGGGCGAAGGTTTGGGGAGAGGTGCGCTGGGCGTTCGCATGGAGAGAGAGCTTTGCCGCCCAGGACCCGGGCCGCGTCCGGCTGCGCATGGGCCTGCGCGCTGTGCTCGCCACAGGGCTGTCGGCGCTGCTCATCTTCCCCCTCGCCACCGCCTTCGGGGTGCCTGCCGCGGCTGCCTATCCGGGCGTCATGCTCGCGATGTCGGCGGCGGTGGCGTTGAACGAGCCGGAGCGGGCAGCGCGGGTGACGATGGCGCTCCTGCCCGTCGCCGGAGCCGTGGCGCTGCTCTTGGGGACGCTGCTCGCGCCGCACGACCGCATCCGGGTGGCGGTCTTGGGGGTGGTCGTTTTCTTCGCGGTCTGGGCGCGCAGGTTCGGACCGCGCGGGTTCGCGCTGGGGATGGTCGCCTTCATGGCGTACTTTGTCGGCGTCTTCTTCGCGGTGCCGCTGCGGCTCCTGCCGGAGATGGGCGCGGGCGTCGTGCTCGCGTTCGCGGTCAACGCGTTCGTGCAGGTGGCGCTGGTCCCGAACGATCCCACCGCCGTCGTCGCCCACGCTCGCAGGTCGTTGCGGGCATTGCTCGGCCTCATCCTGCGCGAGATGCCGAAGCTCCTCGACGGCGAGGAAATTCCGCGCAGGCTCAGCGAGCAACTGCGAAGGTCGGCGCTGCAGTTCGACGAGCAGCTCGACGCGGCGGAGAACCAGGACGCGGCCGACCTGTGGCGCGACGCAGTGGTCGAGGAGGAACTGGCCATCGAAGCCGGGATCCAGGCGGTGCGCGCGCTGCGCCCGCAGGCAAACGAAGTCCGGCGCGCCGTGTCGGCGGCCTTGCATGCCGCTCGCACGGCGGTGCGGAGGCCTTCCGCCGGACACGAACAGCGTTTCGAGAGGCTCTTGAACATCCTCCGCCGCGAAGCGCCCGAGCCCGCCCGCGCGCCGCTCCACGACCTCTGCGTCGCGCTGCACGAGATCGCCCGCCAGCGCGACGTACCGGACCCTTCCGAGCTGCGCATGACGGGCACTGGTGTCTTGCCTCTGCAGAAGCTGCCACCACCCGAGCCGGGACGGCTGCGGCCGACCACCCGCCTCGCCATCCAGGCGGCCATCGCAACGACCCTTGCGGCGCTGGCCGGCCACCTGCTTTCGTCGCAGCGCTGGTACTGGGCGGTCATCGCCTCGTTCGTCGTCTTCAACAGCGCCGCCACCGCCGGCGATGCGCTCGTCCGCGCCTGGAACCGCACCCTCGGCACCGCCGCCGGAATCGGCGCAGGCTTCGCCGCGGTGGAGGCCGCCCATCGCCACCGCCGCGTCGAAGTGGGCTTCCTCTTCGTCTGCATCTTCTTGGGCTTCTATGCCTTCCGCCGCTCGTACTTCTGGCTGGTCGTCTGCATCACGGCGCTGATCGCGGTCTTCTATTCGCTGGTCGGCCGCTTCACGCCCGGCATCCTCTTCTTGCGGCTCGAGGAGACGGTCATCGGCGCGGCCATCGCGGTCTTGGTGGCGTCGTTCATCCTCACCCAGCCGACGGTCGAGCGGGCGCAGCGGGCGGTGGAGGAGGAGCTGCGGGCGGCACGCGGCGTATTGGAGGGGCTCTCGCTGCCGGCGAAGGAGCTTCGCGCCCGCGCCCGTGCGCACGACCGCGCGCTCTTGGACGTGGTGCTGGCGGCGGATCTGTTGCAGGCGCCGGTGGTGGCGCGGACGCAGCGCGGCCCGGCGTTGCCGCTGCACCAGGTGGTGCTGCTCGGCCACCGCACCCGGCTCTTGGCGCGGCAGGCGCTGCGCGGCGAGGGGTCGTTCGAGGACGACGCGCGCAGGCTCTCGGCCGAACTGCCAGCACAGGTCTCAGACGATTTTCGGAGCAACGGGTAGAAATCACGGACGATTTCAGAGCATCTCGTCGTAGCCACGGCCGCGCATTTCGAGCAGGCAGAACCCGTTCCCGAACGGGTCCGCCAGCACCGCGATGCGCCCATACGGCCGCTCTTTCGGCGGCTGCTCCACGGTCGCCCCGGCCGCGACGGCCTTCGCCACCACCGCGTCCAAATCGTCCACGACGAAGTCGAGGTGCACGGGCGTCCAATGCCGCTCATAACTCCTCACCGCTGCCGCATTCGCCTTCGTCCCCGCCGCCTGCTTGAGCAGGTCCACCGGCACAGGCGCCCCGAGCAGCTCCGTCCAATCGTCCCGATACCGCCGCCCGACCGTCAGCCCCAGCCCATCCCGATAAAACGCGATGGCCTGCGCCATCTCCGGAACGTCGATGCACACGCGCAGGTTCATGTGGTCAGCCGTTCGAGCTGCTCGAGCCGCCCTTCGTCCGCCCGCAGCCGATGCCGAACGCCGAACGCCACCGGCTGGTTGCGCCCGGCGTGCCCGAAGGGAGCGCAAAAGACGACCGGGACGCTGAGAGGCAAGAGCCGCTCCGCCACCGCCTCGATGCGTCCGGCCGGGTCTTCGCTCCCCGCCGTCAGATCGCCGATGACGAACCCCGCCGCCCGGTCGAACGCCCGCGAGAGCAGGAGCTGCGTCAGCAGCCGATCGAGCCGGTACGGCTGCTCGTTCAAATCCTCGAGTAGCACGATGCACCCCGCGAACTGCGGCTGGAGCGGCGTCCCGCACATCGAGGCCAAGCTCGCCAGGTTCCCGCCCCGCAACGGCCCTTCGGCTACGCCGTCCCGCGCCACCTGCGGCGACCACTGCAACGGCTGCGGCTCCTCGCCGAAGAGCAGGGCGCGCAGCCGCTCGAGCGCGGAAGGGTCCTCGCCAAGCTGCGACAGCATCGGCCCGTGGATGGAGGGAATCTGCGCCCGCCCGAACAGCTCGTGCAGCACGGTGGCATCGCTGTA
>DASXHM010000273.1:0-11518 GCA_036488495.1 Myxococcales bacterium | reverse complement strand
TCGCCGGCTGTTCGGTCGCGCTCGTCGAAGTGCCGCTCGCGCACCCCGCGGGCGCCGCGCTTCGGGCGCGCATCGGAGGGTGCGAGGAATGAAGCGGGCGATGGTTGTCGCGGTTGCGCTCGCGGCGTGCAGCTCGAATCCGATCACCATCGGCAGCGGGCAGTTCATCTCGCCGACCGGGCTGAGCTGGCTGTCGCTTGCGGATAGGGACCTCATCTTCGTCGCCGGCACCGGCCGTGACGGTTTGCGCGCCCTCCAGGTTTGCGAAGGGGTGGACAGCGACTTCAACCTCGTCGCGACCTGCCCGAACGACCAGCAGTTCCTTCCTGGCCCGGTGCGCGTGTTCCCGGCCAACATCGAGACCAACAACCGGCCGCTGCGGCTGGCCGGCGTCCGCCTGTTCAAGCCGCTGGCCGCGACCGATGCCGGTGTGGCCGACGCCGGCACGGCGGACGTTCGCACGCCCACCGGCGTCGTTCTCGTGGTCGGCGCCGACGAAACCGTCCGCGTGGTCGACGCGCAGAACATCTTCGACGCCGCGAACGGCAACGCGGCTGCCAGCATCCCGCTCACTGTCGTCCTGCCTGGCGTCGGCGTCGACGTCGTCGCCGACAACCCGATCGATCAGACGACCGACCTGCCGACCGGGGCGGATACCGTCACCGCCTACGTCGCGACCGCGCCCTCCGGCACCACCCCCGGCTCGCTCATCCGCTTGAGCGTCTCCCTCAATCCGGCCAACGGCGCCGCGACCGCGCCCGTCCAGACCGGACAGTGCACGCTGGACGGCATCGTTCCTTCGCGAATTGCGCTCGCGCCACGCGAAGTGCCCGCCACTACGGACACCACGTTGACGGTGACCGGCGTGGCGCAGCCTCCGACCGACATCTTCGTGGGCGACAGCGCGGGTGACGGCGTCGTGCGCGTCGCCGCCGACCAACTCTCCACCGGGACGACGCCGGTCCCCTGCGTCACGACCCGGGTGAGCGCGGGCGGCCGATCGGTGAAGGCGCTCGCCCTCAGCCCGCAGTGGTACGAGACCATCATCGACGCGAGCGGCAACATCACGGGCGAGGTGCGCTTCCACCCTGCCGGCGAGCTCTTGATGATGGTCTTGAACCCGGCAGCCACCACCACTCCGGGAACCACCGTCGACAACGGCGGCGTCGTCTTCGCCGACCTCTGCACCTTCAGTTCGGACGGCAAGTGCAAGGACTTCACCGGAGGGACCCTCCTCCCCATTCCGCCCAACCGGTTCGATCGAACCGACACTGCCGGAGCCTCGGCGGAGCCGATGGAGCCGATCTCGCCGATGTCGAGCATCCCCAGCGAAGCGGCCTTCATGATCCCGCCGCGTCCGGAGCTCGCGACCGGCGGCTGCCCCCCGCCCTGCTCTGCCGTGTACGTGGGCGCGCCGAGCGACGCGCCGGTGCAGTTCTTCTCGCTGGTCGCCGCCCTCTCCAGCAGCGACGGGGCCACCTATTTCGTCGACGTCTTGAAACGCCGCTTCGTCAACGCGAACTTCTACAACCAGCCCTCGAACGGCAACCTCTCGCTCATTCCCACCTTCATCATTCCGCCCGTGTTCACCCCGGCCTCGGCCGATCCGAACGGGCCCGTGCTGGTGCAGATGGCGGCTGACACTCTCAAGGGCGGCGTGCACCCGGTCGGTGGATGGGTCCAAGCGGGCCTCACCCACAGCTCCAACTGGCGGGTCACCTGGCACAGCGTCTTCCCCGGCTACGAACGCATCGGCGGCACCGCCACGCTCACCAGCCGCGGCACGTACCTGTTCAAGAGCACGAGCGATCTGACCCCGCTCCAAAACGACCCCGTACTCCACTTCGGCGTCGGCGATGCGGTGTCCTTCGCGGGATTTGCCGTCTCGCCCGCGGACGGCTCCGCCGCGTGCAACACGTTGGTGAACATCGAGTCGCAGGTGCCGCTGCGGTTCGAGATGACGGTGACCGCCATCGGCGCCGACGGCTCGCTTGAGCTTTCCGTCCCGCCCACCATCAACTTCAACCCCGCGAACGGCTGCACCGTCTTCGGCGCTGTCGCCGAGCCGCACACGGGCGGCACGGCACCGTGGCTGGTGGTGGACGGCTTCACCGCGCTCGGACGCATGGACATCTCGCCCGATCCGTCGACGCCCGTCCCTTTCGTCGCGCATGAGCGGCGCTTCGATTACCCCTACGACTACCTGCCAACCGATCCGATTCCGCTCGCCAACAACGCGAGCCGTGCGGCGGACGACTCGCTCGGCTTCTTCATCATCGGCGACGAGCCGACCGTTCCGGGGTCGCAATTCAACTTCTCGATCAACTCGTCGAACGCGCCGGTGTTTTTCGCCGACGCCGCGTTCTCGAGCGGCTTCGCCACCGGCGTCATCGCCTATTCGTCGTTCGTGCATCGCAACCTGATCTTCACCGCCATCACCGGCAACGATTCAGTCATCGAAGCGGAGCCGGAAGCGCTTTCGACGAGCTCCAGCGGAGTGCAAGTCTTCCGCTGAGGCGTTGGAGGGTCCCCGTCTTGGGCGAGCTCTTGCGTGCGCCTTGGCAGGCGCAGATTGCCCTCGCCACCCTCTTCATCGCGCTCTTCGTCAGCGCGGTCACCGACCTGCACCGCCGCCTCATCCTCAACGCGGTCACCTGGCCGTCCCTGGCGGTCGTGATCGGCTGCGGCTACGCGCTCGGCGGATGGGGGCTCGTGATGGAGTGCCTGATCGGCGCCGCCATCTGCGCGCTCCCGTTCTTCGTCGGATACCTGCTCAAGGCGGTCGGCGCGGGCGATGTGAAGCTGATGCTGGTCTGCGGGGCTGCCGCCGGGTGGCCGTTGTCCGGCACCGTGCTGTTGTTCGTGACCATCGCGGGCGGCGTCCAGGCGCTGCTCTGGCTCGCCGCGGCGCGCATCCTCGGGCACCCGCGGCCGAAATACATCCCGTACGGCGTCGCCATCGCCGCTGGAACCTTGGCTGCATTCGCCTACGGCTTCTGAATCGCCGCTGCGCTCCGTCCAGAAGCGACGACGCGGCAGAAGCTCGGATTTCGTCGCGGGGTCGGTCAACTGACGGGTACCGCGCGCTCCCAGGTGTGGCCTACGGTCCGGGCATCACCTGGGAGGCAGCATGCGCGTGTCGGTCTTGTTCATGATGCTCTGGTTCGTCGTCCTGCCGGCGCGTGGCGAGAGCGAGGGCGTGATCAACCTCGGCGTCGGCCAGCAGAAGGTCATCCCCGTCCAAGGCGTCGAACGCATCGCCATCGGCGACGCCGAGATCGCCGACGTGAAGCAGGTCGCCTCCGGCACCGAGCTGATCGTCACCGGCGTCTCCGAAGGCCGCACCTCGCTCCTCGTCTGGCACACGGGCGGCAAGCGCGCCTCTTACCAGGTGTCGGTCCGCAAGCAGGACCCGAAGGAGCTGGTCAACGACATCCGCGCGCTGCTCGGCGAGCGCGAAGGCGTGGAGGTCCGGGTGGTCGGCGACCGCGTGTTCCTGGACGGCGAGACCATCACCACCGCGGACTACGAGCGCGTCCAAGAGGTGGTCGCCATCTATCCGTCGGTGAAGAGCTTCGTGCATCCGAGCCCGAGCGCGAAGCGGCTGGCGGTCGACATGCTCGCCCGCGCCTACAAGAAGAACGACCTGGGCGGCGTGACCCCCTACCTGGTCGGCAACACCATCCTGCTCGAAGGCTGGGTCGACTCCGAGGCGGACCTGAAGAAGCTCGATCTCATCACCAAGGCCACCGGCGAAACGGTCGAGAGCCTCGTCACCGTCGGCCAGAAGAAGATGGTGATGGTGGAGGTGGATTTCGTCGAAGTCGCGATCGGCGCGCGCAAGGCGGTGGGCATCAAGCCGCCGGCGCAGATCATCTCCACCGGCCAGGGAGCGACGGCGACGGTGAATGTCGTGCAGCCGCTCGGCGGAATCGGTCCGGCGGCGGGAAGCATCGCGCTCTCGGCGACCGCGGCGAGCGACTTCTCCGCCAGCGCCCGCTTCGACGACGCCTACCAGCGCATCCTCGGTCAACCGAAGCTGGTCGCGGCCTCGGGCGAGAAGGCGCAGTTCCTCGCCGGCGGCGAGGTGCCCATCCTCGGGGTGACGCAAAATACATTCAATGTCGAATACAAGAAGTTCGGCATTCTTCTCGATGTGACTCCCACGGCCGACCGCAGCGGCAACATCGGCACCGCCATCTCCGCCGAAGTGTCCACCATCGATCCCACCGTCTCGGCAGTCGCGAACGGCGTCAACGTCCCCGGCTTCAAGGTGCGCAACGTGAAGACCACCGTGACCGTGCACGACGGCGAAACCATCGTGCTCTCCGGTCTCTACAACTACAGCCAGGACAAAGAGGTCTCGAAGATCCCGCTGCTCGGCAGCATTCCCATCCTGGGCGAGCTCTTCAAGAGCCGGAACTTCGTCGACAACAAGACCGAGCTCGCCATCTACGTGACCCCGCACATCGTCACGCCCAAGAGCGACCGCGTGAAGAAGCTCATCCACGACGCGGACCAGTCCTACAAGGACGCGAAGAGCGCGGTGTCGTTCTCGCTCCTCGACTAACGCGCCCTGTCCCGGGAGCAATGCGCCATGGCCTTCACAGTCATCGTCAACGAGAAGAGCGGAGCTGCGCGGCGGCTCGAGTTCGTGGCCGAAGTGGTGACATTCGGCCGCGTGGAAGACAATGACGTCTGCCTGCCGTGCGGAAACATCTCCAAGAAGCACGCCAAGATCGTCGTGCAGAACGGCGCCGCCAGCGTCGTCGACCTGAACAGCACCAACGGCACCTACGTGAACGGCGAGAAGCTCGAAGGCGCCCGCGCAATCGGCGCATCCGATCGCATCCTCATCGGCGACTACGTCCTCAGCGTGGAAACGGGTGGCGCCCCGCGCACCCCGCAGTCGGAGCACCAACCGGCGCCGTCACGCCAGGCGCAGCCCGCCGCTCCCGCCGCGCCGGAGGACTACGCGCGGACGCTCGAGCTCGTTCATCGCCGGCTGATCGAGGCGTTGGATCTGCGGCGGCTCGACCTGGACGGAATGGCGAAGGAAGAGCTCTGGCAGAAGACCGAGGCGGCGGTCCGGCAGATCGTCGCGGCCATGGATGCCCAACATGAATTGCCGGCCGGTGCCGACCGCGAGGAGCTGACGCGCGACGTCCTCAACGAGGCGCTCGGCTTGGGACCGCTCGAGATCTACCTCGCCGACGACAGCATCTCGGAGATCATGGTCAACGGCCCCGCCAAGGTCTTCGTCGAGCGCGACGGGCGGCTTCTCCGCGTGGAAAAGGGGTTCAGCTCCGAGCAGGCGCTGTCGGGCGTGATCCAGCGCATCGTCGCGCCTCTCGGCCGGCACATCGACGAATCGTCACCGCTGGTCGACGCGCGCCTCAAAGACGGGTCTCGCGTGAACGCCGTCATTCCGCCCCTGTCGTTGAAAGGCCCCTGCATCACCATCCGCAAGTTCAAGCGGGAGCGGCTCGGGGCGCAGCACTTGATCGGCTTCGGCGCCTTGACCGACCGGATGGCGAGCTTTCTCGAGGCGTGCGTCGGCGCCCGCCGCAACCTGCTCATCTCCGGCGGTACCGGCTCGGGAAAGACCACGCTGCTCAACGTGCTCTCGAGCTTCATCCCCCAGACCGAGCGCATCGTCACCATCGAAGACGCCGCCGAGCTCCAGCTCGCGCAGGAGCACTGGGTGCAGCTCGAGACCCGCCCGCGCAACATCGAGGGCAAGGGCGAAGTCGGCATCCGCGATCTGGTCCGCAATGCCCTGCGCATGCGCCCGGATCGCATCGTGGTGGGCGAGTGCCGCGGCGGCGAGGCGCTGGACATGCTACAGGCGATGAACACCGGGCACGACGGCTCGCTCACCACCCTGCACGCCAATTCGCCGCGCGATGCCTTGAGCCGGCTCACCACCATGGTGCTGATGAGCGGCATGGAGCTGCCGATGCAGGCGGTGCGCGAGCAGATCGCGTCGGCGGTGAACATCGTCGTGCAGGTCACCCGGTTTTCCGAAGGATCGCGGAAGATCACCGCCATCTCGGAAGTCGTGGGCATGGAGTCCGGCGTCGTCTCCATGCAGGACATCTTCGTCTTCCAGCAGGACGGCTTCGGTGACGACGGCAAGATCCGCGGCCGCTTCGTCGCCACCGGCTGCGTCCCGAAGTTCTACGACGACCTGCAGCGGCGCGGCGTGCGCGTCGACCGCGCCATCTTTGGCGACTGACGGGGCCGCCTCCGACGGAAAAGACTGACGCGGGCGGCCTCCGGCGGGTCGCGGCGCGGAGCGGCCGCCGCGTTTCAGGATGCGATTACTTCCAGCCCGGGAACGGCCAGATCGGCTTTCCCGTCTGCAAATCGGTCGGCCACACGGTGACGAACTTGCCCTGCTGGATCTGCTCGACCAGCATCTGGTGCTTGTTCTGGTTCTGGTAGCCGTCGTAGTCGCGGAAGGTGACCTTGCCGTCGATGGTGTCCCACGAGCCGTCGTGCAAGAGCTGCCGGATCTTCTCCCGGTCGCCCTTGCCTTGGCTCGCCGCAGTCGCGAGGACGGTCATCGCGGTATAGGCGGTGGCGGCGTGGTAGCTCGCCGGCTTGTTGAAGCGCTTCTGGTAGCGCTCCGCGAACTCCTTGGCGCCCGGCCAGTTCACCGCCGGCGTCCACTGGGTCGAGGAGAAGACCGCGTTCGAGGCCGCCACTTCGGCGGCGAACTGCGCGTTGGCGAAACCGGCGCCGGCACCGAGGAACGCCTGCGGCGTCAGCGCGAGCTCGCGCGCCTGCCGCATCAAGAGCACCGCGTCCGCCACGTAGCTGACCATGAACACCAGGTCCGGATTCGAGTTTTTCAGGTTCACCAGCGTCGAGCGATAGTCCGGCGAGCCCTTCGTATAAGCCTCGCTGAACACCACCTTGAGGCCCTTCTTTTCCGCGTACTCCTTCGCCGAGCGCGCGCCGGAGGTGCCGAAGTCGGTGTTCTCGTTCAAGATGGCGAGCGTCTTCGGCTTGCCGAACGACATCGCCATGTCGAGGAGCACCGCCGCGTAATCGCCGGTGGTGGCGGAAACGCGGAAGACCCACTTGTAGTTCTGGCGAGTGATCTCTTCCTTCGAGGCGACCGGGTTCACGAGCGGCACCTTGTACTTTTCGGCATTGCGCGCGACCGCGCTGGTCACCGCCGAGGTGTACGCGCCGACCACGCCCGCCACCTGGTCGCGCGTGGCCAGCTTCTCCAGCGCGGAGAGGCCGATCTGCGGCTTGCCGGTGTCGTCCTCCCAGACCACGTCCACGTCGATGCCCTTCTGCTTCAGGTCGTCGAGCGCGATCTTGATGCCGTTCGAGATGTCCTCGCCGATGGGCGATTCGGGGCCGGTCATGGAGTTGATGACGCCGAGCTTGACCGGCGCCGCGAGCGATGCGGACGACGCGAGCAGAACCGCGAGAAGTGTGTGGGTCATGGGCCGGGTGTTATGGCGAACCCGCGCCAAAAAGAAAAGGCCCGGCAGAAGCGCAAGTGTTAGAACGCGCCGATGCCTTCGCTGTGGCTCGTGGATGGGTCGCACGCCATCTACCGCGCATATTACGCGCTGCCCCACCTCTCGACCCGCAGCGGTGTCTCGACCAACGCGGTGTACGGCTTCACCACCATGCTCCTGCGCGCCATCCGCGAGGGCAACCCGACCCACCTCGCCGTCGCTTTCGACGAGGACGCCAAGGCGAGCCGGGTCGAGATCTACGGCGACTACAAGGCCACCCGCGACAAGCCGCCGGACGATCTTCCCTCGCAGTTTCCGCTCGTGCGCAGGGTGCTGGAAGCGCTCCGCATCCCCGCCATCGGCTACTCGGGCTACGAGGCCGACGACGTCATCGCCACCCTGACCAGGCGCGCGCGGGCGAAGGATTTCGACGTCGTCCTGGTGACCGGCGACAAGGACCTGATGCAGCTCGTGGACGGCAATGTCCGCAGCTACGATTCGATGTACGAGAAGTGGTACGGGCCCAAGGAAGTGGAAGAGAAGTGGCTGGTCCCGCCCGCGCAGCTCGGCGACCTGTTGGCGCTGATCGGCGACAAGATCGACAACGTGCCCGGCGTTCCCGGCGTCGGAGAAAAGACCGCCTCCAGCCTGCTCAAGGAGTACGGCTCACTGGAGGGCGTTCTCACCAACGCCGCCAACGTGAAGAAGCCGAAGCTGCGCGAGAACCTGCTCGCGTCCGTCGACAAGGTGCGCCTTGGCAGAAAGCTCATCTCGCTCTTCGACGAGCTGCCCTTGCCGATCGAGCTTGACGATCTGGCGAGAAAGCCCATCGACGAGCCGCGGGCGCGGGCGCTTTTCACCGAGCTCGAGTTCGTGCGGCTGGTGAAGGACCTGCCCCGGCCGCCGCCGGAGCCGCCCAAGGGCGCCCGCCGGACCGCCGGCACGCTCGCGGAGGTGGAAGAGCTGGTTGCGAAGGCGGCGGCGCTGCCCCGCTTCGGCCTCTTGACGCTCACCAGCGAGGACGAACCGCTCCGCGACGAGCTGCTCGGCGTCGCCATCAGCTTGCCGGACGAGTCGGTGTACGTGCCGATCGGACATCGCCCGCACGGAGCAACCGGCGCCTTGTTCGCGCCCGCCGAGATGGACGGCAAGAAGGCGGTCGAGCTGCTGCGGCCGCTCCTCGAAAACGAGCGCGTGCTGAAGGACGGCCATGACTTGAAGCGCGAGCTCGTGGCCTGGCGCCGCGCCGGAGTTGCGCTGCGTGGGCTCGGTATCGACGCGCGGCTCGCGAGCTACCTGCTCGACCCGACCGGCCGCGACCACTCGCTGGCGCAGACGGCGCGCGAGCGCATCTCCTGCGAGCTGCCCCTCTTGAAGGAGCTGTGCGAACGCAGCGGCAAGGGAAAGAAGGCGACGCCGCTGCCGGAGGTCCCGGTCGACGAGACCTCGGCGGCGGCCTGCGCGCTGGTGGAAGGCGCGCGGCGGCTCTGCGACGCTCTCGGCGAGGACCTGCGGCAGGATCCGGAGCTGTGGACGCTGTACAGCGAGCTCGAGCTGCCGCTCTCTCGCGTCCTCTCGGATCTGGAGCTGACCGGCATCCGCATCGACGTGCCGCGCCTCGAGGAGCTGTCGCGCGAGACGACGAAGCAGATCGAGCAGCTCTTGCACGAGATCTTCCAGCTCGCCGGCGGCGAGTTCCTGCCCAGCTCCACGCAGCAACTGGCAGACGTCCTCTACAAGCGCCTCGGCCTGCCGGTCTTGAAGCGTGGCAAGACCGGGCCCTCCACCGACCAGGAAGTTCTCGAGGAGCTGGCGCAGCAGCACGCGCTGCCCGCCAAGGTCCTCGAGCACCGGCAGTTGACGAAGCTGAAGAGCACCTATCTCGACGCGCTGCCGGCGGTGCTCGGCAAGGATGGCCGGCTGCACACCACCTTCGACCAGGCGGTGGCGGCGACCGGCCGGCTCTCCAGCATCAATCCAAACCTGCAGAACATCCCCATCCGCACGCCGGTGGGCGCGCGCATCCGCGAGGCGTTCATCCCCGAGCGGGACTGGGTCTTGCTCTCGGCGGACTACTCGCAGATCGAGCTGCGGGTGCTTGCGCACATCTCGGGCGATCCGGTGTTGCAGGCGAGCTTCGCGAGCAACGAGGATCTGCATGCGCGCACCGCGGGCGAGACCTTCGGCGTGCTGCCTGCGGAGGTGACCCGGCAGCAGCGGGACATCGCCAAGATGATCAACTACGGCATCGCCTACGGGCTTTCGGCGTTCGGGCTCGCGCAGCGGCTCGGGCTCGCCAAGTCGGAGGCGGCGACCATCATCGAGCGCTATTTCTCGCGCTATCATCGGGTGAAGGCCTGGCTCGACGGCACCATCGCCGAAGCGCGCGCGTCGGGAATGGTGAAGACCCTCTTCGGCCGCAGGCGGTACCTGCCGGACATCAACAGCAAGAACCCGAGCGCGCGCAGCGCCGCCGAGCGCACCGCGGTCAACACCCCCATCCAAGGCACCGCGGCCGACCTGGTGAAGCGCGCCATGCTCAAGGTCGACGCCGCCATCCGCGCCGAGAAGCTGCAGGCGAGGATGCTCCTGCAAGTGCACGACGAATTGGTGCTGGAGAGCCCGCGCGAAGAGGTCGAGCGCGCGGCGCAGCTCTTGAAGAGCGAGATGGAAAGCGCGGCGGAGCTTGCGGTTCCGCTGGTGGTCGAACTCGGGCAAGGAGCCACCTGGGGCCAGGCCCACTGATGCTGCGCGTCTCTGTCTACGTCGACGGCAGGCACGACCTGACCCACCCGAGCTATCTCTATGCGGGGCTCGGACTGCTCGCAGAGGCGGGCGAGATCGAGCTCCGGTTCGAGCGGCTTTCGAAGAGCAGGCTGCCGCGGCTCGACCCCGGCAACGTCTTCAGCCAGGCGGAGATCTCGGACGGCGCGACGACGCGCCGGCTGCTCTTCGACTTCAAGGACCAGAACGACGTCTTCTGCGAGGAGCTGCTCCCGGAGGTGGACGTCTACTTCAAGCGCAGCTACCTCACCTCTGAAGTCGAGAAGCGCGCGGCGAAGAAGATCTTCCGTCTGGGGATGCCGTTCGCCTGCCGCCATCCCGGCGAGCTTGCGACCATCATCGCGGAAACGCTGATCTCGCCGCGGCCGGGCGAGACTCTCAAGAGCCGTTTCTTCCGGCTGCGGCAATACCTGGGCATCGACTATGCCCGCACCTTCAAGGCCTGGCCACCCGCAGCGAAGCTGCAGCGGGTGATCTTTCAAACCCGGCTGTGGGAGAAGCACGAGGTCGCGAACGACGATCTGGACGCGGTGAACCTGCCGCGCGTGAACCTCCTGCGCAGGCTCCGCGCGGAGCTTGGAGAGCGGTTCCTGGGGGGCCTCGTCCCCACCGAGCGAGCGCGGCGCGACTTCCCCGATCTCGTCCGCACAGACGGTGTGAAGCGGCACGAATACCTCGCCGTCATGCGGCCGAGCGCAATCGGCATCTCCAGCCGCGGCCTCTTCCATTCCACCCCCTGGAAGCTGAGCGAGTATCTCTCGACGGGAATGGCGATCGTCTCCCAGCCGCTGACCAACGAGCCGCTCGACCCGCTCGTGGAAGGAGAGCAGCTCCTCCTGTACCGTGGCGAAGACGAGTGTGTGTCCCACTGCGTGCGGCTGCTCGAGGATCGGGACGAAGCGGCCCGGCTGCAGAGCGCGGCCCGGGACTATTACGAACGCGCGGTCGAGCCGATGGCGGTGGTGCGGCGGCTCTTGCGGCGGGCGATTACTCAATAATTTGAGTGTGGGCGGAAACCTATTCGCGTGCATGCGCGCTCCGCCTACATATGTACGAAGTTATTGAACGATTGTTGTCACATGAAAGCGTCGTCGCGGGTCTCCAGGCGGTAACGCGACTTCGAACGGCAAGGCCCCCCCTGCTTTGCCCCGAGGTCACGAAAGGACTGCTTCAGTGACCCTTCCCATACGGCTCGTCTCAGCTCTCTCCCTCCTGACGTTCGTCGCATGCGGCGGCCCTGCGGGCCAAAA
>DASXHM010000208.1:0-1875 GCA_036488495.1 Myxococcales bacterium | reverse complement strand
CCTGCAGCGATTCGGAGAAGACCTCGGTGTGGTCGAGCATGACGATCTTGCCGTCCGGTCCGGCGGAGAAGGTCAGCGAGGCGAGGCGCTCGCCGTCGCGGTCCATGTAGAACGCGCCCCGGTGGCCTATCGCCTCGCGCTCGATCAAAGGCAAGTCAATCATTGGATTACTCCGCGAGGAAGCGGTGGACGAGCTGGATGCAGATGGAGCCTTCGCCGACGGCGGAGGCGACGCGCTTGACGCTGGTCGACCGCACGTCGCCCACCGCGAAGACGCCCGGCAGGTTCGTCTCCAGCAGGAATGGCGAGCGCTTGAGAGGCCAGGAACCCAGCTCGTCGGGGCTTAGATCCGGGCCAGCCTTGACGAAGCCCTTGTCGTCGAGCGCGACGCAGCCGTCGAGCCACGAGGTGTTGGGGCTGGCGCCGGTCATCAGGAACAGGTGACGCAAGGGCTTCAAGGCGCTGTCGCCCGTCTTCGCGTCGCGGATGCGCACCTGCTCCAGGTGGCCGTCGCCGTGCAGCTCGGTGATCTCGCTGAAGGGACGGAGCGTGACGTTGTTTGAATCTTCGATGCGCTGGATGAGATAGCGCGACATGGTGGCCGCGACCCCCGGACCGCGCACCAGGACGTGCACGTGCGCCGCGAGGCCGGCGAGATAGACCGCCGCCTGCCCGGCGGAGTTGCCGCCGCCAACGACCACCACCTCGCTGCCGCTGCAGATCTGGCCCTCGACCGGCGTCGCCGCGTAATAGACGCCGACGCCCTCGAAGCGCGGCAGGTCCGCGAGGGCCAGCTTGCGGTATTGCGCCCCCGTCGCCAGCACCACCGCGCGGGTCTTCACCACCCCGCCGCCCGCCAGCTCAACCCGATAGGGCCGCTCGTCGCAGTGCAGGCGCCGCGCGGAGCGGCCCACGTTGACCTCGGCGCCAAACTTCTGCGCCTGCGTGAACGCGCGCCCGGCCAGCGCCTGCCCGGAGATGCCGGTGGGAAAGCCGAGATAATTTTCGATCTTCGAGCTCGAGCCGGCCTGACCGCCCGGCGCGCTCGACTCGAGGACCAGCACATTCAATCCCTCCGAGGCGCCATACACCGCGGCCGCGAGCCCGGCGGGCCCGGCGCCGACCACCACCAGGTCGCGAACCGTGCTCTCGTCGACGGCCGCGTTGAAGCCCAGGCATTCCGCCACCTCCTCGTTGGACGGGCTCTTCAAGACCTTGTCGTAGCGGCAGATGACCACCGGGACGTCCTCGGCGCGCACGCCGAAGCGGTCGAAGAGGTCCTGCACCGACTCGTCCTTGTCCACGTCGAGGTACGAGTGCGGCTGCCCGTTGCGGATGAGGAACTCGCGGATGCGCAGCGTGGCCGACGAGTGGCTGGAGCCGATCAGCACCGCGTCGCCGTGCGCGCTCGCGATCAGCGCCACGCGCCGCAGGATGAAGGCGCGCATGAACAGCTCGCTCAGGTCGGAGTCGAACTGCACCACGCGCCGCAGCGCCGCAGGCGTCACCACCAGGAGCTCGCCGGGCTCCGACATGCGGGTGCGCACGAGGCTGCGGCGGCCGGACAGCATGTTGGTTTCGCCGGTGAATTCGCCGCGGCGGTGGACGGTGACGGGCAGCTCCTTGCCGTCGTCCGGCTGCACCACCTCCATGGCGCCCTGGAGCACGACGTAGAAGTTGGGGCAGCGGTCGCCCTGCTCGATGACCACCTGACCCTGCTCGAAGGCCTGGCGGGTCCCGAGCTTCGAGAGCCGCTCGAGTTGCGCGGCCGAGAGCGTGGGAAACATCTGCGCGCGCCGTTCGATGACCTGCGCCATGCGCTGCACTCTAACGGCGCACGCGACGACCGGCCAGCGCTGGGCTGCGTCGTCTCAC
>DASXHM010000155.1:0-10768 GCA_036488495.1 Myxococcales bacterium | reverse complement strand
GCCCTTGAGCACGCCGCCCTGGATGGCCGCGCCGATGGCCACCACTTCGTCCGGGTTCACGCCCTTGTGCGGGTCCTTGCCGAAGAACTGCTGCACCACCTGCTGCACCTTCGGCATCCGGGTCATGCCGCCGACCAGGATCACGCGGTCGATCTCTTTCGCCGCGATGCCGCCGTCCTTGAGCGCGATCTTGCACGGCTCGACGGTGCGCTGAACCAGATCCTGGACGAGCTCCTCGAGCTGCCCGCGCGTCATCGTCTCGGTCAGGTGCTTGGGGCCGGTCGCGTCCGCGGCGATGAAGGGCAGGTTGACGTCGGTTTCGGTCGCCGACGACAGCTCGTGCTTGGCGCGCTCGGCCGCTTCCTTCAGGCGCTGCAGCGCCATGCGGTCCTTGCGCAGGTCCATGTTGTTCGCCTTCTTGAACTTCTCGCTCAAGAAATCGACGATCCGCTGGTCGAAGTCCTCGCCGCCGAGAAAGGTGTCGCCGTTGGTCGCCTTCACCTCGAAGACGCCGGAGTTCAATTCCAGGATCGAGATGTCGAAAGTGCCGCCGCCCAGGTCGTAGACGGCGATCTTCTCCGCCGCTTGCGTGCGCATGGCCGCGCCCGCCTTGCCGCCGGCGGCCGTCTGGGCCTTGTCGAGTCCGTAAGCGAGCGCGGCGGCGGTGGGCTCGTTGATGATGCGCAGGACGTTCAAACCAGCGATGCGGCCCGCGTCCTTGGTCGCTTGCCGCTGGCCGTCATTGAAGTAGGCGGGGACGGTGATCACCGCTTCGGTGACCGGCTCGCCGAGATAATCCTCGGCCGTCTGCTTCATCTTGGCGAGGATCATCGCCGACACTTCGGACGGGCTGTAGCGCTTGCCGCGCAATTCGACCCAGGCATCGCCGTTGTCGGCGGCGACGATGCGGTAGGCGGAAACCGCGACGCTCTTCTTCACCTCGTCGGTCTCGAACTTCCGCCCGATCAAACGCTTGACCGCGAAGACGGTGGCCTCGGGGTTGGTGATGGCCTGGCGCTTGGCGATCTGACCCACCAGCCGCTCGCCCGCCTCGGTGAAGCCGACCATCGAAGGCGTGGTGCGGCTGCCCTCGGAGTTCGGGATCACCACCGGCTCGCCGCCTTCCATGACGGCGACGCAGCTGTTGGTGGTGCCGAGATCGATGCCGATCACCTTCGCCATTTGCCGGAGCGCTCCCCCGCGTTGGGATTCAATTACCTTGAGCAGAAGTGCGCGGCCCGGTCAAACAACCGGCGCTGCCGCTACGCAGAGGGCGTTTGGCCGCCGCCCTGGCTGCCGTCGCCCGCGGCCTTCTCGCTCTCGCGACCCTTGGAGACCACCACCGCCGAAGGCCGGACCAGTCGCTCATGGAGCTTGTAGCCCTTCGCCATCTCGGACAGCACGGTGCCGGAAGGCTGGTCGCTCTCCTGTTGCATGAGCGCCTCGTGCACGGTCGGGTCGAACGGCTTTCCCACCGCCGAGAACCCGACCACCCCGTGCTTCGCCAGCGTGGTCTCGAAGAGCTTCTGCACCAACTTCACACCTTCGAGCACCTGGGCGAGGTTCTGCTCGCCCGCGTGCTCGAGCGCGCGCTCGAGATTGTCCATCACCGGCAAGAAATCCTTGAGGAGGCGCTCGTTGCCGAACTTCTGCGCGTCCTCCTTCTCCTTGAGCGCGCGCTTCTTGAAGTTGTCGAACTCGGCGGCGGAGCGGAGAAGCCGCTCGTGCGTCTCCTTCAGGCGATCGCCCGTGTCGCGCGCGCGCTTGAACGATTCTTCGAGCTGCGATTCGAGGAGCGCGACCTTGCGCTGGAGCGCAGCGGGATCGCCGCCGCCCGGCAGCGGCACCGGGGCGCCGCCGTCGTCGAGCACGCCGCGCTCTTCCTGGGCCGCCGCGTCGGGCGGGATCTGCGTGTCGTCTGGAGCCATGACCTTCCTTGACCTTGGGGCGGCGTAACATAACGCACGCCGCGCGTCCGCCAAGGGCTAGGGCTCATCGAGCGCGAGGCCGACCGTGCGCGCGGTCAATTCGACGAGCGGCGCCACCCGCGAATAATCCATCCGCACCGGGCCGATCACACCGAGCGCGCCGACCACCTCGCCCTTGAGCCGGTAGGGCGCGGCGACGATCGCCAGATCGGGCTCGACGATGCCGCTCTCCGCGCCGATGAAGATGCGCAACTCCTGCGCATCGAGCGTCTGGTCGAGGACGTGGAGGAGCTGATCCTTGCCTTCGAGCGCGTGCACGAGCGCGCGGATCTTCGCCACGTCGTGGGCGATGGCCTTGTCGTCGAGCAGCGAGGCCTGGCCTTCGATGCGCACCTGCGCGCCTTCGATCTGCACCGCCTGCGCGCCGAGCGAAAGTGCATGCGCCCTGAGCTGGCCGAGCTCTTCCAGATCGCGCGCCTGCTCCGCCTTCACCTTGGCGAAGGCCTCCGCGAGGGTCAGGTCCTCGACGAGCGAGTTGAGATAGTTCGCGGCCTCCTCGAGCTCTGCCGGTGAGAGCGGGCGGGCGAGGCTCAAGACGCGGTTGCGGACCGCTCCCGAGCGCGACACCAGGACCGCCAGCACCCGCCCTTCGCGCAGTTGGACGAACTCCACCCGCGACAGACGTTCGGCTTGTGGCCTGGGCGCCACCACCACCCCCGCGTGCCGGGTGAGCGAGTGGAGGACGCGGGATGCGGCGGCCATCATGCCTTCGACGTGCAGCGCCTCCTGCGTCTGCCGCTCGATCTCCTCGCGCTCCTCCGGCAAGGGCGGCTTCAGTCGCAGGAGCGCGTCCACGTAGTAGCGATAGCCGTGAGCGGTCGGCACCCTTCCTGCGCTGGTGTGCGGTTTTTCGAGGAAGCCGAGATCCTCGAGGTCGGCCATCACCGCCCGCACTGTCGCCGAGGAGACGTCCACGTCCGCCCGGCGGGCGATGGTGTGGCTGCCGACCGGCTCTCCACCCTGGATGTAATCGCGCACGATGGCGGAGAGCACGCGGCGAGCCCGCTCGTCGAGCGTGACCTGCGGGTGCGGGCCTGCGGGGAGCCGGTGAGGAGCCATCCGCCAAAGAGCGTAGCTGCGCGGCCACCGTCTAGCAACGGAGGGAAGACGCACATTTGCGCCCTGGCCTCCTCAGGATACAGTGCGACCCTGAATGGGTACGCCCGCACATCACGACGTGCTGACGCCGGACGATCACGAGCCGCCGATCCGGCCGCTCAGCCGTCCGGCGCGCAGCTCCGGGGCCACCACGGTGCCGAACCTCCGCTCCTTGCGCGGCGGCAGCGGCATCGGGCTGCGGCGGGTGGGGCTGTTCCTCAAGATCCTGCTCGGCGACATGACCATCTGGGCGGTCTTGTCGGGCGTCCTCACCTACGAGGTGGTCCGCCGGGGGATGGAAGCGCAGTACGCCATCGCCGGGACCGCCGCGGGCCTGTTCGTCGCCATCGCGGTTTCCATCGGGCTCAAGCAGGTGGCGAACCGGGTGGTGGCGCTGAACCGCAGCGCGCTCGAGATCAGCCGCGGCGACCTCTCGAAGCCGCTCTCCACCGAACGGGCGACGGTGCTCGGCGCCGACGAGGTGGACGAGCTGTCGGTGGCCATCGCGCACATGCAGGAGAACCTGCGCGAGCTGGTCGGGCACATCCAGAGATCGAGCCGCCAGGTCGCCGACTCCGCCGACGAGATGCAGGTCTCCACCGGCAACGTCACCGCCAGCGCCGAGGAGATCAAGGAGTCGATGGACCGCATCGCCAAGGGCGCGGAGGAGCAGCTCCGCCTGGTCGAGCGCGCGAGCGGCCTCATCACCGACATCGCCCGCTCGATCAACAAGTCGAACGACACCGCCGGCGCTGCCGCGGAGGCGGCTTCCGCCACCAGCGCCGCCGCCCAGTCCGGAGGCGCCGCGGCCCAGCTCGCGGCGGAGAAGATCAAGAAGGTCTTCGCCGAGATCGAGGCGGCCAGCGAGACCGTCTTCGCCTTCGGCGAGAAGACGCAGGAGATCTCCAAGATCGTGGTCGCCATCACCGGCGTCGCGCAGCAGACGAACCTGCTCGCGCTCAACGCCGCGATCGAAGCAGCGCGGGCCGGCGAATACGGCCGCGGCTTCGCGGTGGTGGCGGACGAAGTGCGCAAGCTCGCGGAGAGCGCGGGACGTTCGGCGGAGCAGATCAGCCGGCTCGCGCAGGAGATCAGCCAGCGAAGCCAGCACGCCGTCGCCGCCATGAAAGAAGGCATCGACGAGCTCGGACAGGGCCGCGAAGACTTGGCGCAGATCATCCTCAGCCTGGACGAGATCGTCCACGCCACCCAGGCAGGCAGCGAACGGGTGACGGCGATTTCACTTGCGGCCAAGGAGCAGCTCGCGGGATCGGAAGAGATGGTGAAAGCCATCGAAGAGATCCGCGAGGTCGCCTCCGGCAACGCCAAGAGCACCGAGGAAGTCTCTCGCGCCATCCGCGAGCAGGCGGTGGTGACCGCCTCGATCAACAGCGCCTCGCAGGAGCTGACCACCGTCGCCGTCGAGCTGCAGAACGTCGTCTCGCGATTCAAGCTGGAGTGACGATCCCGATGCCCCGCGCTGTCATCTGCCTCCACGGCGGCAACCGATACGCCCTACCGCTCGCAGCGGTGCGGCGGGTGACCGAGATGGGCTTCCTCGCCCGGGTGCCGCGCGCGCCGCCGGCGTTGCTCGGGGTGATGAACCAGCAGGGGCGCGTCGCCTGCCTGGTCGATCTCGGCGCGCTGGTCGGCCTCCGCGCCCGGCCGGCGCGGCCGGAAGGCAAAGTGGTGATGCTGCAGCGCGCGCGCGGCGACGTCGGCTTGTACGTTTCGGAAGTGGCCGGCATCTCGGACCTCCCCGCCGAGGTTCGCGATCTTCCCGATGGCGGCCAGGGGGCAGTCCATGCGCAGGTTGACTCTTCGGAGGGGCCGGTGAAGCTGATCGATCCGGAGCAGCTGCAGAGGGCCATCGACAACCTGGTGGAGGCGTAACCCATGCCTCAAAGGCGAGTGCTCATCGTCGACGACGCGCTCTTCATGCGCAACACGCTGCGCGACATCTTCGCCAGCGCCGGGTTCGCCGTCGCGGGCGAAGCGGACGACGGGGTGCAGGCGGTCAACATGTTCCGCGAGCTCAAACCCGACCTCGTCACCATGGACATCGTCATGCCCTACAAGTCGGGCATCGACGCCACCCGCGAGATCGTCCAGCTCGATCCGGCGGCGGTGGTGATCATGTGCTCGGCGCTCGGCCAGGAGTCCTTGGTGATGGAAGCCATCGAGGCGGGCGCGACCGATTTCATCGTCAAGCCGTTCCGGGGAGAGGACGTGCTGGCGGTGGTGAAGAAAGTCTTGGGCGAGTAGCGACCAAGATGGCCGAGGGCCCGCACAGGTACCTGCGCATCTTTCTTGCCGAAGCCTCCGAGCAACTGGAGGAGCTGGCGCGAGATCTGGTGCGCGCCGAGCAGCAGGCGCCGGGCGTGGCCTGCTGGGACTCGATGTTCCGCCGGATCCACGGCATCAAGGGCGGGGCCGCGCAGGCGGGGCTCACCGCGATGGTGGACGTGGCCCACGCCGCCGAGACGCTGATCGGGAAGCTGAAGGGAGCCGGGCAGCGGCCGGATCGCGCGCAGATCGATCTTCTCTTGCGCGCCCGCGATGCGCTGATGGCGGAGGTGGAGAAAGCCTCCACGGAAAAGCCCGCGCCCGAGGAAGCCGGCCTGGTCGCGCGACTCGTCGAGGCCGCCCGGATCGTTCCCGAGGCCGCAGCTCCGAAGCCGCCTGCGAAGGAGCCGGCGCCGAAGCCCGCGGTCGATCCGGCGCTGCCGCTCTACGACGTCTTCTTCTCGCTGGCGAAGACCTGCCAGGCCCCGGGCGCACGCACCTCCATCGTGCAGCGCAAGCTGAAGGCGCTGGGGACGCTGATCGAGCTCGAGCCTTCGCCGCAGCAACTGATGCAGAAGAAGGGCGGCGCGCGGGTCGCCGGGCTGATCTCGACTGCGCGGCAGCCGGAGGAGATCCGCGTCGCGCTGGCCGGGATCCCCGAGGTGGAGCAGATCGAGGTGCGCATAGCGCCGGTCGCCGCCGCCAAGGAAGTGGTCGAAGAGGCGCCCCAAGGCGCGCTCCGTTCGCTGCCGGAGGACGCCGCGGAGGACCGGCGGGTGGAGGCGACGGTGCGCGTTCGCGCGGCCGCGCTCGATCAGCTCCTCGACCACGCCGCCGAGGTGCTGCACGGCATCGCCCGGCTGCGCGACGCCGCCCGGCACCTGCCGGAATCGTCCGCTTTCGAGGCGGAGATCGATCGGCTGCGACGCACCGCCCGCGAGTTGCACGGCAAGGTGATGGACGCGCGCCTCACTCCCTTTTCGGCGCTGACCGAGGCGCTGCCCCGGACCGTCCGCGATCTCGCCCACCGGCTGGGGAAGGAGATCGACGTCGAATTGCAGGGCGCGGAGGTCGAGCTCGACCGCACCATCATCGACGCGCTCGGCGAGCCGATCACCCACCTCGTCCGCAACGCGGTCGACCACGGCTTCGAGACCGCCAACGAGCGCGCGCAGGCCGGCAAGAGCGACCGCGGGCGCCTCTCGGTCAGCGCCCGCCGCGAGCGCGACAAGGTGCTCGTCGAAGTCACCGACGACGGGGCAGGCTTCGACGTCGTCAAGCTCCGCGAGCGTGCCGTCTTGATGGGCGCCCTCACCGCGCAGAGGAGCGCGGAATTGACCGACGCGCAGGCCTGCGAGCTCGCGTTCTTGCCCGGGCTCTCCACTCGCGCGGAGGCGACCGAGACCTCCGGCCGCGGCGTCGGCCTCGACGCAGTCAAGGCCGCGGTGGTACGGCTCGGGGGCAAGCTGTCGGTGCGCTCGACCAAGGGGCTCGGCACCGCCTTCCTCTTGGAGTTGCCGCTCTCGGTTTCGATGGCGAACCTGCTCTTGGTGCAGGTCGCAGGAGAGCTGTACGGCCTGCCGCTCCACCGCGTGGCGCTGACGACCGAGTACGATCTGTCGGCGCGCGGCGGCGAGGGCTTCGAGGCGCGCTCGCTCGTGGTGATGGGGCAGCTCGTCCGCGCCTATTCGCTGGCGAAGCTGTTCGGCCTGCCGTCGCTCGCCCCGCCGGGTCCGAGACCGTTCGCGGTGTTGGAGGTGGACGGCGTCACCTTTGCGCTGGCCGTGGATCGGCTGGTCGGCCAGGAGGAGGCGGTCTTGAAGCCTCTCTTCCCACCCCTCGACAAAGTGCGCGGGCTCGCCGGCACCACCGTGCTCGGCAACGGCCGGCCGCTGCTCGTCCTCGATCCGCGCGGCCTGCTCGACCTCGCCGAAGGGCCGCTGCGGCTCAAGGGAGCGGCCTAGCCTCCCATGCGCGCGTCCCTCCTTCCCACCGAGCTCACCGCCCAGCAGATCGAGGCGCTGCGGCAGCTCGCGAACCTCGGCTCGGCCGACGCCGCCAGATCGCTCGGGCGCCTCCTCGGCACGCAGGTGGAGGCGGTGACGCCGCGTGTGCAGCTCGCCTCCAAGGGATCGCTCGCCAAGGTCCTGCAGCCGGACAACGCCGCCTTCAGCGTCCGCTTCGAGGTGGAAGGCGGCGCGCGGCTGCGCTGGGTGATGCACGTCTCCGACGAGGGCGCGACGCTGATGGGCGGCCTTCTGCTCGGGGCGCCGGTGCCGAAGGGCCCAAGCGATCACCGCCTCTACGACAGCGCGTTGGCCGAGATGAGCAACATCGTCGTCTCGAGCTACGTCGGCGGGGTTGCGGCCGCCGTCGGGCTGACCTTGGTGCCGTCCATCCCCCACGTCGGCAAGGTCTCGCTCCTGCAGACGCTCGAAGACGCCTTCGGCGATTTGGATTCCGCGTTGTTCCTGGTGACCGATCTGCGGCTCCCCGGTGTGCGGCAGGCGGGGCGCATCATCACCGCGCCGGTGGAGGATTCCATCTCGCGGCTCTTGTCCATGCTCGGCGCCGCGTAGTACGAGCGGCGCCATGGACGGCCGCGAGCTGATTTCGCTTCTCGACAAGGTCCGCTCGGGCGAGGTGCTGCCTGCGGAGGCGGCGAAGCGCGTCGCCGATCTCTCGGTGCAGAAGCTGTCCGACTTTGCCCAGCTCGACGGCGAGCGCGCGCTGCGGATGGGCGTGCCGGAAGTGATCTACGGCGAGCGCAAGCGGCCGGAGCAGATCGGCGCGCTGGTGGAACGGCTCGCGTCGCTCGGCCAGGCGGTGCTGGTGACGCGCATGTCGGCGGAGGCGGAGCCTTCCGCGATGGCCGCGGCGCCGGAAGGCCGCTACGACCCGGTCTCGCGCACCTTCTCCGCACCGCCCCGCGCCGGCTGGCCGGAGCGTCAGGGGACGGTGTCGGTGGTGTGCGCGGGGACCACCGACATTCCGGTGGCCGAGGAAGCGTGCGCCGCCGCCCATCACGTCGGGGCGCGGGTCGAGCGCAGCTACGACGTGGGCGTCTCCGGTCTCCACCGCCTCTTGCGCAGGGCGCAGCTCCTCCGCGACGCGGATGCGTTGGTGGTGTGCGCCGGGATGGAAGGGGCTTTGCCCTCGGTGGTAGGCGGGCTCGTCGCCCGGCCGGTGATCGCGGTGCCCACCAGCGTCGGCTACGGCGCGTCGATGGGCGGCATCGCGGCGCTCCTCGCCATGCTGAATTCGTGCGCGGCCAACGTGACGGTGGTGAACGTCGACAACGGCTTCTCCGCCGGCTTCTGCGCCGCCCTGATCGCGCGCGGCTCCCACGAGGGGCGGCAGCGGAAGTGAGGACGCTCGCGCTCGATCCGGTGGGCGGCATCGCAGGAGACATGCTGCTCGCGGCCCTGCTGCATCTGGGCGCGCCGCGCGCAGCGCTCGACGAGGGATTGCGCAAGCTCGGCCTCCCGGTCGAAATCGCGGTGGAGACCGCAACCGTCAACGGCATCTCCGCCCTCCACGTCGAAGTGCGCGACGCGCACCAGCACGAGCACCCGGACCAGCATCAGCACCAGCACCCGGACCAGCACCAGCACGAGCACCAGCACCCGGACCAGCACCAGCACCACCGCGCCTACCGCGACATCCGCGCGCTGATCGACGCGGCCCAACTGCCGCCGCGCGCAACCCGCCGCGCGCAAGACGCGTTCCTCTTGCTCGCCAGGGCGGAAGGCAAGATCCACTCCGTCGAGGTGGAGGCGGTCGAGTTCCACGAGGTGGGCGCGCTCGATTCCATCGCCGACGTGGTTGGCGCGGCCATCCTGCTCGAAGCGTTGGGCGTCGACCGCATCGTCGCTCTGGCTCCTCCTTCGGGAGGCGGCACCGCCCGCACCGCGCACGGGCTGATTCCGCTGCCCGCCCCCGCCACGCTGGAGGTTCTGCGCGGCCGGACGATGCGCCCGAGCGGCCCCGGCGAGCGCACCACCCCGACCGGCGCGGCGATGCTCGCGGCGTGGAGCGAAGAGGCGCCGGCGCTGCCCTCGCTGACCATCGAAGCCGTCGGCTATGGCGCCGGCACCAAGCGCTGGGACGACGCGCCCAACCTCTTGCGCGCCGTGCTCGGAGAAGCGGACGCTGGGCTCGAGCGGGTGCTGGTTCTGGAGACGAACCTCGACGATCTCTCGCCGCAGCTCGCTGCGGTGGCGTTGGAGAAAGTCCTGGCGGCGGGCGCGCTCGACGCGTGGATCGCGCCGGTGACGATGAAGAAGGGCCGGCCGGGGCATCTCTTCGGCGTCCTCTGCACCGAGGCGTCCCGAGCCGGCGTCGAGGCGGTGGTCTTCCGCGAGACTTCGACCCTGGGTATCCGCGCGACCTACGTTTCGCGCACGGTCCTCACCCGCGAGCTCGTGAGCGTACAGACGGAGTACGGACCCATCCGAATGAAGCTCGGCCGTGCGCAGGGCCAACTCGTCAACGCGCAACCCGAATTCGATGATTGCAGGCAGGCCGCAGAGCGCTCCGGCGTTCCCGTCAAAGAGGTGCAAGCAGCCGCACTTTCGGCCTTTCGTCGAGCCTGGGGGCCTACGGTAGAGTGCTCTTCGCGCGGGGGGCCGTGAGGAGAAGAGTTGCCGTTCGTCGGCAAGATGAGGCTCGCCCTGGTCGGCCCGCGCGCAGAAGCGTGCGGGGCTGCGCTCGCGCAGCAGGGGATCGAGCTGTCGAGCGAGGCCGGCGCCGCCGCGCTGATCGACCTCGACCTCGACGACGCCACCATCACCCGCGCCCGCGCCGGGTTCTCGCCGGTCCTCGGCCTCGCCCACGACGGCAAAGCCCCCGACTCGCGGGTGGACGCGATGGTCCGCTCTGCCGAGGACGTGCCGCAGCTCCTCGCGCTCCTCGCAAAAGCGTCCGCCGACGCCCGCCGCAAGGACGAGGATCTGGAAGCGCTCGTCGACGTGACGGCTGCCTTGGCCCGCGGCGGCGATCTCGAAGACCTTCTCGGCCACGTCGTGCGGCGCATCGCCGGGCGGCTCACCGTCGAGCGCTGCTCCATCGTGCTCGTCAATCCGGACGGCTCGGGCTCGGTGATGGTCGCGAGCGACGACACCTCCGCCCGCGGCAAGCTGATCAGCCTCGCGCACTATCCCGAAATCCGCCACGTGCTCTTGACCGGCGCTCCTCTCGCGGTGAGCGATGCGGAGAGCCACGCGCTCCTCGATCCCGTGCGCGCGCACCTCTCGGGCCAGAACATCACCGCGCTCGCGGTGGTGCCGATGATCTGCGAAGGCCAGACGGTGGGAGTGCTGTTCGTCCGGTCGCGCACTCGCGGCGGCTTCGAGCCGCGCGAAGTGGCGCTCCTCACCTCGGTTGCGAGCGCGGCG
>DASXHM010000132.1:0-2085 GCA_036488495.1 Myxococcales bacterium | reverse complement strand
TCTGCTCGTGCAGCTCGCGCTCGTGCGTGGCGCGATCTTCGGCGCGGATCTGTTGCACGATCTCGTGCGCGATTCGCTGCCGCAGGGATACTCGCCTTATGTCGCGGAGATGCTTCTGGCGGCGGTGCCGTACGCGCTCGGGTCGCTGCTCGTCCGGTTCTTGCTCTCCAGCGAAGCGGCGCTGATCTGGACGGCAGCGTTCGCGCCGTTGTGCGGACTTCTCGCCGGCGGTTCGCTGGAGGTCGCGGTCGCGGCGCTGGTCGGGGGCGTCGTGGCTGCCGACCGCATCGGCCACGCCGGCAGCAAGTCGGCCGTTTTCCGCGCCGGGCTCTTCACCGGGCTTTCGACGGCCATCGTGCTGAGCGCCTTCGCGCTCTTCCAGGGTCGCTTCTTCACCTTGGACACCATGGCGGCGGGGCTTGGCGGAATCATCGGCGGGGCGCTCGTGATTCCGCTCCTCGCGCTGGTCTTCTCGCCGATGCTGCAGGCGCTCTTCGGCTACGTCACCGACATCGAGCTGCTCAAGCTCGCGAGCTTCAACCACCCGGTGCTGAAGGACCTGATCGTCCAGGCGCCGGGCACGTACCACAACGCCATCATCATCGGGCAGCTCGTGGATGCGGCGGCGCGGGAGATCGGCGCCAATCCGCTGCTCGCGCGGGTGGGCGCGTACTACCACGACATCGGCAAGGGCAAGAACCCGCTCTACTTCGCCGAGAACCAGAAGGGCGACAACAAGCACGACCAACTGCTGCCGCGGGAGAGCGCGTACCTGATCATGCGCCACGTGTCCGACGGCATCGAGGTGGCGAAGGCCGCGAAGCTGCCGCAGAAGGTGATCGATTTCATCCCGCAGCACCACGGCACCCGGCTCATCGGCCACTTCTTCCACCGGGCCAAGGAAGAAGCTGAACGCCGCGGCGCGCCTCCGCCGTCGGAGGCGGACTTCCGCTATGCGGGGCCGCGACCGCAGACGCGCGAGGCGGCGCTGGTGCTCATCGCCGACATGGTGGTGGCGCTCTCCCGCAGCGTCACCACCGGCGCTCCGGACAAGCTGCAAAAGCTGGTCGAGAACGGCATCCAAGCAGCCGTCGCCGAAGGCCAGCTCGACGAGTGCGAGCTCACCCTCAGCGATCTGGAGAAGACGGCGCGGAGTTTCGCGCGCTCCTTGCAGCAGCTCTACGCGCGGGCGGAGACCGCCGACGGGCCGCGGCTGCGCGTGTTGGAAGGCGAGCCGCGGCTCGCGCAAAGGTAGGTGACGGGCGCTCGGGCGACGGGCGCGCATTTTCCAGCACGAGCGCCGTCGTCACATCACGGGCGCGTGCAGCGCGATTGGCTCGATGCGGTCATGCGGGCCGGCGCGGCTCCAGCCGACGCGCAACAGCCATCCCATCGGCCGCACCAACGCGAACAGGCCGCCGCGCCCGCGCGAAGAGAAGAAGTCCGCGCCGTCGTCGCGGTAGTGATGTTTCGCGTTTTCGACGACGTACCGGATCGCGCGCGTCAGCTCGGTCGGCGTCTTGAGCAGCCGCGAATGGTAGTGGTCGGCGAAGACGCGCCCGGACCGCGCCAGCATCCGATTGATGGCCTTCGCGACCCGGATAGAGAGCCCCTGCATCCCGCTCGACAGCGACCCGCTGTCATCCGCTTCGACGATGAGGTGCAGATGGTTGCCGAGCACCGAGAATTCGACCAGCCGTAGACCGAAGCGGGCGCGCGCGGCGGCGAAGCACTCGCGCACCTTGATGAACCGGCGGGAGCTCCGAAGGTTCGGGATGTCGTCGCGCACTCGGAGCGTGACGTGAACGGGCGTGATGTTGTCGAAGCGCGGTCGCGCCAGGTGACTGACGAGCGGCCTTCGGCCCTTCGGCTTGCGCCCCGCGCCAGGCCGAGCGCCGCCGTGACGAGGCCGGTCCTTGATGGGCAGCGCCAGTTGCGACAACATGATTAGGGATATATCATCGAAAACTGCTGCGGTGGTCCGGACCGGGGACATCGCTGACACATCAGACCGGAGACAGCGTTGACAGGTACGAGGGCGGATGCCCTGGAAGGTCACCTGTCAGATGGACCAAAAGCTCGAGT
>DASXHM010000102.1:0-2399 GCA_036488495.1 Myxococcales bacterium | reverse complement strand
CGACGGCCAGGCGCACCAGCTCACCGAGGATCATTCGCTCGTGAACGAGCAGGTGCGCGCGGGCCTGCTCACGCCCGAGGAAGCGAAGCGCAGCAAGCTGAAGAACGTCATCACCCGCTCGGTCGGATTCGAGGAGGACGTGCTCGTCGACGTGCTCGGCCTCGTCACCCGCCCGAAGGACCTCTTCCTGCTCTGCTCGGACGGCGTCTCGAATCTGATCCCGATCGAGGATCTTCGCGACGCGCTGTTGCGCCATCCCATCGAAGAGGTGGCGAGCCGGTTGGTGGACCTCGCGAACACGCGCGGCGGCGACGACAACTCGACGGTGATCGCCATCGAACGGATCGAGTGAACACGCCGTGTGATCGCCGTCAAACTCACGCGAGTGAGTCTGGGTGGGAGAGGTGGCGCCGTTGACCGGGCGCGTTCGTTACCGATACTGAACGACCGCCCGCTTGGCGCGCGGATCGCATGTTGCCGGGAAGCGGCGGACGATGCGGTGGGTTGGGAAGATGATTCCCGGCCAATTCCCGCCGGACGGAGGTTCCTTGGACAAGTCGTACACGATCCTTCTCGTCCCGGATCGCGACGCCAAGGTGAAGAAGATTCGCCTGGAGCATCGCATGCTGGTGCGCGCCGGAATCTGCGCGGGCCTGGTGGTGCTCGTCCTCATCGGCATGCTTGCGCACTATTTTTCCGTAGTGGGCAAGGTCGCGGAAAACGAATTCGTCCGGGCGGAGAACCTCGAGCTACAGAACCGCTGGCGCGAGGCGGAGCAAAAGTTTGCCCACATCAACGACGAGCTCGACCGGGTCAAGCGTCTGAACGCGAACCTTCGCCACATCACCGCGTTGAACGACCCCGATCGCAAGCTGCTCGCGGCCTCCCCTGAACAGCAGGGCGCAGGACAGGGCGGGCCGGAGTTCGTCGGCGGATCGGCTTCGGCTGAACCTTCGCAGGCGAGCGTCGGGGTCGTCCTCTCCAACGCCAAGGCCGCCAAGGAACCGGCGGAAGGCCGCATGGTCGCCGATGGCGATGCGCGCGCGCTGACCAAGAGCGCAGGTCCGCAGGCGGAGAACGAGCAGGACCTCCTGAAGCAGCTCGATCAGCTCGACAAGAAGGTCAAGGCGCAGGAGCAGGAATCGCGCGAGCTCAAGAGCTACTTCGAAGATCAGCAGGCGCTGCTCGCATCCGCGCCCTCCATCTGGCCGGTTCGCGGCTGGGTCACTTCCGACTTCTCGGTGCGCCTCGATCCCTTCACCGGCGAGCGCGTCACCCACGAAGGCATGGACATCGCGACCAGCCTCGGGACGCCCGTGCGCGCGCCTGCCGATGGCACGGTGGTGTTCGCCGGCATCGAAGGCGGCTATGGCCACGTGCTGGTCCTGGACCACGGCTATGGTTTGAAAACGCGGTTCGGGCATCTCTCGCGCATCGACGTGAAGATCGGCGACAAGGTGCACCGCGGCGACGCCATCGCGGCGGTGGGCAACACCGGGCGTTCGACCGGCCCGCACCTGCACTACGAGGTGCGCGTCAACGGCATCCCCGACAATCCTCGCAAGTTCATCCTCGAGGAGTGACGTCGCGGCCTTCGCGCGTCACCGATTCATGACGCCAGTCGTGAGCCAGCTTGACAAGCGGGGCTTCGGCCTTACTCTCCGCCGGATGCGCGGACGTTTTGCGGCAGCCTGTGCGGCGGTGTTGGTGGGGCTTTCGCCCGCCGGCCTGCCGTTCGCGCGCCTGGCCGCTGTCGCCTGCTCGCATCATCAGGAAGCGCCCGTCATCGAGGCGCAGCGCCCGCAAGCCGAGCCGGCCCGGGCAGTCCGCGCGCGAAGCTTTGCCCAGCGCAGCCACAACGAAGCGCCGCGAGCGGTGGTGTTCCGCTCGCCGTCCGGCCCCGCGCCTTCCCAGGCGCCGCCCGCGGCCTGAGCCGCAGCTCTTAACGCCAGCTTCGTCTGTGTGCGCCTTCGGTGGCGCGCGTCCCACACCGCCTTTCACGAAAAAGAGAACCG
The DNA here is from genome assembly GCA_036488495.1 of Myxococcales bacterium. Lineage (GTDB taxonomy): Bacteria > Myxococcota > Myxococcia > Myxococcales > 40CM-4-68-19 > 40CM-4-68-19. The sequence goes on along the minus strand of DASXHM010000102.1, from coordinate 384 downwards.
GACATGATCGACTACGTCGTCAAGAAGATCGTCGGCACCAAGAACCAGCGCGAGCTCAAGCGCATGAATCCGCTCGTCGCCCGCATCAACGAGCGCGAGAGCTGGGCCAAGTCGCTCGGCGACGTGCAGATGCGCGAGCAGATGGAGGCGTGGAAAAAGGAGGTCGCCGACGCGCCCAACGAAGGGAAGGGGGCGATCTTGGACCGCATTCTCGCCGACTGCTTCGCGGTCACCCGCGAGGCGTCGGTGCGCGTCCTCGGCATGCGCCACTTCGACGTCCAGCTCATCGGCGGCATGGCCCTGCACAAGGGGATGATCGCGGAGATGAAGACCGGCGAAGGCAAGACGCTGGTCGCGACCCTCCCCTGCGTGTTGAACGCGCTC
>DASXHM010000048.1:0-7268 GCA_036488495.1 Myxococcales bacterium | reverse complement strand
TGGACGGCGGCGATGGTGCCGTCCTTGCCGACCACGATCAGGCTGGGGAGGCCGGGGCTTCCGCAGGCCTTGAATGCGCTCTCGTCCGTGTCGAGCATGGACGCGAGCGAGAGGCGCTGCGACTTCCACATCTCGGCCGCGGTCGCGCTTCTCCAGGGCGGTCAGCCCCTGTTCGAGCGTGTTGACCGCGAGTACCTTCACCGGTAGCTGCTCCTGCGCGACCCAATCGGCGAGGGCCTGCGTCTCGCGCAGCGTCTTCCAGCACGGGATGCACCAGGTCGCCCAGAAGTCCAGCACCACCACCGAGCCGCGCAGCTCCGCCGACGACAGCGTCCCGCCCTCGCGCGTCTCGAGCGCGAAGGCGCGCAAGGCGGTGCCTTTTGCGAGCCGCGGCGAGCTCAGCTCGGCGAGGCTGCGGACAGGCTTGCGGGAGCCGGGATCGAAGGCGACTGTCCCGCCCCGGCGCGGCGCGAACGTGCCGGCGATGCGCACCGCGAATCCATTCGGCGCTCCGGCCGGCCGCAACAGCAGCTCCATCGCCTCGAAGAAGCTCGTGCGCGGATCGAGGCGCACAGTGAGCGCGCCGTTGTCGGCCTCGAAGCGCACCTCGCGCCGATTCGCATCGCAGGCCACCTCCCGGAGGGGCGCGAGCTGCTTGAAGCGCAGCGCCACCAGAAGCGCCTCGTAGCTCTCGCCCGCGTGCAGGCCGATGGGTCCTGGCTCGAAGGCCGAGCCCTGGGTGCCGACGATGGTGTCGAGCGCGGCGCGGAAATCACCCGCGTAGGGCGCCGAGACGTAACGGTCCGGCACGTCGGGGCGGATGACGTACATCGTGCTCCCGACAGCCCACGCTTCGAGGCCCGGATCGGCGACGAAGGCGTTGGAGCCTTCGAACCCGAGCTTCAGCTTCTTCGGCTCCTTCTCCGAGCCCGTCGCCTGCACCGAATAAGTGAAGGTGTCGCTCAGCGCCGGCGTCTCGCGGTAGGCGCGAGCGGAGGCCGCGAAGAGCGTGCGCGAACAGGCCGCCGGATCAGCCGCGGCGAGGATCAGAAGGGCTGAAAGCATGGCAGCCCTACGGCCCGCCAACTCCCGCATTTCGACACGGCGCGCTCGCCCGACAAAGGGCGATCTGCAGGAGCTCAGCTTTTCCGCATTCTGCTAGCGCATCGCGGCCGGCCAGAAGCGCAGCTCGCAGGAGAAGACGGCGCTGCCCGGCGGCGTGTTCCGGTCGCGGCTCGACGGCGTGCGCTGCAGCACCGTACCGTCCAGACCCACCGCCAGTTCGCTCGTCACGCACGGCTGATCGTCGATGACGAAGTCGACCTTCCCGCAGGAATTTCCGTCGGTGGTGAGCAGCTCGAGCTGCTGGCCGCAGCTCGTCACCGCGGCGCCGCCCAACGGGGTAAACGCATAGGCGCGACCGCCTTTTGCCAGCTTCATGTCGGTATTCGGCCGCTGCACGAGCCAATCCGGACCGGCTTCCACGCGAGCCGAGCCCGACGGCAACAGCGCGAGCCATTGACTCGTGGTGTTGCCGGCGCCGTCTTGGTCGACCCGCCGCAGCGCAAGGCCCGAGCCGGCGAGCGCCGAGGCGTCGAACGTCGTGAATTGGCCGGGCGTGAAGTGCGCGATGATCAGGAACTCGCCGGTGAGCTGCTCGCCTTTCGGGCCGAACCAGATGCCGGAAATCGCGCCTGCACCGAACTTCGCGCTGCCGTCGAGGATGACCACCGCGCGGCCGAGCAGATCGACGCCCGCGCCCAAGATTTTCCCCTGGGACGCGATCGTGAGCGGCCCGTACTGGAGGGCGCCGGTTGAGCTGAACATCGTCACGTCGTTTTCGATAGCGACCGTGGATTCGCCGGGCGCGAGCAGACCGGCCGCGAACAATCCGCCATTGGGGGCGGCGGCATAGATCGCCGAGCCATTGATCGCGGTATTGTCCAATTGCGCTCCGGTTTCGTCGTAGCCGGCCACCGAGACCGTCTGCTGAACGGACGATCCGGTATTCGCGACGATCCCGGCCGGCTGCGCGAAGACCTGGCCGCTGTGGAATTGGATCATGCCGACCTTGGCGCCGGACGGATTGATCAAATCGACGGCTGTTCCGCCTGCGATTGCGTGGTCGAAAGCGACGACGCCCTTGCCGTCGGCGGTGGCGTCTTCGCAAGGTTCGGATTGGGCCGAAGAGTACGCGATGGTGTAGCTGACCGGCGGGGGCAAGTCCGATTGCCCGAAGCCAGTGCAGGCGCTCATGTCGGGGCCTGCGTCGGGAGCGCCGCCGCCAGCCGCCGGCCCGCCGTCGGTCGCGGTGCCGCCGTCGCTGACGGTGCCTCCGCCTGCGTCCGCGGCCGTGCCCGCATCACTGCCGGCGCCCGCATCAGGTGTGGCGCCTGCGTCGGGCGCTGCCTGGCCGCCGTCGTTGCCCTGCGGGCTCCCAGCATCGGAAGCCGGATTGCCGCCACCACGCGAACCGCTGCCGCCGGACGAGCCACCGCCGCAGGCGAACAGGCAAGCTGCCAGGCCCAGAGCCGATGACACGCCGATAGAGCGCATGTGAATGCTCCCGTTGAGGCCGCAACCTGTCCACGGCCCAGGGTGCCAACAAGGCACGGTGATCTATTTGCCTCCATCGAGGCTCGCATTCGAGCCTGCGGCCCAGGCGCCGAACGGCAGCCTCGCGCCGGCGCGTACGTAGCCGTAGAAGGACGCGATGAACGCTGCCCGCTCTTGCCGATAGACGGCCTTCCAGTCCGTTACGGCACCCACCCGCGCGAGGTCGTACCCGCTGAGCAAGCGCTGGCGGGCCAGGATGTCGTCGAGCGCGACCACCGTCCCGTTGCGGAGGATGTCGTAGAGCGCGAGGAAGGTGCTCGACCGCCCTTTGCCTCCGCGACAGTGGATGTGGACGCGCGCGCCGGCGGGCAGGACCGCCATGGCCGCGATGAAGCGCTCCACCTCGCCGTCGTCCGGGCGGAGGTGATCGCTGACGAAGAGGCGCAGGTAGCGGGCCCCGCTGGCCTCCACCAGCTCTTGCTCGTCCTGCACGCGGCCCACGTGCATCGAGGGCGGCTCGCTGCCGCGACCGGCGTCCTTCTTCAAGGCGGCGAAGGTAACTTCGTCGGCCGCCGCCAGCTCCGACAGCCGCCTGCGCTCGTCCGCGGCCGCCTCCTCGCGGCTGCGCCCACGGTTGCCCCAGTTGCGCTCGGCGTAGAACGACACCGGCAATCCGTCGATGAACCCGTGCGACTCCTGGCGCAAGTCCACCACCCAGACGGGGCCGTCGCGCAGGAGCCAGGCCAGGCCTTCGGCGGTGAATTGCGCGCTCGCCGATGCGCGCAATTCGCGCAGCCCGCGCGCGTCCGGCGGCACGGCGCCACCTGACAAGGCGAGCGGCTGGTCGGCGGTGCGGAAGCGGCGCGGCGGCGCCTCGCCCGGAAGCGCGTCGCGCACGAGGATTGAGGTGTTGGGCGCGGGCCCCATATCGCATCCTCGCACTCGCCACGGCGGCCGTCCAACGCGCCCGCGTTGAGCCGTCTCCGGTGCTAGGCTAGCTTTCGAGCCAGTTCCACCGAGAAAGGAAATCGATGCCGAGCTACGTCATCGTCCAACCTGGGTACGCAACCGGCGACATGTTTGGAATCGCGGCGGCGCTGGTCCTCGACGCCGACGCGCGGGTGATCGTGACGCGCGAGGGGCCGGGCGGCGATCCCACCGACCGCGGGGCGCAGATCGCGGACTTCCTCCGCGCTTCGATTCCCGCGCACCAAGCGGGGCGCGTTGTCCTGGTGCAGGTTTCGTCCATCCGCCAGACCACCAAGGTCGACAAAGGACTCATTGACACGGCCGCCGCGACGCTGCTCGCGGTACCCAAGGTCACACAGAGCATACGCAGGAATCGCGTCAAGGCCGTTGGTGAAGGCACCACGGTCATCGCGAACCAATGGGGCGCCGGGAGTCGCCACGTGCTGCGCGCCGCTTGGGGCATGGCGAACCCTCCCGACGAGCTGATCGGCCAATGGCTGAGCTCGCGTGGCATCCCCAAGACGGCCACGAGCGCGGTGGTCCTCTGGTCGCGCTTCAGCGGCAAGAAGGGCGACATCCACCTCGAGCACGACACCAGCTTCGAGGGCACGCGCGAGCTCGTCGCAATCGCGCTCAGGACGAACGATCTCGTGTTCATCGCCGGCGACAAGCCGATCAAGATCACGCAGCAAGGAAAGTACCGCGAGCTCGCGCAGGCCTACCGCGGCAAGGTCTTCGACATCACGGCCTTCTGGGAAAGCCTCGGCGCCTTCGGCCGCTGGTGCGGGACGCGAATGGACCAGTTCAAGCTCTACGACTACTTCGACCGCAGGTTCGGCGACACGCGGCACCTCGGCTTCCGCAGCGGCAACCTCGAGGCGATGGCGATGCTCGGCTACACCGTCCGCTACATGGAGGAGCCGGGCAGCGTGGGCGGCGACCGGATGGCGAAATGGCATGGCAAAGGCATCGGCTATGATCGGATCCTGGTGTCGAGGCCGCCGACGCGGTCCGGGCAGTTCCTGCTGAAGACCATCGCGGACGCGGGCGACGGCGGATACAAGGACGCGAAGCGGCCCTCCTGGGCGCCCGGACGGCCAGGCGCCACGGCGAAGCCCCTCGCGATCCGCGCGCGGTACGACAAAGGCTTCGCGCCGCAGGATCTGGTGCTGCTCGATCTCTATCTCAATCCGCCGGTGCGGCCGCGGCGGGCGGTGCCGCCGTTCCGTGCGCTGCAGGCGGTGCAGCAGGGCGGCCTCTCCGTTGCGCGGCCGGTGTCGGCGCTGCGGATGGAGATGCGCTTCCAGGTCGGCGGGCTGCTGGGAATTTCGCCGCTGACGCCGCTGGATCAGATGATCCGCGCGTTTCACCGGTTTTCATTGACGCACCACCCGGACAAGACCGACGACGAGGCGAAGTCGAAGAAGTGGGTGACCGTCAGCGAGCTGCTCCAAGACCTCAGGGAGCTGCAGGAGACCGGCACTGTCCGCAGGCTCGGCGGCGCATCGGCGCCGCTCGCGATCAAACTATAGAAATGGACCGTCGCACGAAGCACGTGACGGATAGCTACGTCCCATCTCTTGAATGCCCCCTGTCGTCGAGTAGGCGCACGAGCTTGCGCCTTGCCGCTCTCGCGCCCACCTTCCGCTCAGGAACGGTCGGGGCTGGGGGGCGGGTATGCGAGCGAGCGTTTGGTTGGTCGCGGCAGTGATGCTCGGCGGTTGTGGCGGTGCGATCTCGGGAAGCGGCGAGTCGGTCGCGCCCCCCGCGCCGACGCCAGGGACCAATCCGAAACCGAGTCCGCCGCCGTCGCCCAAGCTACACACCCTGACCGTCGCGGTGCTGGGGGGCGGCACCGGGCGGGTGGTCTCCGTGCCGCCGGGCATCGACTGCCCGGGAACCTGCTCGCTGACGGCGCCGGAAGGCACGAACTATCACCTCGCTACCGAGGCGGCCGACGACTCTGTCTTCGGCGCCTGGGGCGGCGCGTGCGAAACGCTGCCCAACTGCGACCCGGACATGATCGCCGACACCTCCGTCACCGCGCGATTCGACCTCGCGCCGGTTCCGGCTGAATGCGCGCCGCTGATGCCGGCGGCTCCGGACTTCGGCCTGAACGAGGCCGTCTCCGTCGCCAACTCGTGCCTTCCCGGCGTCACGAACGCTGAGGGCACCCTCCTCCTCGGGCTCATCGGCGGTGACGCGAGCGGCGTCGTCCTCGACTCGAACCGCCACGACATCCCTGTGCCGCTCCAATTCTTCCCGGTCGGCGCTCGCATCGATCTTTTGCCGCAAAGCCTGAACTACGTCGCCATCGCGCGCACGCCCGCTGCCGGCGACGCGAGCGGTCCCGCGGAGACGCTGAGCTTGAACTGGTTCGACACCGAGAATGTCGCGCCCCCTCTGACCCTGCGCGGCAGGCTCGTGGCAGCCACGGCTCCGGCGGGCAATTTCATCGTCGCGGGCGACCTGATTGACACCACCGCCGCGGGGACCGTCACCCGCCACGAGGCCTGCATGCTCGACGCGCACACCTCGTTTGCGTGGTGCTCGCCGCTCGCGGCGCACGGACCCGTCTTCGGCGTCGCCGTCGACGTACAAAACCGCACGCTCGTCATCACCGGCGGAGCGGGTTCGGGGCAGATCAGCGCCCAGTGGTTCGAGGCCGACGGCACACCTCTCAGCGGCGAATTCCTTCTCTTCGAGAACTTCGTCCCCAGCGCTGCCACCTGGTTCGAAGGCCGTCCACTCCTCGGCGGCGGCCTCGCCATCCGGCGCATGGATCAAGAGAACGACGCGAACGGCAAACCTTATCAGACGGCCTCGTGGCTCGCGGCACTGCACTCAGGGATGCCGCAGGTCCAACCACCGCCGGCCTACTTGCGTCCCGACACCGACCTCGCCATCGTCCGCGGTGGTCGCGCCTATGCGCTCCTGCCGATGGGCAAGCCGTCGGCGCCCTGCGCACCCTCCGTCGCCATCGTCGCGCCTGACGGGACGCGCTGCGGGAGCGTGACGTTGCCTGTCTTGGGAAGGTCGGGCACCTGCCGCACAAGCGACTTGAGCATCGGCAGCGACGGAACCATCTCCGAGCTCGTGACGCCTGTGCTCCCGAACAACTGCGCGTGGACGGTGTGGCCGGCGGCCCTGCGTTGACTCAGCCCGGCCTGGGCGATCAACGGAGCTCGAGCTCTGTCAGCCGTGCGAGCAACGTCGACACGGTGCGATCGACTGCGTCCGCTGTGGCCCGGCTGAGCGCATCGCGCAGTGAGCGGGGCCTTTCGAAGTCCACCTTGTAGACCGCTGCCCGGGACGCGCGGTCGACCAGGACCTCGTCGCTCGTCCGCAGCTCGTCGACCAAGCCGAGCTCGAGGCCTTGTCGCGCCAGCCAGTGCTCACCGGTGGCGACGTGCTCGACGTCGAGCTTCGGCCGCTGCGCCTTGACGAAGTCCTTGAAGATCCGGTGCGTCTCCTCCAGCTCCTGTTGGAACTTGTGCCGGCCCCGGTCGGTGATCTCGCCGAAGACGCTGACCGTCCGCTTGAACTCGCCGGCGGTCATCTCCTGGAAGTCGACGTCGTGCTTCTTCAAGAGCCGGTGCAAATTGGGGACCTGCGCCACCACCCCGATGGAGCCGATGATGGCGAACGGCGCGGCGACGATGCTGTCCGCGACACACGCCATCATGTAGCCGCCGCTCGCGGCGATGCGGTCGATGCAGACCGTGACCCGGATGCCTTTGTCG
>DASXHM010000348.1:0-3001 GCA_036488495.1 Myxococcales bacterium | reverse complement strand
CAAGGGCCACGAAGAGCTGCGGCGCCTCTTTGCGGACGCCGACCATTCAGAGCTCGAATTGCACCTGTCGTTCTTGGGGAAGACGCTGCAGGACGATCTGGACACGCCCTACAAGAACATCGTCGCGATGGGAAAGCACGCCGCGACGTTGCACCACATCACCTACGACAAGCACGCCCATCCGGCGATGTCGATGCTGGTCGATGCGGGCGCGACGTTCTGCGGCTACGGCTCGGACGTGACCCGCACCTGGGTGAAGGGCGGCGGCGAGGCCGGCGCGGTCTTCGCCGGCATCGTCGAGCGGATGGAAGCCTTGCAGCAGCGGATGTGCGCCCTGGTCAAACCGGGGGTGCACTACGAAGAGCTGCACGACGAGTCGCACCGGCAGGTCGCGACCATCATCCGCGAGGTGGGCTTGTCGCGGCTCTCCGAGGCGGAGCTCGTGGCGAAGAAGGTGACCCGCGCGTTCTATCCGCACGGCCTCGGCCACTCGCTCGGCGTCCAGGTGCACGACGTCGGCTGCGGGCTGACTCCGCCTCGCGCCGACAATCCCTGGCTGCGCAACACCAGCGTCGTCACCGAAGGCCAGGTCTTCACCATCGAGCCGGGCTTCTATTTCATCGACGCGCTCCTGCAGCCGGTGCTCGCGGCGGGCGATGTCGACTGGACGCTGGTCGAGGCGCTGTCGCCGTTTGGCGGCGTGCGCATCGAGGACGATCTGCACGTCGGGGCGAGCGGGGCGCGCAACCTGACCCGCGAAGTGCTCCCGGAGGGCGGCGGCCGCGTGTAGCGCGGTCGTTGGACGCGGCGGTCGCGCGGCGCAGCAGGGCCGATGGAGTCGCGTCGCGCGTAGCGGTCATCCGATCGTGGTTCGGGGCGACGACCGCGGCGGTCCGCGTACGCGCCGAGGGCGGGCCGGACCACCGCGTGCAAGGTGATCGCTGCCAGGCCAGCCGCATCGAGTCGTCCGAAGATTCGAAAGCACGAGACGTTCTCCGTGCCGGAGGCGCGAACTTGCCCTCCGGTAAAACTCTGCTAAACATCGACTACAAATGCGGCAGAAGCAACTCACCCTTGCGTTTCCGAAGCGCGGCGGTAAGCAGCCCGGTGCCGGACGGCCGCGCACCCGGGACTATCCCGGCGTGCTGGGGACACTCGTTCCGCATCTCGCGCGCAAGCGGTTCCCTTCCCGCCGGGCCGTGCACGTCACGCAGCGGCTTCGTCCGGGCGTCGGTTACCTGCGCAAGCAAGGGCCCGCACAAGTCTTACTGCGCGCGTTTCGGGACGCCGCGGAACGCAATCGGATGCGCATTGCGCATTACTCCATTCAAGGAAATCACCTGCATCTGGTCGTCGAGGCCGAGGACGCGGTGGCGCTTTCGCGCGGGATGCAGGGGCTCGCGGTCCGCATCGCGCGGCGCCTGAACCGCCACCTCGGGCGGCAGGGCACGGTGTTCGCCGACCGCTACCATGCGAACGTACTCGAATCGCGCCGGCAGGTGGCGAATGCCGTCCGGTATGTGGTGCGTAACTACCGCCACCACGCTCGCGAATACCTGCCGTCCGAATGGCACGACGAATATGCGACGCAGGAGACTCGGCCGTTGGCCGAGCCAAAGCTGTGGCTGCTGCGGGTTGGATGGCTCGCCGAACCTGCGCACCCGTCGCGCGCCTTCGAACCACCTTGACCGGTGGTACCTTCTTTCGAATCGTGTGGCTCCCGGACAAGAACAAGCTCGTGAAGGTCTGTTTGCACACGCGGGGTGCGGATGTCGAGACTCCATGGGCCGAGGACCTCGGTGCAGTCCCGGGTCAACCGGGAGCGCGGCGGGTGCGACTCGGCAACGTGCCGTTCTTGCACTCGAAGCCGACGTATGAGGATGTCATCGTCGCCGTGCTGGATCCGGTGCGGCGCATGCTCATGTGGGATTCGGACGACGTCCCGTACGACCGTATCTCGGAGCGCATCGCCGAGGACGGCGGACGGTACGCGGTCATCATCGATTACAAATTGGTGCCGCCGCTCACGGACGCGCTCACGGGGTTCAAGCTGCTGGACCTCGCTGGCGAGAAGATGAAACATCGCCGTCGAGGGCATGCACGCCCCGAAAGGCCGCCGGCCCGGCAGGGCGTACCTCGCCGTGCCGTACGACATCACACCGATGCTGGTGATGGCGTATCTGGACGAGCAGAAATTGCCGATGAGGCTGACTCTGGTCCACCCGGTGTAGCGACTCGGTAGCGCGTCCGTGGTCGGCGTTGAGTCGGCCTGCGCCGCGCCACCTCCCTCTTCATTCGTTGCCGCGCGGCACCGCCTCGACGCGCTACGCCTGCTGCGCCGCCGCGGCGACCTTCACCGGCCTGTACAGCGCGGACACAATCAAGAAGAGCACTGCGCCGCCCAGCATGAAGGCGGCCCAGAAGAGGAAATAATTGGTGCGCGACGCGAAGCTGACCGCGCGGGTGACCACGCCGGTGACGAACGAGCCGAGCCCGATGGAGAGCGTGTAGAAGCTCATGATCGCGCCCTTCATCGACTTCGGCGCCTGCGTGTAGGCGAACTCCAATCCGGTCACGCTCACCAGCGTCTCGCTGATGGCGATGATCACGTACTGGATGCTCTGCCAGGCGATGTGCGGGTGGGCGCCGCCTTCGATCCAATGCTGGATCATCGCGGCGGAGAGGAAGGCGGGAACGGCGATGAAGAGCCCCGCGCGCATGCGGCCGAGCATGCTGACCTTCATTCCCATCCGCTGCAGCGCCGGATAGACCACGTAGGAAAAGAGCGGCACCAGGATGAGGATGAGGATGGCGTTCAACGCTTCCATCTGCGCCGACTTCATCTCCCAGCCGAAGACGTTGCGGTCCATCGCCTCCGCCTGGTTGAACCAGGACGAGCCGTACTGGAAGTAGAGCGCCCAGAACGCGACGATGGGCAGGTAGACGAGCGCGATGCGGAACACCGCCCGCATGCCCTCCACCGCCTCCTCTCCATGCTTCT
>DASXHM010000304.1:0-9680 GCA_036488495.1 Myxococcales bacterium | reverse complement strand
CGGGCTTCTGATCGGGAGGTGGGGTCGTCTGGGCCAGCGCCGTGCCGCCGAACGTGAGCGCGGCGGCGAGGCAGAGCGGACGGAGCATGCCTTGTCCTCTATGGGAAGAGCGGCGCGAGTAGCATGCGAATCGCCGCAGGGTCAAGGACGCTATCACGCGAGGAAATCTTGCCTTCGTCCCGCGCGGCCCTTCAATGGTGACGCCATGAACCTCGTCTTCGTGCTGCTCCTCTTCGCCGCGGCGGTCGCGGGCGCCCTGAAGGGCGACGTCAAGGCCGTGGGCCAAGGCGCGTTCGACGGCGCCGCACAAGGAGTGACGCTCGCCATCGGGCTCATCGGGGTGATGGCGCTGTGGCTCGGGCTCTTGAAAGTGGCCGAGCGCGCGGGCCTGGTGGAGAAGCTCGCGCGGGCAGCGCGTCCGGTCTTCAGGCCGCTCTTCCCCGACGTGCCCGAAGGCCATCCGGCCATCAGCGCGATGCTGCTCAACATCGCCGCCAACATGCTCGGCCTCGGCAACGCGGCAACTCCTTTCGGCATCAAGGCGATGGAGGAGCTGGAGAAGCTGAACACGCGCCCCGGCACTGCGACCAACGCGCAGGCGCTCTTCCTCGCCATCAACACCGCCAGCCTGCAGCTCGTGCCCACCACCGTGATTGCGCTCCGAGCCTCGGCGCATTCGTCCGATCCCGCGGGCATCTTGGTGCCGACGCTGATGGCGACCTTCTGCGCGCTCTGCGTCGCCATCCTCGCAGCGAAGGTGCTGCAGCGGGTGTGGAAGTGAGGCACGTCCTCGAGGCCGCCTCCGGCTGGATCCTGCTCGCGCTCCTCGTCGGCATTCCGGTCTACGGGCTCGCGCGCGGGGTCAAGGTCTACGAGGCATTCGTCGAAGGAGCCAAGGAAGGGTTCCAGGTGGCGGTGCGAATCATCCCCTTCCTCGTCGCCATCCTGGCGGCGGTGGGAGCGTTCCGGGGCGCAGGCGCGATGGATGCCTTGGCGCGGGTGCTGTCGCCCATCACCGGGCCGCTCGGGCTGCCGCCGGAAGTGCTGCCGATGGCGCTGGTGAGGCCGCTCTCCGGATCGGGATCGCTCGGCCTCCTCGGCACCATCTTCGCGAACCCGGCGCTTGGACCGGACTCGTACGCCGGCCGCCTCGGGTCGGTCCTGCAGGGCTCGACCGAGACCACCTTCTACGTGCTGAGCGTCTACTGCGGCGCAGTGGGGATCGTCCGCTACCGTCACGCGCTCGCAGCCGGGCTCCTCGCCGATGCGACCGGGCTGGTCGCGACCATCGTCATCGCCCGCCTCTTCTGGGGCTGACGCCAGGCGTTTTTAGCGCTTCTCGCGCGCGGGAAGCCCGACTAAGTTGCCGCCGCATGCGTCCCGCCCTGGTCCTCCTCCTCTGCCTCTTCGCCTGCAAGCGCTCGGGCGACGAAGCCGCGCGGGCGCGCATCTTCTCGCCGGAAGAGCCGGCCAACGTCAGCCCGGAGGCGAAAGAAAAGCTCGACGCGCGCTCGCTCGAAACCGACGAGAAGACCGGCGAGCGAATCCTGCGCATGAAGCAGAAGGAGATCGCCCAGCGCCTCGGCGCGCACAAAGCCGAGCAGCGAGTGCAGTTCGCGTGGTTCCGCGGACCGGGGCTGCCGGACGGCGGGTCGGAAGTTTCCATCGCCGAGGAGACCACGCTGCAGCAGGCGGGCGACGATTTCTCGGTCCGGCTCGTCAACGACCACAACCAGGGCTTCGAGCTCGTCTGGAGCGAAGGGAAAGTCTTCGTCAAAGGCCTTTACGGCGCATTCCACGAGCGCCGCACCGACCGGAGCGATCCGGAAGGCGTCCGCGAGCGCGCGCTCGGAGGGCTCGCGGCATTCGACCGTCTGGCGCGCGGGCTCAAGCTGCACTACGCGGGCGACGTGAGCTCCGAAGGCCGCAAGGTCGCGCGCTACACGGTGACCGGTTTCGGCGCCGCTCGCGCCAAGAGCGACAACAGCGCGCTCCCCAAGCTCGTCTACCCGGAGGGACATCCCGATCCGGACACCGCGCGCAGGCTGGAGTTGTGGGAGAAGGAAGAGCCGGACACCGTCTCGGGAACGGTCCTGGTCGACATCGCGAGCGCCGCGCCCTTCGCCTGCGACCTGACCGGCCACTTCCGGGTTCCCGGCCAGGGCGGCCCTGCCGCCGAGCTCGACCTCCACACCGTGCTGTCGACCAGCAGCGTGGGAAAGACCGCGCCGATTGCCGCCCCCAAGGCGGAGCCCGAGCCGAGCGCCCCGCACGCGGTGAAGGATCCGCTGCGCTTCCTCGGCAAGGAGCCCGGCGCCGCCGCAGGCAAGGCGAGCACTGCCGAGCCGACGGAAGAGCAGGACGACAGCGAAGAAGAAGCCGAGCCGCCGCAGCACTGATTCGGTTGACGCGCCGCCGCTCACGCCGCACTTCGCGCGGGTGGACGAGCTTCTCTCCAAGCTTTTGCAAGGGCGGGTCTTCGGGCTGAACGATGCGCCCGTGCGCGAGCAGCAGGACTTCGTGCTGCTCTGGCTTCACGGCCAGCGCCGCGCCGTGAACAACCTCGCCTTCGAGCACGCGCAGCGCCGCGCCAACGAGCTGCGAAAGCCGCTCGTCGTCTACGAAGGCTTGCGTCGCGACTATCCGTACGCGAGCGCGCGCTTCCACCAGTTCGTCCTCGAAGGCCTGCGCGAGACCGCCCGCGACTGCGCCGAGCGCGGCGTTGCCTACGGCTTCTTTCTCGAGACAGAGGCCTCGCCGCGCGGCACCTTGCACAAGCTCGCCTCGCGCGCCGCGGTGGTGGTCTTGGACGTGCTGCCGCACTTCGTCCACCCGCAGCAGGCAAAGGCGCTGGCAGTGCGCGCGCCATGCAGGGTTGAGGGGGTGGACGCTGCCGGCGTTGCCCCGTTGTCGATGTTCCCCCGCGCCGAGGAGGGCGCCCGAACGCTGCGGCCGAAGCTCCTGCGCGCGCTGCCCGAGCTGTTGCAACCGATCCCCCAAATCCCCGCGCGAGTGGCGCAGCCGGCGAGCTTCGACTTCGGCTTCGATCCCTTCCGCGGATCGCCGCAAGAAGGCACAGCGCTCGCGCAGGTCACGAGCGTAGTCGCACCGGCAGAAGGGATCGAAGGCGGACGCCGCAAGGGCCTTGCGAGAGTCTCCAAGTTCGTCCGCGAAACCCTTCCGGGCTACGCCGAACGGCGCAACCATCCCGCCGAAGAGAACACGAGCGGCCTTTCCGCATACCTGCACTTCGGCCACCTGTGCGCCGCGGAGATTGCGCTCCACGCGCAAGCATCGGACGCGCCGCGCGCGGATGTGGAGGCGTTCCTGGACGAGCTCCTCGTCCGCCGCGAGCTCGCCTACAACTTCGTCGCCCGCACCGCCAATCACGACTCGCTCGAAGCATTGCCGGGGTGGGCCCGGGCGACCCTGCGCGAGCACCAGCGCGACCAGCGGCCCGCCCTGCCGTCCGACGAAGACCTCGAGGCGGCCCGCTCGCCCGACGAGCTCTGGAACGCGATGCAGCGGCAGCTCTTGCGGGAAGGCCGCATCCACGGCTGGCTGCGGATGCTGTGGGGAAAGACGCTCCTTTTCTGGAGCTCCACCCCGGAAGACGCCTATCGCCGCATCCGCACCTTCAACGACAAGTACGCGCTCGACGGCCGCGACTCGACCTCGGCGGCGAACTTCCTCTGGTGCTTCGGCCTGCACGACCGCCCTTTCCCGGAGCGGAACATCTTCGGCACCGTGCGGTCCATGACCCTCGACCAGGCGCGCAAGAAGCGCCATCTGGACGGATACTTGCGGCGATACGCGGATGTAGGATGACTGGCGCGCAAGCGGCCAAGCTCGCAGGAACGGTAGAAAATTTGATCTGCGGGCGGGCTCGCGTAGTTTACCTTCCGAACCTCGGACAAGGAGCTTCACCGGCATGAGCAACAAGTCGTCGACCATCACCAGCACCGAGGTTCGCGAGCTGCTGAAAAACGCAGCCAGGCAGCTCTCTGCCCGTGAGGAGAAGGCTTTGCGGATGCGCAACGGCGCCTCCGTCGACATGCAGACCCCGCTTCCCCAGCGCGGCCAGGACAACGCCGAGGCGCGCGCCGAGCTGCTCGCGCTGGAGATCGAGCTGAAGCAGAAGCTCGCCGCAAGGTCGCCGTCCGGGGTTTCCGTCGCGCCTCGCGCGAGAAGCAAGGCCGAGCTGCCGTCGAGGCCCACCGCCGAGCGTCCGGTGAAGACGAAGGAAAAGGACAAGATCATCCGCGCGCTGCGCCGTCTCAAGTAGTGCTGCTCGCGCTGCTTCTGGCGGCGCGGACGTTCGGGCCGTCACACCTGCCTGAAGTCACGGACGCGGAGGATCCGCTGGTCGACGCGGCGCCGCTCGTCCCCGGCCTCATCGTACAGCTCGCCTACGCCACCAGGCGGAACATCGCCGGCCGCCCTCTCTACCCGAAAGACGCGAAGTGCCTCTTGCGCAAGAGCGTGGCGCAGCGATTGGCGCTGGTCGCGCGGAGAGTTTCACCGCTGCGGCTGGTCGCGTGGGATTGCTTCCGGCCCCACTCTGCCCAGCTCGCGCTCTGGAAAGCGCACCCGGAGGCAGGCGCGGTGGCGGACCCGGTGCGAGGCTCGCTGCACGAGCGGGGGGTCGCTGTAGACCTCGGGCTCGCGGATGCAGCCGGCAAGCTCGTCGAGCTGCCGACGGCGTTCGACGCGTTCGGCCCTACGGCTCATGCTGATGCGCCGCTGCTTGACGGTCCGGCAAAGCAGCATCGCGACCTGCTCGAGCGGGCCATGCACGACGCAGGCTTTCGCGTGAATCCGAAGGAGTGGTGGCACTACAGCCGGCTCTACGGGTGGCGCTGGCCGGCGGCGCAGTAACAGCCTACGGCTGGCGCGGACGGCTCGCGCAGTGACAGCCCTTCTGGTGCTGAACCTCTTCAGCGGTCTGCCACCGCGAGGCGACCGCGTCCACGAGCGCGCGCAATTCAGGCGAGGCCACTTCCACTGCCACGCCAGCCTCGCGGCCCCACGCCCAGGCGACCCGGCCTTCGAGCCGCACCGGCTGAATCGACGGATCGGCCGCGGTCAAGGTGACGGTGGTGTGGTCCCCGGCGAGGAGAGACTGGAACAGCCCGGTCGCGAGGCGCACCCCGCCTTCGCCGATGTCGACGGCGCGGCAGAACCAGTGGGCGCCCTTCTTCGGCTGCACCTCGGCAAACAGATCGCACCCGAGCCTGCGCGTGTTGCGGCGCGGCTGCCCGCCGTGCGCGTCCCACCACGCGGTCGGGTGGGTGAAGGCGAGATCCAGCGTCAAGCCGTCCGGCTGCCGGGCGATGACCCGGCCGCGCAAGAGCGACTGTTCGACGGCGCCAGCGAAATCGACCTCGACGATGACGCGGCCGCCGGGGGCGCAAGCGAGCTGCGGATGGGGAATGAAGAACGGCCGCGCCGCCAGGTGCCGGTGCAGCGCGCCCTGGCTCTCGAAGTGGTAGCGGACCGGGCAGCTCTCGTCGAGGACGGAGGCTAAGCCCTGCGGCGGCGGCATGGTCACGATCGGTTCGACGGCAGATTGCACGGGCGAGGCTGAACGCAAGCCTTCGGCCAACGGCAGATCGGGCGAATTGGTCAGATCTGATCGGGTAGGCATCACCCTTACGCCCGGAAAGTTCCGGACGCCCCCATGCCGAATACCCCCAAATCTACTGGCAGGTGTCAAGGAGTTCCATCCTCAATGGGCCAAAGCCTGCAGGTAGGGAACACTCCGCCCAGATCTCTTCTTCCGTCGGCCTGCCGCCGCGAGCCCAGACCGACTGCAGTGCGCCGAGCGCGCGCGGGTTGCGCCAGAAGTCTTCGTCGTAGCGCTCGCGCAAAAACGCCCTCATTCCGGCGGCGAGCATGCGGCCGCGCAATTCGTCGAGGGCGGTCGGGAACGCATCCACGCCTTCCAGCGCGAGTCCGACGGGAAGCTCGGCCAGGGTCGCTCGTGCGAACAGGTCTCGGTGAAGGTGGGCGGTGCGCGCACCCGGTCCAAGGTCGCGGGCTTCGAACGTAGCGATGGCCCGGGCGGCGCAACTGCGCAGCTCGAAGACGGAGGCCATGGCGATGGCCCGCTCGTCGTCGCGCGGCAGTTCGACCTTCGCGCAGCGGCGCAGGAACTCGCGATCGCGAACGAGCCCCTCGAAGAGCGCGCCGCAGGCGATGCGCACCGCCGGATCGCCCAGCCACACGTCTTCCGGCGGCGCGTCCGAGGAGGGACCGGCAAAGCGCTGCGCCTCGCCCAGCGCGAACAAGAGCGCGCCGAGAGCGCGCGGTCCCTCCTGCGGCAGGAGGCTGACCACCGTTTCGTAAGGTGCATCGACGGGCAGCGCGAATGCGCCAGCGCGCTTCTGCGGCGTGTCGTCGTCGTCGAGGCGAATGGCCTTGCCCGCGAGGAGGTCGAAGCGAAACATCTCCGCCCAGCGCCGCACCGTTCGGACGAGCTCGCCGCGCGGAAAGGCGGAAGCGCAGCGGGGCGCGTGCACGAGGTGCAGGACGTCGTGCCGGGCGAAGCCGTTCTTCGCCCCGGTGTTCCGCTCGAGAAGCCAGCCGCCGAGGTCCTGGGCGATGGCGTCGGTGCCTTCGAGAACTTGTTCGGGGAGCGGGCTGCGCGCAGGGACAATCCCCGCCTCCCGCAGCGCGGTCTCGCGCGCCTCGAAGACTGCGCCGCGCACGCCGTCGAACTGGCCCAGCGCCTCGGCATAGGCCGCTTCCAACTCCGCTCGCTTCTCCCGATCGCGTTCGAAGGGAAGCTGCCGCTCGACCAACACGGGCGGCAGCGCGCCGTGCAGGCCGGCATCGCCGGGCGGCTTCACCAGCTTGCGCCGCGGCAGCTCGAACAGCTCCTGGGCGGCGCCGGGCTCGAGCGCGAGCGCCCGCGCCTGGACGAGGAAGTTCACCAACGCGGTCAGTCGCGCAATGCGCGCCGGCAGGCGTGGGTCTTGCGCTTGGGCGTTCTGCAGCGCCTCGCGCGCCTGGGCGAGGCCATCGGAGCTGGTCGACAGGCGATGCTCGCGCAAGACTTCCCGCAGCGTCGCCGGAATTGGCTTTCCCAGGACGTCGGCCGCGTGCAGGCCGGCGAGCCGCGCGCACAAGCGGCTCGCCTCTTCCCGCAGCGCTGCCAGCTCGCGAAGCACGAGCCAGATCTACTTGACGAGCCGGCCCTCGCAAGCCCGCCAATCGAGGTTCTTGAAATACGCGTCGATGTACTTGGCGCGCTCGGTCGGGTGATAGTCGGGGACGAAGGCGTGCTCCCAGCAGTCCATCACCACGATGGGCTTGAAGCCGGGCGGATGTCCGACGTTGTGGAGCTCGATCCAGTGGTTGGTGACGGCCTTGGTCTCGGGGTTCTGATAAGCGATGGCCCACCCCACCCCGCGCAGGCTCGCGGTGCCCTTGAAATCCTCGAGCCAGGCATCGAACGTTCCGAACTCCTGCGCGACCGCGGCGGCGAAGGCGCCGTTCTTGTTCACCGGATCCGGCTCGGGCGCGAGGTTTCCGAAGTACAGCTCGTGCAGCACCATTCCGCCGTACTCGAAACCGAGCCGGCGGGTGATCTCCGCGTAGGCGGGATTGGTGCCCTTGGCGGTGCCGGCCTTGATGAACTGCTCGCGCTGCGCGTTCAGGTCGTTCGTGTTCTTGACGTAGCCTTCGTAGAGCTTCAGGTGATCCTGCAGGAGCGCGTCGGAGATGCCCGACAGCCCCTTCAATCGCGGGAAGTGCTTCGGCTCGAATTTCCTCATGTCTCCTCCATTCACTCGCGGCGGAAGATGCGCACGACGCGTGCCGGATGCGCGGGCCGCCGCCGGCCGCCCTCGCAGCTGACGACGCCGCGACCGCCCACTCGGCCGGCCGCACGACGATTACTCGACGGATCGATCACGTGACGCTAAGGTGCGCGAAACTTTCCGGAGGGTAGATGGACACGAATGCCAACGAATGGCTGAACCTCATCTTCCGCTGGATCCACGTGCTTGCAGGCGTGATGTGGATCGGCCATCTCTGGTTCTTCAACTTCGTCAACGGCCAGGTGGCCAAGACCTACGACGCCGACTCGAAGAAGAAGGTGGTTCCCGAGCTCATGCCCCGCGCGCTCTATTGGTTCCGCTGGGGCGCGGCCTACACCTTCATCACCGGCATCCTGCTCCTCTGGGTCGTGTACTGGGCGGGCAACGCGATGGGCACCGACCGGATGTCGAGCTACGCGTCGGGCGGCATCGGCCTCGTCATCATCATCGTCTGCTTCGCCATCTACGACGTGCTCTGGAAGTCGATGAAGAACGAGATGGCCGGGATGATCGTCTCGCTCGTCCTCTTCGCCGTCTACGAGTTCATTCTGCAGAAGGTGCTCGGCTTCGGCGGCCGCGCGACCTTCATCTACGCGGGCGGGCTCTTCGGCACCATCATGGCGGCGAACGTGTGGATGCGGATCTGGCCGAACCAGCGGAAGATCATCGCCGGCGTCAAAGGCACTTCTCCTGCTCCCGAGGCGTCGATCCCGGTCGTCGCCACCTTGCGGAGCAAGCACAACACGTACATGAGCGTGCCGCTCATCTTCTTCATGGTCTCGAACCACTTCCCCACCGTCTATGGTTCGGACTACGCCTGGGTCATCGCCATCATCTTCGTGCTGGTCGGCTGGGGCATCACCAAGTTCCTCTACGGAAAGGCCGGGAGCCCCGCGCCCTCGCAGTACTAGGAGCCGTTCAACGTGCAATCGGTCAATCTCCTCGCAGACTCCCGCTTCACCGACGACAAGCCGAACACGCTGCACGCGGTGAAGACCGACCAGCTCCTCGTCGATGGCGTGTACCTCAAGCCAGGACAGAAGACGGGCTGGCACAAACACCCCGGGTCCGACCGGGCGTTCATCTGCGTGCAGGGCACCGGCGAGCTCATCTTGGAGACCACCGCTGTGGGCAACGAGCTGCGCATTCCGCTCGCCGCGGGAGCGGTGGCGCTGGCGCCGCGGGATACGTTTCATGACCTCATCGCCGGGCCGGGCGGGATGGTGTGCTCGGCGTTGAGCAAGTTCCCCGTCCGGGTGGTGGAGAAGGGGTAACGCGGTTGCGGGCTCGGATGCTGGTTGGCCGCGCGATCGCGCCACGCGCGCCAGCCGCGCCTTCCGGCCGCAGGCTGCGGAGCGTCGCCTGAAGCGCAGGCCGTCGCGGCTGAAGCTCGTCGCGACGGACGCGCAGCCGCTGTTCGAATTTCTCGTCACTCGCGGTGGTGTCTCTGAAGGCGACGCGCGCGCGGCCATCGTGCGCGGCGGCGCGTTCATCGGCGGGCGCCGCGAGCGTGATCTTCAGGCAGTCGTTCCGCGCGGAGCACGGGTAGAGGTGTCACTGGAGGCGCCGTCCGTCGTCGGATTGGACCGCTCGCGCCTCTTGCTCCTGACGGATTCGCTGATCGCCATCGACAAGCCAGCTGGGATTGCCGCGCAAGAGGAGCTGGCCGGCGGTCCCGCCCTGCCCGAGCTGTGCTCGGCACTTCTGGCTTCGATGGGCGAGCGCGACACGCGAGCGCTGCTCGTTCATCGCCTCGACAAAGGAACGACAGGCGTGACGCTGGTCGCGCGTACCCGGGCGATGCAAGAGCAGCTCCTAGCGGCATTCCGCGAGCGAAAGGTGATGAAGGAATACCGC
>DASXHM010000283.1:0-4110 GCA_036488495.1 Myxococcales bacterium | reverse complement strand
TCGCACGGCGCGAACGGCTCCGCAAGTAACGCTACCGGATTGTTTCCGCGCCATTCTGGTAGAGCACCAAGGCGGCTTCGATGGCTTTGTGGGCGGGCACCGCGATGCCGTGTTTCGCCGCCCTTCGCACCACCGCCCCCGAGAGCCAGGGCAATTCCAGCCGGCTGCCGCGGAGCAGGTCGATGGACATCGACGACATCATGTTCGGCGCCAGGGAATCCATCTGCGACAGCGTTTGCTCCTCGAACGTGGCCGGCAATGCGGCCCCTTCGGCGCGCGCCACTTGCGCGGCTTCGTGCACTGCATCGATGAGCATCGAGCGGGTCGCCGCCGTCTCGCGAATGATGCCGATCGGCTTGCGGGTGAGCGAAGTCAGCCCGCTCAGCGCGGTCAAGAAGCAGAACTTCTCCCAGGTGGTGCGGCGCATGTCGTCGCTGACTTTCGTCTCCACCCCGGCGGCGCGCAGCGCCTCCGCGAGCCGTTGCACCCGGTCGGAGGCCGAGCCGGTATTGCCGGCGAGGGACGCAGCGTTCGATGCGCCGGCCGGGCCCAGCTCGCCGATGGTGATGCGAGCGAGCTTGCCCGTGTGCGCGATGACGCCGGGCTCGGCGATGGCGGTGCCGATGTGCGCGACCCCGCCGAACACCCGCGCGGGCCCGACCGCGTCCGCCAGCACCTCGTCCTTGTCCACGCCGTTCTGCAGCGAGACCACCGCGCCCTCCGAAGAAGCCTTGGCGATGGCGGCCGCGGCGCTCTCGGTGTCCCAGAGCTTGACCGCGAGGATGGTGTAGTCGGCCGGCTCGGGCGCTTCCACCACCTTTACTTGCAGGTTGGCGTCGCCGACCGCGCTCTTGATGCGCAAACCGTGGCTGCGCATTGCCGCCGCGTGGGCGCCGCGCGCGACGAACACCACCTCGTGCCCCGCCTCCTGGAGCCTGCCGCCGAAGTACCCGCCGACGCCGCCCGAACCGAAGATGAGGATCTTCATCGGCCGTCGATGTACGTCTGCAGTTGCTCGATGAGGAACTGCTTGTCGTCGAGCATGAGCTGGATGACGTCGCGCATGGAGATGATGCCGACCACCGACCCCTGCTCCTCGACCAGAAGGTGCCGGGTGTACTGCGTCCGCATCAGCTCGGTCGTCTCCACTTCGGTCGCGCCGGGAGCGATGCGGGGCAGGTCGGTGCGCATCGCCTCGCCAATCGGCATCACGCCGGTATCGCCGCAGGCGAGGACGCGCGCCACCATGTCTCGCTCGGTGACGATGCCGACGACGCGCCCTCCTTCCCGCACCGCCACCGCGCCGATTCGCTTTTCGCGCATCACCTTCGCCGCTTCCCGGCAGGGGGTCGTCGCGTCCAGACCGACCACTTGCCGCGTCACGTGCCTCTCGATGGTGGCCATGCGGGCCTCCTTGGGCGCGAGTATAGGGAGTTGCAATGGATTTGGAACAGCACCTGCGGATGCTCGGCAGCTTGCTCGACAAGGAGCGCGAGGCGGAGCAGCAGCGTTTTGCCGAAGCGCACGAGAAGCTTTCCCTGGGCGAGCGGGTCGCGCGCGGCATCGCCATCGCGCAGGTTTCTGCGGTGGAGGAGGGCGGCCTCGCCGGGCGCGCGCTGGTCACGTATGCGCGAGCGGACGGGGGCGAATTGGGCGGCGCGAAGATTGGCACCGGCGCGCTCTTGCGGGTGGCGCAGAAAGAGCGCGACGATTCGCCGAGCGGCATCGTGGCGCGAAGGCAGCGGGCGCGCATCGGTGTTGCGTTCGACGAGCCGCCTCCGGATTGGGCGGTGGACGGCCGGGTGGTGCTCGAGCTCTTGCCTTCGTCCGCCACCTACGAGCGGCTCTCCGGCGCGGTGCTCCGGATGGGGGAAGCGCGAAGGTGGCAGCCCTGCTTGCGCGGAGATGCGCCGCGCTTCAGCGACGACCCGTTCGAGCCTTCGCCGGCATTGAATGACGAGCAGAACGCGGCCCTCGCGCTGGCCGAGCGGGCGCAGGATTACGCGCTCGTGCACGGCCCGCCCGGAACCGGCAAGACGACCGTGCTGGTCGAGCTGATCAAGCGAGCAGCTTCGGGTGGGTTGCAGGTGCTGGCGGCGGCCCCGTCGAACCTGGCCGTCGACAACCTGGTCGAGCGCCTCACCGCTGCAGGCGTGGACGCGGTGCGCGTCGGCCATCCTGCGCGCGTCTTGCCGAGCGTGCTCGATCACACCCTGGAAGAGAAGGTGCGCGCGCACGATCAGGCGCAGATCGCGGCGGAGCTGGTCAAAGAGGCGCTGCGGCTGCGGGCGGATGCGCGAAAGCAGAAGCAGCGGCGCGGGCCCGGGCGGTTCTCGGAGGCGCGCGCACAGGAGCGCGAGGCGCGGCAACTCCTCGCGGAGGCGCGCGAGCTCGAAGACCGCGCCGAGCGCGCCGTGCTCGAACGCGCGCAGGTGGTGCTGGCGACCTTGACGGGCCTGGAGTCGCGCGCGCTCCGCGGCCGGACGTTTCCGCTCGCGGTGGTGGACGAGGCCACGCAGTCGGTCGAGCCGGCCGCGTATCTCGCGCTCTTGAAAGCGGGACGGGTAGTGCTGGCGGGCGATCACCTGCAGCTTCCGCCGACGGTGCTGGCAGAGGATGCGGCGGCATTGAGCGTCTCGCTCTTCGAGCGGCTGCTCGCACTGCATCCTTCGGCGCGGGTGACGTTGGCCGAGCAGCACCGGATGAATGCGAAGATCATGCATTACCCGTCGGTCGCGCTCTACCAGGGGAAGCTGCGCGCGCATCCGGCGATTGCCGGGCATTCCATCGACGATACGCCGTTTGAATTGATTGACACCGCCGGGCGCGGGTTCGAAGAGGCGACGCCGGAAGACAGCGATTCCAAGCTCAACGAAGGCGAGGCGGAGCTCGCGGCGGCGCAGGTCGGGCGGCTCTTGGGGGTGCTTGCGCCGGGCCAGGTGGCGGTGATTGCGCCCTACGACGCGCAGGTGCAGCGCATCCGGCAATTGCTGTCGGATCTGCCGGACGTGGAGGTGGATACGGTCGACGGCTTTCAAGGCCGCGAGAAGGACGCCGTCGTCGTTTCGCTGGTCCGGTCGAATGAATCGGGCGAGCTCGGGTTTCTCGCGGACATCCGCCGCGTCAACGTCGCCATCACCCGGGCGCGCAAGAAGCTGATCGTCATCGGCGATTCGGCCACGGTGGCCCGGCACGCGTTCTTCGCCGGATTGTGGACGTACGCGGAGGAGATTGGCGGTTGGCGGTCCGCCTGGGATCTCTGAACCGGGACCTGCTGCGGGTGGGCTGGTGGACGACTACCCTCGATTGGGACTGAAGCCGAAGGTTGCCCGCGCGGCTTCCATCTCCTTCGTCCGTAGACCGTCCTGGTCACGGACCTGCAGCGGCGGCTCGACCAATGCTCCGCGCCTTCGCGCTCCGCCCGTCGCCGGCAAAGCCGGCTCCTCCATCAATGCTCCGCGCCTTCGCGCTCCGCCCGTCGCCGGCAAAGCCGGCTCCTCCATCAATGCTCCGCGCCTTCGCGCTCCGCCCAAAGCCGGCTCCTCCACCACCGTCGGGCGTTCGGCGTGCCGCGCGCACGCAAAGAGCGAGAACAATGGCGGGAGCGTCGCTCGGGGGACGACGTCTCGCATGGCCAGCACCTGCAGCCCGGCGCGCTCGCAAGCGGCGACGGCGCGCGCGGACTGCGGCGTTGGAAAGCAGAAGATGAACCGTCCCGCAGGCGCGAGCGCGCGCGCGGCGGCGGCGCAATAATCATCCACTCCGCCGTGGAGCTCGAAGCGCGCGGCAGCCCGTTGCGGGTCGGCGGAGACGAGGCCGTCCTTGACCGCGAAGTAAGGCGGGCTTGCGGTGATCAAATCAAAGGAAACGGCAGGTGTGAAGCTCCGCAGATCGCCTTCTTGCACAGTGACTCTCATCTCGAGCTGATTGGCGCGGACGTTCTCCGTCAAGAGAGCGAAGCTCACCGCCTGGACCTCCACCGCGGTGAGCGTCGCCTGCGGGAAGCGCGACAGGACAGCCAGCCCCACGCCGCCGATGCCGCTGCCCAGATCGAGCAGTCGCGCGGGCGACGGCGGCGCGTGGACCACCGCATACCAGGCGGTCAAGAGG
>DASXHM010000253.1:0-2359 GCA_036488495.1 Myxococcales bacterium | reverse complement strand
GCGGTGCCCAGGCGCGGGTCGGCGAACGCCAACAGCTCCCGCTTCCAGGGAAACGACCAGCCCGGCTTGGGCGCGTCGCGCAAGAGCAGCGCGGCGGAAGGCTGATAGGCGATGGCGAGCCTCTCGATCAGCATCGGCCCGCCGCCCGGGGCGAGCACGTCGAAGGGCACGGTGGCGAGCGGTCCGTCGGGGACGATGAGAAGAACGTTCGCCCCGGCAAGCGGCACCGCGCCCAAGAGCCGATCCCCCGCGGACGCTGCCAGCTCGGTCCAGCCTGCGCCGCCAAAGGCCACCGCGGTCGCGAGCCGTTCGAGCTGCGCAGCATCCGCGTCGACCGGGACCACTCCGGCGCCGTTCGAGGTCGCCCACAGCGCCGCGCTTTTGTGCGGGCCGGTCCAGAACTCGACCAGGAGCGCTCCGCGCGGCAGCCGCGCCTGCACCGCCTCCAGCGAAGGCGGCGCCCGCGCGACGCGATCCTGGAAGTTCCGCGCCCGGCTGCGCTCGAGCAGATCGAAGATCGTCTTCGCGTCGCCGGACGAAAGCGTCAGCTCGACCAGGGCGTCGTAGACGTCGCGCTTGTCAGCGAGGAAGTCGGTGCGCAAAGAGGGGAGCTGCAGCTTGGCGCGCGCCGATTCGATGGCGGAAATCGCCTCGCGGAACCGCGCTGCCGCCCCGGTGGTGTCGCCCGCCTCTCGCAGCGCGCGGCCAAGCCCGTAGAGCGCCTTCCACTGCTCTTCCACCGCGCCGAGATCCCTTGCAGCGGAGAGCGCCGCGCCGAACTCCGCCTGGCTCTTCTCCTGATCGCGCAACAGCGCATAGGTCTCGCCGAGATAGAGGCGCGCCTGCATCGCCTCGCGGCGGTTCCCTGTCTTTTCCGAAAGGCGGAGCGCCTCGCCAAACGGCTCGAGCGCCTTGGCGGGCTGCTTCAGATCCAAGGCGAGGACGATGCCGATGTTCTTCAGCACCACGACGCGCGCCGCCAGGTTCTCGTCCTTCGAGAGCAGCTCCATCACCTGCCGGTACGCCTGCAGCGCCTTCTCCGGATCGTCGAGGCGGCGGTAGAGCGCGCCTTGGTTCGTGAGCAGCCGCGCGCGTTCGCTGTCCTCCATCTCCTTCTCGTCGCTGCTGAGGGACTGGTAGAGCGACAGTGCGCGCTGCTCCTGCCCGAGCCGTTGGTACAGAGCGGCGAGGTTCGCGACGGTGATGGCGCGCTTTCTCGCGCTCCACTTCTGCGCGCCGGCGCTTTCCACGAGGCCCCTCGCCTCGTCGTAGGCGCGCAGGGCTTCGACGTAGGCCGCCTGCAAATAATGGACGGTGCCGATGTTGTTCAGCGAGTCGACTTCGCCCTCGCGATCGCCGTGCGCGCGCTCGAGCGACAGGGCAGCGTTCAAGTCCGCGAGCGCCGTGGGGTAGTCGCCCTTGAAGATGCCCGCCGACCCGCGGCTGTCCAGGGCACGCGCCTCGTGCAGCGTATCGCCCAGGCGGTGGTAGACCTCGGCCGCCTCCGCGTTTCGCTGGAGCGCCTTGTCGTAGTCGCCGGTCGCCCACGCGATCTGGCCGAGCTCGTAGAGAGCGTCGCCGAGGCCGGGCTCATCGTGGCCGCGCAGGGCGGGCAAGAGCGCTTCGAAGGCCTGCTGCGCGCCTTGGAGATCGCCCTTGTCCTCGAGCGCATGCGCTTCCTTCAGCCCCTGCGCGACCGCCGCGGAGGACACGAGCAAGAAGAGAACAGCGACGCCGCGGCGCACTGGCGGCGATCATGAGGGCGAACGCAGGACGCGTCCAGCCCTCAAAGCGACAAGGCCGGCAGGACCGGCACGACCGTGCCCGCGCCCTCGTCGCCCGACATTCCCAGCATCTGCACAGGCGACGAAGCGCTCACGGTCAGGACGGTGTCGGCCGTCGCAGCGATGCCCGGGAAGATCTCGGAGATCTCGCGCTCGACCTCGCTGCGCGGGGGAAGCGACAGCGTGGCGGTGGCCAGCGCTCCCGCGGAAGACGATTGCAAGGTGAGCGTCACCTGCGCCGTCGTGGTGCCGGGATTCTGCAGCGCCACTGCTGCGAAGGTGGCGGGCGCCACCGGCACCGAGGGGAAGACGCCGAAGGACAGCGGCTGCACCGGATAGACGGGCTCCGCCGCGGCGAGGAGCGGCCGCGTGCTCTCGCCGAGCGAGCCAGCGCGCAAATAGGAGTAGTAGCTGACCCGCGTCAGGTCGGCGTTGCGCACCCGGATGCGGCGGTTGTCGAGCTGCATGTCGACGGCGTTGACGACGTCGAGCCGGTTCGGGCTGACGAAGGTGGTCGAGCTCACCGCCACGCCGTCGATCTCCACGCTCGCTCCGGGCTGGAAGCCCATGCCGAT
>DASXHM010000227.1:0-2847 GCA_036488495.1 Myxococcales bacterium | reverse complement strand
GCGCGCTACGGCGGTGTGGTGCCGGAATTGGCCTCGCGCGATCACCTGCAGCGAGTCCTGCCGGTGGTGGACGAAGCGCTGCGCGCCGCCGGATGCGAGCTGCGGGACCTGGACGGCATCAGCGTGACGCGCGGACCGGGGCTGGTCGGGGCGCTCCTCGTCGGCGTGCAGGTGGCAAAGACGATCGCTGCCGCCACGAGGCTGCCGCTCGTCGGCGTGAATCACATCGAAGGGCATCTGTTGGCGGTGCTGCTGTCGGAGGCTGCGCCCGAGCCGCCGTTCCTCGGGCTGGTCGTTTCCGGTGGCCACACTTCGCTCTACGAAGTGCGCGCTCTCGGCGAATACCGCGCGCTCGGACACACGCTCGACGATGCGGCCGGCGAGGCGTTCGACAAGGTGGCGAAGCTGTTCGGGCTGCCGTACCCGGGCGGGGCTCACATCGACCGGCTCGCGCGGGGCGGAAATCCGAAGGCGATCGAGTTGCCGCGCGGGCTCTCCAAGCGGCCGCGCGACGAATTCGACTTTTCCTTCAGCGGCCTCAAGACCGCGGTCTTGCACTACGTGAAGGAGCATGGGGTGCCGCAGGACCTGAGCGACCTGTGCGCCTCGTTCCAGGAGGCGGTCTGCGACGCGCTGACGCTTCGGGCGGTGCGAGCGGCGCGTGCGGCCAGGCTTCCGGCGCTGGTCGTCTGCGGCGGGGTGGCGGCGAATTCGCGGCTGCGCTCGATGGCGGCCGAACGGTGCGCGGCCGAGGGCATCGCGCTGCACCTGCCGCCTCCGAAGCTGTGCACCGACAACGGCGCGATGATCGCCGCGGCGGGGGCGCATCGGCTGCAGCGGGGTGAGTCGGAGCTGGCCTTCAGCGCAGACCCCGGATGGCGGTTGTGAAAAGTCGGGCCGTGACGGGCGCGGCGGTGCGCAGGTGGCAGCGGTGAGCGCGCCGTACGAGCTGCTGCGGCGGCACGGGCTTCGTCCGAAGAAGGAGTGGGGTCAGAACTTCCTCGGCGACGAGCGCATCCTCGCAGGTCTGGCAGCGCTGGCTCGGCTGGAGCCGTCCGATCACGTGGTCGAGCTCGGCGCGGGTCTCGGCCACTTCACCCGCGCGCTCGCAGCCACCGGCGCCCACGTCGTCGCCGTGGAGCGCGACCGCGAGCTTGCGCCGATTCTGCGCGCCGAGCTTCCGGACGTCGAAGTGGTCGAGGCCGACGCGAAGTCATTTGACCTGACGGCGGTCGCTGCGCGGGCAGGGCAGCGCATCGTCTTGTGCGGCAACCTCCCCTACCACCTGAGTTCGCCCATCCTCTTCCACCTGCTCGACCAGCGCACCGCGGTGAAGCGCGCCGTCCTGCTGCTGCAGCGCGAAGTCGCCGAGCGCATCGCGGCCGAGCCGGGCGGGCGCGATTACGGGCTCCTCTCGGTCTTGATCCAGCACGTCGCCGACGCGCGCATCGGGCTCTCCGTGCCGCGCCGCGCCTTCACGCCGCCGCCCGACGTCGAGAGCTGCGCGCTGGTCCTCGAAATGCTTTCGGAGCCACGCGCCGCCGTGAACGACGAGCAGCGCTTTCGCACGCTGGTCAAGGCCGCCTTCTCACAGCGCCGGAAGACCCTCTGGAACGCCGTCCGTTCGATGCCCGGAGCCCGCGAGGCGCTCGTCGCCGCCGGCATCGACGCACAGCGCCGCGGCGAGACTCTGAGCGTCGCCGAGTTCGCGTCGATCGAGCGCGCCTTCGCGTAAAGGCTACGGCTTGGCTGCGTACTGGGCGATGCCGTTGCCGAAGGACCAGTTCTCCTTCTGCGTCTCGACCAGATTGACCAGCACGTCCTCGGGCCGAACCAGCCCTTCGAGCCGCGCTGCGATCCGTTCGAAGATGGCCGTGCGCTTCTCCACCGGCCGCCCGACGCTGATGGCGATCTGGATGAAGACGACCTTGTCGCTGCGGGAAATCCCAAGATAGGTCGGGTCGAAGATCAACCCAGCTTCGTCATGCTCGGTGACCACCTGGAAGCGGTCCTGCTCGGGGATGCCGATGGCTTCCACCAGCGCTTGGTGGACGCCATCGGCAATGGCGCGGCGCTCTCCCGCCGGCCGGCCTTTGCGTAAGTCGATGCGAACGAGGGGCATGGCCGGTGGATGCGCACGCGGCGCAAGCGGTGCGCGGCAGCGAATCGCGCCCGGCGCTGAGCGCCCGAAGCGCTGCGTGCGCTACGGCTTGGGCGCGTACTGCGCGATGCCGTTGCCGAAGGACCAGTTCTCCTTCTGCGTCTCGACCAGATTGACCAGCAGATCCTGGCGGCGGACGCCGAGGTTCTCCAACTTGTCCGCGAGGCCTTTGTAGAGCGCCTGCCGCGCCTCGACCGTGCGCCCGACGTTCAAGGTGATCTGGATCATCACGAGGCCGTCGGTGCGCTGGATGTCGAGGTAGCTCGCGTCGTAGACGAAGTCGCCCGCCTCGTGCTCGGTCACCACCTGGAACTTGTCGAGAGGCGGCACGTTGATGGTCTCGACCATCGCGGCGTGGACGGCATCGGAAATGGCGCGGCGCTGTTCCGCCGTGCGGCCTTTGCGAAGCTCGATTCGGACGAAGGGCATGCCGCAGAGATGCCGCACCTCGCGGCGGGGTTCGCGTCCCGCCCGCCGCACGCTTCTGCGGGGTTCAGGTCTGCGTGCGCAGGTGGAACGACTTCAGCCGCGTCACCGAATGGAACCCGTACTTCGAGAGCGACGCGCCCTTGCCGGTGTCCTTCACGCCCGTCCACGGCAGCATCGGGTCCAGGTAGTCGCAGCGGTTCATGAAGAAGGTGCCGGTCTCGATCTGCGAACCCACCCGGAACGCCCGCTCCTGATCG
>DASXHM010000215.1:0-24358 GCA_036488495.1 Myxococcales bacterium | reverse complement strand
CCGCGCGACGCTCGCTTCGCCCTCGGCTTTTTTGCTTCTCCGTACGTCTCACCCCCCGTGGAGCTCCCATGCGATCCGCCCCATCGCTTCTGGCCATCACCAGTCTCGCCCTCCTGAGTTCGACCAGCGCCGTCGCCAAGGACGGCCAGACCGTCTCCGTTCTCGAGCTGCGCTCGCACGTCCGCGAAGACATCGGCGCGGTGAAGTTGACCGACCGCGTCCGCGAAGTGGCGCGCGGCAGCCTGCCCGACGCGCGCGTCCTGCCGGCGCAGGAGTTGTTCGTGCTCGCCGACACCTGCGGCGAGGATTGCGACCTCGTCGCCGCCCGCGATCAGGGCGCGGACCTGGTGGCGAGCGGGGTGGTGGCGAGCGGCAACCCGGGCTATCGCGTCTCGCTGGTCCTGCGGCAGGCGCAGAGCGGCCAGGTGGTGGCCCGCGCGTCCGCCGCCAGCACCACCATCGCGGAATTGAGCGAGGCCGTCTCCGCCGCCGCGGCCGACCTCTTCCACGAAGGGCGCACCGCGCCGCCGGCGGTGGTCGCCGTCGATTCTCCCGCGCTGCCCGAGTTGCCCGCGCTGCCCACCGTCCCCGAGGGCGGAGCGGTGAACCTGAGCGTCGACGCCAACGTGCTCGTCGCCTATGACCGCGCCCGCAACATCGAGCTGCGCGGCCGCGACAAGCCGGACGAAGCCGCCTACGCCTGGGAAGCGGTGGCCAACGCGGACGGCGAGAACCCTTACCGCCAGATCGCCGCAGACCGCGCCCAATCCTGGCGTGCCTATGCCGACAACAAGCACGCCTATGAATCGCAGCTCACCCGCGACACCGCCCGGCTGCGCAAGGTGCTGCCGCTCGGCTCGGTGACGGACGCCGTCAAGCTCGAGCTCCTGACCCGCTACGCGAAAGCCTACGGCGCGGGCAAGGCCAACGCGCTCTTGCCGTACGTGCCGATGGGCGGGTTGCGCGACCGCGCGGTGTTGGTGATGGGCTGCGAAGGAAGCGACGCCGGCAAGTGCCTGACGCTGGCGCGCTTCGCGCAGGATTCGAAGAACGACAAGGCGGCCGCCGACTATCTCGACCGCGCCTGCGCCGCCGGCGCCTTCGCTGCCTGCACCGAGGCCGCGAATCGCTTCCAGGCGACCGACGGCGCCCGCGCCACCGCCGCCTTGCAGAAGGGCTGCGCCGGCGCGGATGGCAAGTCCTGCGCCCGGCTCGCCAAGGCCTATGAGGACGGTTCGGCCGGCAAGATCGATCCGGCGGTGGCTGCCGACTACCGCGAGAAGGCTTGCAGCGCAGGCGATGGCAAGAGCTGCAGAAAGCTCGCCGCCGCCCTCGACAGCGGCGACGACGCCGCCGACCAGAAGCGCGCCGCCGAGCTGTGGCGCAAAGGCTGCGCGGGCGGCGACCAGACCTCCTGCGCCTTCGCCCGCATGACGCCGGCCCGCTCCGCGGTGCAGGAAGCCACCTACGGCGCGCGGCCTGCGGTGACGCCGCCTCCCGCTCCGTCGAACGCGCTTCCGGCCTCGACCGCGCCGGCGACTCCGAAGCCCCTCCAGGTCCACCCGGCGACCTCCGAATACACGCCTTCGCCGGTCGGCTCGCTCTTGATCGGCGCCGGCATCCTCGCCGGCAGCGGCGCCCTCTATCTCGCGGCCAGCGACGGTGACTTCGGCCACGGCAACAGCGCTTCCAGCGGACGCACCCGGCTGACGCAGGTGCAGTCGCCGCACATGAGCTACGCGCCGCTGGTGGGCGCCGCGGCGCTGATGTCGATGTTCACCGGCGTCGGATTGGTGCTCCACGCGCAGCACGAGAAGGACAAGGCCGCCCAGGGCGTGCAGGTCGGCGTCGCGCCTGCGGGGATCGTGGTCTCGGGCAAGCTGTAGCCAGCGGCCGTCGCGGCCTGAAACGTGCGGAAGTTGCCAGCGGGGCGTTTGCCGGGTGCGCCGGCAGCGCCCCGTTGGTACATCCGCAGCAATGGGTCTGCGCATCGAGGACTACGCGATCATCGCCGACCTGCAGAGCGTCGCGCTGGTCGGAAACAACGGATCGATCGACTGGCTCTGCCTTCCCCGCTTCGACACCGACGCCTGCTTCGCGGCGCTGCTCGGCAACCGGATGAACGGCTGCTGGCAGATCGCGCCCGAGGACGAAGTCGTCAACGTAAAGCGCTGCTACCGGCCCGGAACGCTGATTCTCGAAACCACCCTCGAGACCCGGGACGGCGCCGTCACCCTGATCGATTACATGCCCATCTTCGGCGCCGGCACCGACCTCGCGCGCATCGTGGTCGGCAAGCGCGGAAAAGTGCGCATGCGGATGGACCTCATCCTCCGCTTCGTCTACGGCTCGGTCGTCCCCTGGGTGCGCCACATCGAAGGCGGCATCGAGGCGGTGGCCGGACCGGAAGCGGTGAGGGTGCGGACGCCGGTGGAAATGCACGGCAAGGACATGACCACCGTCGGCCACTTCACCGTCGCCGAAGGCGAGCGCATTCCCTTCGTCCTCACCTGGGCGCCTTCGCACCTGCCCGACCCCGGCTGCATCGACGCCGAAGAGGCCTTGCAGCACAGCGAAGCGCAATGGCGCGAGTGGTCCGCGCGCTGCACGTTCAAAGGCCGCGACCGCGAGCTGGTGGTCCGCTCACTCATGACCTTGAAGGCGCTCACCTACGAGCCGACCGGCGGAATCGTCGCGGCGGCCACCACCTCCTTGCCGGAGAAGATCGGCGGAGTGCGCAACTGGGACTACCGCATCTGCTGGCTGCGCGATGCGACCTTCACCCTCTTCGCGCTCCTCCAGGCCGGCTATCTCGAGGAAGCGCGTGCCTGGCGCAACTGGCTGCAGCGGGCGGCTGCGGGAGATCCGGCGCAGCTCCAGATCCTCTACGGCCTCGCCGGGGAGCGCCGGTTGCCGGAGCTGACCATCGATTGGCTTTCTGGCTACGAAGGCTCGAAACCGGTTCGAATCGGCAATGCAGCTTCCGAGCAACTCCAGCTCGACGTCTACGGCGAGGTGATGGGCGCCATGCACCTCTCGCGTCGCAGCGGGCTCGACGACGACGAATCCGCCTGGGGCCTCCAGCGCGAGATGATCGAGTACCTCGAGACCATCTGGGAAGAGCCGGACGAGGGCATCTGGGAAGTGCGCGGGCCCAGGCGACACTTCGTCCATTCGAAGGTGATGGCCTGGGTGGCGTTCGACCGCGGGATCAAAGGCATCGAGGAGTATGGCTTGAAAGGGCCGCTCGAGCGCTGGAAGAAGACCCGCGATCTGATCCACCAGCAGGTCTGCGAACGCGGCTTCGACAAGGAGCTGGGGTCGTTCGTCCAGTCGTATGGCTCGAAGGAAGTGGACGCGAGCCTCTTATTGCTCTCGCAGGGCTTCTTGCCGCCCGACGATCCGCGCATCGTCGGAACCGTGCGGCGCATCGAGCGGGACCTCTTGCAGAACGGCTTCGTCCTTCGCTACCGGACCCACGAGAACGTGGATGGCCTTCCGCCCGGCGAGGGGGTGTTTCTCGCCTGCTCGTTCTGGCTGGTCGACAACTACGTCTTGCAAGGCCGGCTAGAGGAAGCGCGGACGCTCTTCGACAGGCTCGCGGCGCTCGCCAACGACGTCGGCCTTCTCGCCGAGGAATACGATCCAATCGCGAAACGGCAATTGGGCAACTTCCCCCAGGCGTTCTCGCACGTCTCCCTGGTCAACGCGGCCTTGCGGCTGAACCGCGCCGAAGAAGAGCTCAAGGGGTGAAGAGGCCGAAGAGCAGCGATGTCTGTGCGACCGGTCCGCCGATTCCCAGGACGCGGCTGTCGAGGCGGGCGGGGGAATTGACGGCCGTGATCTGCCCATAATAGCTGGTGCCGGCCTGCAGAAACCCCGCGGGCGGCACGAAGTCGGTCCGGTCGAAGAGGACGGCTGTCAGCAAGGCCACTTCGCCGTCCTGTTGGAACGCCCTGAAGGGGCCGAAGCTGACGATGTAGCTCGTCGCCGTCCCGATCGCGGGGGGCGACCAGGTGATGCGCGGCTGGGTGCCGACGGAAGCCTGGAAAGCGAAGGCGTCGTTGCCGCCGATCTGCGGTGAAGTAGGCGCGGAGATGATTGGCGCGACGGGCTGTGTGAGCGTGCCCTCCGGGTCGAACGCGCGATAGAGGCCCCCGTCCAGAACGATGGTCTGGCCGCCGCTCGTCGCGAGCGGCACGTCGAAACTGTAGAAGACCTGCACGGCGCGCTGCCAGCCCGCGTCGAAGAATTGGCCGCTCGCGACGGAGGAGTAGTCGGCGTCCGTGGCGATCCCGAGCGGCGCGCCGAGCGTGGCTTCCGCGGCGAACGTCTGGGGTAAGTCGGTCTGGCTTGCGCCCACCTGCGGCTCAACGTGCAGCGGCTGCCGCGGCAACGTCCCCAGCGGCTCGTCGGGAAAGGCGACCGAGGATGGGACCGCCTCCATGCCGATGAACGGCGCGGTGTCGGAGCTGGGCGTCGCGCCGGGATGGATGCCATTGGCGAGCGCCGCGAACTGGCTCCAGTTCACGCTCGGCAGGCCTCCCGTCTGCGGCACCGCGGACATTGCGGCAGTCAACGTGCCGCCGCTCGCGGGATCCACGGTGAAGTCGCTGATGCGAGCGAACGTGAGGCTGTTCAGCAGCGTGGCGCCGGCGACGGCGGGCACTGTTCGGCGCTGCCAGATCCAAGTGAGGTCCCCGGCCGCGGCGTTGGGATCGACGCCGGCCGCGCGGGCCCAGGAGGTGCTCGCGTTCAGCGTCGTCGCACCGACGGCGACCGGCGGCGTGAACAAGGAGCGCGAAGTGATCGGGCTCAAGCTGACGTTGAGCTCGTCGTCGGACGAGAACATTCGCAAACCATCGCCCGCGGCGACCGGAGCGAGGCCTACGACGTTGAATTGGACCGACGGTGGTTGGCCGCTGAAATCGAAGGTCAGATCCGGGCGCTGCGCGCCGACCATGGTGAGATCCGGGAAGCTCGTCGAAACTTCGTACAGCACGCGTTCCACGACGAAGACCTGCTGAGCGGGTCCTCCCAAGCGGCTGGAGGGTACGTCCACTTCGATGAAGTAGGGCCCGAACGGCACGTCCGGCACCGAGAAGTGCGAATCGGCGCCAACGGTCACCGGAAAGATCTTGTATCCGGTGGGATCGCTCGTGTCCGGAACGACGAGTGCAACCACCTGCGCGCCGAAGGTGACGTTCACGTCCCATCCCGGGCGCTCTTCGGCTGTCCCATCCGCCCGGACGTGCGCTGTTTGAAGTGTCGAGGAAACGAGGCGCGTCGACGAAGCGACGCAGGATCCTGCCGAGCACGCCTGCAGGTTGCCGCACTCAGTGCCGTCGACCAGCGCCGCAGCGGCGACGCAGCTCGTCTTGGTCAGCGTCGAATCGCAGGCGGTCTGGAAACTGTGGCAAGGGTCGGCTTGCGCTGGTGTGCAGCTTTGTGAAGGAACGCACGCTGCGACGCAAGCGCCGGCGCTGCAGACGTTGCCGCTCCCGCAGGCAGTGCCGTCAGTTTGCGCGGTGGCGGCGCAGGAGGAGACGTTGCCGGTGCAGACGGTTGCGTAAGTCTGGCAAACAGCGGCGCCGCTCGCGGGCGTGCAGGTCGCGCCGGAAGTGCATTGATTCTGGCCGCCGCCGTTGCTGCTGCCGCCGCAGGCGACAGAGAGCGCGAAAAAGCACACCATCGTCCTGTTCATTGGACCCCCCGCGAGGGACAAACCCCTAGCCCATGGGTCCGGAATCGACAACCGCAATCGCTCTCATTCGGCGCGCAGCGCTTCCGCTGGGTCCGACCGCGTCGCCCGGCGCGCCGGCCACAAGGTCGCGAACAAGCACAGCACCAGCATCGCCGAACCCATCACCGCGTAGCTCCACGGGTCGGTCGCGCGGATGCCGAAGACGTGCGCCGACAACAGCCGCGAGGACGCGAGCGCGAGCGCGATGCCGATCATGATTCCCGCGCCGCCCAGCGCGAGCCCCTGCCGCAGGACATGCTGCAGCACCTGGCTCGGGGCGGCGCCAATCGCGGCGCGGATGGCCAGCTCGCGCTTGCGCTGCGCCACCGCGTAGGACAGGGCGCCATACACCCCGAAGACCGCGAGCAGGAGCGCTGCCAGCGAAAAGAGCCCGAGCACGCCCGCCAGGAACCTGCGCGAGGCGAGCGTCCCCGAGAGCGCGGTCTCGAGCGAACGCGGCGCCGCGACGGGCAGGCTGGAGTCCACCGCGGAGAGCTCCTGCCGGAGCGCCTCACGCAATGCGTTTTGGGAGAGCGCGGTTTTGAGGACGAAGCTCCCGAACGGCCACGGCACCTGCGCGTACGGCGCATAGATCTGCGGGCCTGCAGGCACGTCCAGGCCGGGTCGCAGATCGCCGACCACGCCCACCACCTCGCGCGATTCGGGATCGCCGGGCCCGAGCCCGATCCGCTTCCCCACCGCGTCCTGCGACGGCCACAAGAGCTGTGCGAGGGCGCGATTGATGACGACGACCGGAGGGGCCGAGGCCTTGTCTTGTTCGGTGAACTCGCGGCCTGCGAGGAGCGGGACCGAGAGCAACGAGAGCGCGCCGGGCGAGAGCGACGACAGCGCGCTCTGTGGAGGGTGCGGCTCCTGCCGGTCCTTGGGCGAGACGGTCAGGCCGATGCTGCGGCCGGCGACCGGCAACGGCGAGAGGAACGCTGCCGCGGAGACGCCGGGGATGGCCTGCACACGGCGGAGCGCATCTTGCGCGAATTGAATCTGCGCGGCCTCCGGGTAGCGCGCGGCCGGCAGCGTCACGTCCAGCGCGGAGAGCCCGTGCGGGTTGAAGCCCGGATCGGTCTTTTGCGCGCCCCACAAGCTGCGCGAGAGCACCGCCGCGTCGATGAGCAAGGCCAAGGCCAAGGCGACTTCGCAGACGACCAGCGCGCCGCGCAGCTTGAGCGCCCGCAAAGAACCGTGCCCGCCGGAACGGAGCGCTTCGTTCGCGGACGCGCGGGAGAGGAGCATCGCGGGACCGGTGCCGAAGACCGCGCAGGACAAGAGCGACACCAGGGCGGCGAAGCCGACCACTCCCGCGTCGACGCGCAGCTCTCTCAGCCGCGGCAGGTTTTCGGGCAACGCGGCGGACACCGCGTCGAGCGAAAGCGCGCAGACGAGGACCCCCAGCGCTCCGCCGGCGAGTCCGATGACGAGCGTCTCCACCAAGAGCTGCCGCAAGAGGCGTCCGCGCGATGCTCCCAGCGCCGCCCGCACCGAGAGCTCATGACGCCGCGCCACCGCCCGCGCGAGGAACAGGCTGCCGACGTTGGCGCAGGCAATCAGCAAGAGGAGGCCGACCGCGCAGAAGAGCAAGAGCAGAGCGCCGCGATCCTTTCCGACGAGCTGCTCGCGGAGCGGCACCAGGAGCGCCCCACGCTGCGCGTGCGAGTCGGGATGGGCCGCCGAGATGGATGCGGTGATGGCCTGCAACTCGGCCCGCGCTTCTTCGATGGTTGCGCCCGGGCGCAAGCGGCCGAGGACCTCGTAGAAGAAGAGCGCGCGCTCCCCGAGCAGGTTGCCGAAGGGGGCCGAGCGCGGCTGCACCCACACGTCCGCAGCCGGCCCGTCGAGCGGAAAGCGGAAGCTCGCCGGCATCACTCCCACCACCGTGTACGGCTGGCCGTCGAGGACGAGGCTTTGCACATCTCCGTGGCTGCGCACGAACCGCTCGGAGACCACCGCCACGCGCGCCGCGCCCGCTGCATCGTCGGGAGCGATCAGCGTGCGCCCTCGCAGAGCAGGCACCCGCAGCGCCGCGAACGTTCCCGACTCCATCGCGGCCGCGTCGATGCGCTCGGCGGGGCCGCTGCCGGTCAGCGTGAACGAGGTGCGGCGAAAGCCGGCGAGCTGGCTGAAGGCGTGCTGCCTTGCCCGCCAATCGTCGAGGTCGGGACCGGACACGGCATTGAGCGCGCGATCGGCCCCCGCCGTCTCGTTGGCATAGACGAGCTCTTCCTGGGCCGCGAACGGCAGCGGCTTGAGCAAGAGCGCCTCCACCACCGAGAACACCGCGCTGCTGGTGCCGATGCCGAGGGCGAGCGAGACGAGGGCCGCGCCCGCGAGCGCAGGCGACCTCTTCAGGAACCGGAGCGCCATGCCGAAGTCGGTCATGCCGCCGATGCTAGATCAGCGCGCGCGCCGCGTCCTCAGACCGCGGCGGCGGTGCGTCCAATGGACCACGCGTGAGATGGCCGGCCGCCATTCTTCGCCGTGGCCATGCATCCACACACCCTGCAGCTCGCCGGTCATGCGCTTCTTCATCGACACCTCCGTTCCGCCAGGCACTGCAGCAGCCATGCCGCGGTGGCTGCGCTCTCGGAGGCCGCGCGGCCGTTGCCAGATTGGCGGTCAAAACGGCGGGAGCCCGACGAGATGGCATCACGTTTCTTCACATCCGACGCGACGGAGAACCGGGCCGCGCTTCAGGTTGTGCGCGAGGTTTCGCGGGTGGGCGTTGCGAGGGGGTGGGTGCGCGGGTGCGGTAGGGCGGCGCCAATCCATTACATCGATCGCGGCTGGACTCGCGCGGTAGCGTTCGTGCCATGAAGAAATTCATTCTCGCGATTGCGCTCCTCTTGCCGTCCGTCGCCTCCGCGCAGGTCTTCATCAACTTCGGCTGGAGCGCGCCCCCGCCGCTCGTCGAGGTGTCGCCGGGCGTCCAGGTGGTGGAGAACTCCAACGAGGAGGTGTTCTTCGTCGACGGCCGCTACTGGGTCGAGCGCGACGGCCGCTGGTACTGGGCGCGCGATCACCACGCCCGCTGGGTGATGGAGAGCCGCCACGTCCCCGTCTTCCTGGTCCGGCACCACCGCGGGGAGTACGCGCATTGGCGCCGCGCCGACCACTTCCGCCGCGGGGAAGTCCGCGCGGTCCGGCACGAGGTGCGCGCCGAACGCCGCGAAGTGCGCACTGAGCGCCGCGACGAGCGCCGCGAACGCCGAGAAGACCGCCGCGACCACCGCCACTGAAGCGTGATCTGTCGAACATCTGCTGCGTAGCGCCGCGAAAGAGATTGTCAGCGGCAGCCGCTCTCGTATCAAAGGAGCGATGAGCGTCGAGCGCCGCAACCACGTCCAAGTCGAAGGCAGCGGTCCTTCGACCATGTTCTTCGCCCACGGCTTCGGCTGCGACCAGAACATGTGGCGGCGGATCGCGCCCGCGTACGCGAAGCGCTACCGCACCGTGCTGTTCGATCTGGTCGGCAGCGGCAAGTCGGACCTCTCCGCGTACGACCCGGTCAAGTACGGCACGCTGCAGGGGTACGCCGACGACGTCGTCGAGATCGTGCGCGAATTCGGCCAGGGCCCGGCCATCTTCGTCGGGCATTCGGTCAGCAGCATGATCGGGATGCTGGCGAACCTGACCGACCCGAAGCCGTTCGCCGCGCAGATCATGATCGGTCCCTCGCCTTGCTACGTGAACGAGGGCGACTACGTGGGCGGCTTCACGCGCGCCGACATCCAATCCTTGCTCGAGACGCTGGAGAGCAACTACCTCGGCTGGTCGAGCAACATGGCGCCCGCCATCATGGGCGCGCCGCAGCAGCCGGAGCTGGCGGTGGAGCTGACCAACAGCTTCTGCCGCACCGATCCGGAGATCGCGAAGCAGTTCGCCCGCGTGACCTTCCTCTCGGATCTGCGCAAAGACCTGCCGCGGCTGCAGACGCCGACCCTCATCATCCAGTGCAATGACGACCTGATCGCGCCCGTCAGCGTCGGCGAGTACATGCACGAGAAGCTTCCCCACAGCACGCTCGCCGTCATCGAGAACGTCGGCCACTGCCCGCACCTGAGCGCGCCAGGGCCGAGCACCGCCGCCATGGATGCATTTCTCGCGCAGGAGAAGCTCTGACGGCGCAGCCAGACGACCTCCCGCGCGAGGCGCAGGAGGTGCTGGACGGCGCTCCCTGCGGCGTGATGACGACTCTGGACGAAGGCACGTTCGTGCGGGTGAACGCGACCTTCTGCAAATGGATTGGCCGCGCCGCCGAAGACCTCGTCGGCCGGCGCCGGCTGCAGGATCTGTTGACCATGGGCGGCCGCATCTTCCACCAGACGCACTGGATGCCGCTCTTGCAGATGCAGGGGTCGATTTCCGAGGTGAAGCTCGAGGTCGTCCACAAGGACGGCCAGGTGATCCCGATGATCTTGAACGCCATCCGCCGCGAGCGCGGCGGCCGGATGGTCCACGACCTCGCCGCTTACGTCGCGCGCGATCGCGACAAGTACGAGCGCGAATTGGTGCGGGCGCGGCATCGCCTGGAAGAGCTGGTGGCCGAGACCAAGCGGCTGCACGAAGAGGCCAAAGATCGCGCGCTCTTCGCAGAGCAGATCCTCGGCATCGTCAGCCACGACCTGCGCAATCCGATGTCGACCATCCAGATGGGCGTCGCGCTGCTCGGGCGCACCGCCGCGTCGCCCTCGCAAGAGCGGACGCTCGAGCGGATGCAGCGCTCGACCGAACGGGCGAACCGGCTGATCAGCGATCTGCTCGACTTCACCCAGGCGCGGATGGGCAAGGGCCTCGCGGTGGCGCCGAAGCGCATCGACGTGCACGAGTCGATCGGCGCGGCGCTGGAGGAGCTGACGTTCGCCTTTCCCGGCCGCGCCCTCAAACACGAGCGCAACGGCACCGGCGAATGCGTGGCGGATGCGGGCCGTCTCGCCCAGGCGGTGGGAAACCTGGTCGCAAACGCCATGACCTATGGACGGCCCGATTCAGCGGTCACGGTGACGACCTCCATCCAGGGCGCCACGTTCTCGGTTTCGGTACACAACGACGGCGACCCCATTCCGCCCGAGCTTCGTGACCGCATCTTCGAGCCGATGACGCGCGGCTCGGCGGCGCCGAGCGCGGTCCGCAGCGTTGGTTTGGGCCTCTTCATCGTCAGCGAAATCGCCAAAGCCCACGGCGGCCGGGCGGTCGTCACTTCCACCGCGGAAGCAGGCACGACTTTCAGCCTCGTGCTCCCGCGCGGAGTCGACTGAGTTACGGCGTCCGCCACTGCAGGACCGTCTTGACGTCGTCGGGCCGGCGCTCGTACGCCTCCGCCCAAGTGGAGATTGGCACCCGCCGCGTGATCAGCCGCTCGAGCCAGGCCGCGTCCGCCTTCGCCAGCGCCGCCGCGCCGAGCTCGTAGTGGCGGCGGTTCGCGTTCACCGATCCGAAGACGACGTTGTTCTCCAGCACGATGTCGCGGTTGAGCTTGCCCAGGTTCATCGACGACATCACGTGCGCGCCTGACGAGACGCCGGTCAGGCAGACGACGCCGTTGGCCCGGACGACGTCCATCGCCGCGAACACCACCGCGTCGACGCCGGTACACTCCATCACCACGTCCGGCGGAGGCCCGGCGGCGCCGACTTCGCCCGTGTGATACGCGGCGCCGAGCGACCGCACCAGGTCGGGCTTGCGGCCCGTCTCCACCCGGTCGAGCACGTGGACCTCGAGCCCGCGCTGCACCGCCATCATCGCGGCGAGCAGCCCGATCGGTCCCGCCCCGGTGACCAGCGCGACCCGCGGCTTCCACTCGGTGCGCGCCCCCAGCCGTTCGGCGATGTCCCAGGCCTTGGCGACGACGCTCGCGGGCTCGAGCAGCACCCCCGTCTCGCCGAGCGCGCTCTCCACCTTGACCGCGTACTTCGCCTCGATGCGGTAGCGCTCCGACGCATAGCCGTCGAGCTCCTTGATGCCGCGCTCCTGGTACAAACCGTTGTCGCAGAAGTCCCACGAGCCCCTGGCGCAGTTGGCGCAGGGGACGGGGTCGGGCCTGCGCACGATGCCCACCACCAGATCGCCCGGGCCAAGACCGCTCCCAGGCGGAGCCTCCCG
Organism: Myxococcales bacterium; assembly: GCA_036488495.1. Lineage (GTDB taxonomy): Bacteria > Myxococcota > Myxococcia > Myxococcales > 40CM-4-68-19 > 40CM-4-68-19. The sequence goes on along the minus strand of DASXHM010000215.1, from coordinate 12,501 downwards.
GACCCGCCCCAGCGATTCGTGGCCGATGACCAGCCGCTCGCGCCCCGCGGGCGCCCACCCGTACTCGCCGCGCGCGATCTCCACGTCGGTGCCGCAGATGCCGGTCGCGAGGGTCTCGACCAGCACCTCGCCATCCGCCTGCGGAGGCTCCGGTATCTCCTCGAGCCGCAGCGATCCAGGCGTTTCTGGAAGAACGGTGACGGCGCGCATGCGCGTTACATCGTCCAACCGGTCGGAAAAGTGAAGGCTGTCGAGAAACCGCGTCGGCCGGTCGTCGGAAGCGGGGCGCTCGCCCTGCGAGCGGGCGGCGATTGTTGTTCCGGCGCGTGGGATGCAACCTCCAAGAGTAGGTGAGCGAGACAGAGAAAGGTTCGATGCAAGCATCGAAGCGCAGGGTGGTCCGCCCAAAGCACGGGGAGCGACGCTTCACAGGCAGCGGCGTGACCGGGAAAACGCGCGAACCCGTCATCGCCATCGTGGCCGAGCCCCATTTTCGCGCGCCGGAGCAGCCAGCCGCTCTCGTTGCCGCTCTGCGGGCAGCCGGCTACCCGCCGGTCATCCTCAACCCCGACAGTTGCGGCGACGCTTCGCTGGCGAAGATCGACCTCATCGTCGCGCGCGGCCGGAGCCCCACGTTGCTCTCGCTTCTTGCCCGCGCCGAAGGCAAGGGGGTTCGGACCATCAACCGCTGTGCCGCAATCGTGGCTGCGCGAGACAAGGTCGAAATGTCGCGGGCGCTCGCCCTGGCCGGGTTGCCGACGCCGGTCACCCACCGCGGGACGCTCGCCTCGATGGCCGACGCGTTCGCCGCGAACGAATATCCGCTCGTCATCAAGCCCGTCTTCGACGACGAGCTGCACGGCGTCCGCGTGGTCCGCGACCGCGATGAGCTGTTGTCATTGGCCTGGCCGCATCCGCTGGCGGTCGGTCAGAGCCTCGTCGCCGGCGAAGGTGTGGAGTTGAAGCTGTACGTCGCGGGCACCGAAGTGTTCGCCGCAGCCGGGCCGTCTCCCCTCGCAGGCGGACCCGCGCAAGCACCGCAGCCCGTGCCGGTCTCTGCTCCGCTGAAGGAGCTGGCGTTCCGCTGCGGCGCCTTGTTCGGGCTCGAGATCTACGGCGTCACTTGCATGATGAACGGCGAAACCCCGATCGTCATGGGCGTCAACGCCTTTCCCAATACCCACGCGCTTCCCGGCGCGAGCGAGATGGTGGCGCGCTTCGTCATCGAGCGCGCGCATGCGCACGTCGCCGTGCGCCGCGGGTGAGCCCCTTTCATCGGTGTGTGACGCGTCAGTCGTCTCCGCCGTCGTCGTTCGGCGCGCAGGAGCCGTCGTGTTTCAGCTCGCACCGCCGTGACTGGGGCGCGGGGCCGAGCTCCCGTCCGCCGGGGCCGTCCTGGAACGTGCGTGGTCCTTCGAAGGCCACCTGGTTCACGCCCGGCTTCTTCCAGTCGCACACGCCGCCCGGGAAGACGGCGCGCAGCCGGTTCTCTTGGTCGGGCGTGAAAGTCGCGCCGCCGTAGGCGGGATCGCTGAAGTCGAGCGGCTCGAGCTGGCACTTGAGGATGTTCTCGGCCACAGGTCCGCCCGCCACCTGCCGCGGAGAGGCGTGCGCCACCAGCCCCGGATCCTTGTCGCAGACCGCGAAGTCGAAGATGCGGTTCGAGAAGGTGGTGTCGGCGGGCAGGTAGCAGAAGTCGACTGCGCTCGCCGGCTTGTTGCGCGCCACCTTCACCTCGCGGGGCAGGTTGCTCTTGTCCTTCTCGAGGTTCGAAAGCCACTCGTCCATGGTCAGGAACGACTCGACCGTCAGGCCGGACGCGGGCGGCGCCGTCAGCGTGTTGCCGAAGCGCCAGAGCACGTGGCTTTGGTGGTTGCCGTTCGCCTGGTCCAGCCGCGCGCGCACCGCGAAGCTGCGCCAGGTGAGGTGGATGCCGAAGAGCGGCCCGGCGCCGAGATTATTGGTGCGCTCGTCGAACCCGCGCAGATCGATCATCGGCGTCTGCGCCAGGTGGCCGGCGGAGACGATGCCGGACTGATAGGCGATCTGCAGCGCGGCAGGATCGGCGACGCTGCGGGTGGCGGTCAGGTTCGCGTCGCCGTCGAATCCGCCGACCTTCTCGTTCAAGAGCACGAACTCCTCGGCCGAGATGGCGCCCGAGGCCAGCGCCTTGAGCCCGTACTGGATGCCGGTGTTGTCCCTGGTGGTGCGGCCCTGGTTTTGCGTGGGCGGCACCGGCCCCCAGAGGGAAACCGAGTTGTCCGAATCGCCGCAGCGCGGAGCGGTGAAGAGCGTGGCGAGGTTTGTGGGATCGTAGACTTGGTTGAGCTGGAGCTGGCAGTTGTTGCGGGGCGCGCCCAGGGAGGCCATCGCGCCCGTCACCCCGTTGGCGACCAGCCTGGGCACGAAGTTGCCCGGCTTTCCGCTGCTGCCGAAGTCGTTGTTCCAGCCCCAGCACGCACTCTGATCGAGGTGTCCGGCGATGGCCGTCTTCTTGGCGTCGATCTGCGCCTGGGTCAGTCCGGCGTTCGAGGTCTTGAAGGCCGGCGAGTCGAAGTAGGTCGCGAGGAGCACGCAGTCGAGCACCTCCATCGACGTCGTCTCCGAGTCCGGGAAGGTGCAGGTGGGCTGGATGCCGTCGAGCAGGCCGGGAAAGATCGAGGCGGCGGTGAGCTGCTGGATGGAGCCGCCCGAGCAGCCGTTCCCCAGCGTGTAGCGGATCTCGCCATAGCTCTCGACGATGTGCTCCTTGAGCATCATCAGCGCCTCGGCATTGACCACGCGATTCGAATTGAAGAGCGAGTCGGTCATGCTGCTGTCGGCGACCATGAAGCCGCGCTTCAACGCCTCGTCGTCGTTCCAGCTCTGCTCGGTGCGGAATTGACGGCGCGGCTGGCCGGTGCTGGCGCCGAAGCTGTAGACGAGCTTTCCGTTCCATCCGCGCTGCGGCGCAAACGGCGTCCAGGGCTGCGCCGGATCGAAGAGCACGGCTACGTCGAAGATTCCGCGATCGATGGTGCCGCGCTCGACGCGGACGACGTAGGGCACGGTGACGCCCTGGTCGGTGGTGGTGAAGGCGAGGTCCGCCGGGGTGGCGCCATTGAACGGCTTGAAGCACGCGTTGGGGTTCGCCAAAGCGGGCGCGCTCGGGTCGGGGAGCACGTTCACGCAGGTGGGCGAGGTGGTCCGGTAGAAGAACGAGGTCTCGGTTGCGATGTTGCATTGCGCGTCCAGCGCATTGGTGTGCAGCCCGCTCGCATTGGTGCCGATGGCGATGGACGAGGGGCCCGGCGCGGGCGTGGCGCAAACGAAAGGAGCGGTCTGCGGCCCGGCGATGACCGGCCCGCCGATCGGGTGGTTGTCGATGACGAGCCGCGCGGCGTGGCTCTTCGAGGTGCTCGCCACGAGCTCGTTCTCGCCGTTCGCCAACCCATCCACGAGCCCGAGGATCCTTCCGCCCTGGCGCACCGCGAACTTGCCGCTGATGTCGCGTCCGTTGAGCTGCACTCGAAGGGCGCTCGCGAGCTTCGCTTTCGCGAGCACGACCTCGACCAGCGCGTCGCCTCCGCTGACCAGGTCGGCGCGGTTGGAGAGGGTCTTGATCTCGATCTTCGCGTCGTCTTCGCCGGCGCCGCTCTGTTCGGATGCCGCGACCGCGGACGGCGCGGCCGAGGCCGGCGAAGCGGCTGGCGAAGCTCGGGCCGCGCCCGGCGCGGTTCCGCATGCGTGAAAGGCGACTGCGCCGATGCAGGCCGCGCAGCAGCGAAGCATCTGGATTGACCAATGAGGCAAAGCACGCATGTGTGGCTCCCATGGCGAGCAGGGCGTGGAGAATTCTGCGGCGAGCGGGATCGACTGCGAAGCGGGCTGCTGGAACAGCGGCACGGACTGCGAGCGGAGGCATAGCAGTCGCAAGAGCGCTCTTGAAGAGCGGGAGGGCTTTCGTCCTACGAGCAGGAGCCCGAATCGCATCCTTCGGGCTCGCGAATGAGTCATGCAGCGGTGGACGGGTCAGCGGCGGCGGGCAACGACGATGGGCGCCCCGCGGTCGCTCTCGTCGACTCTGACCACGGTCACCGAGAGACGGTCCAGCCTCCGGCGGAGATCTCCGACGAGCTGGAACACTTCGCCCGTCTGCCAACCGGTGAGCTGGAACAGCACGCCCCGCGCGATTACCCGCAGCGCATGGATGCGCTGCAAGAGCGGTCCGGTCCCCGCCTCGCGTAGGTAGTACCGGAGGTGATGGGGCTGCAGCACGAGCGCGCCGCCCGGCGCCAGCACCCGCGCCATCTCCGCCAGCGCCCGGCGCACGTCCATGTAGGGCAGGGCGACCCGGCAGAGGACGACGTCAAAAGACCCGGTCGCGAAGGGCAGGTGCTCCGCGGAAGCCACCATCAACAGCGGCGCGCGGGCACCGAACAAGGCGCGGCCCATGCAGAGGCCGCTCCGCCGGACGTCGATGCCGACGGCCAGGCCATCGAGGTACGGGATTAATTCCTGGCCGGCGCCGCAGCCCACGTCGAGGACCGCCCGAGGCGCGGCGATCACCGCCGCAGCGTGTTTTTGCAACGGTGTTCCATCGCGGTGAAACTTTTCCCATTCCGCGCGGACGTAGGCTGCATGCCCGTCCTCCTTGCCGCCTTCCGAGCGCATGCTTAGCGTCTGCCGACCAATGGTCATGGGCGTTGGAATGCTGGCGGGCGTCTTCGTCCCATCCGTGGGCGGTATTCAGACCCATACCTTGCAACTCTCGCGCAGGCTCGTGGCGCTGGGCGTCGAAGTCCACGTGCTGACACGCCATTATCCGGGGCTGGCGCGCCAGGAGAACATCGACGGCGTGCAGGTGCACCGGGTGGGTGATTCGGCGTTGCCGCGCGGAATTCGGGTGGGTTCGTACCTCGCGGGCGCGTTCCAGGCCCTGCACGCATTGAAGAACCAGATCCACGTCGTCCACGCGCACCAGTTGCTCGGTCCGGCGCTCGTCGGCTGGCTGGCCCGCGCCTTCGGAGGCAAACCCCTGCTCTTGAATCCGCACAGCCCCGACGAAGTGGGCATGCTGGAAGCGCGCAAGCTGTTTGGCCGCCTCCACCTGGCCGCGCTGCGTCGGTATGGAGACGGCTTCGTCAGCATCTGCGACCCCATCGCCAAAGAGCTCGCCAGGGCCGGGATCGACCCCTCGCGCATTCATCCGATTCCGAATGGCGTCGACACCGATGTTTTCCGGCCCGCCACTGCGGACGAGCGCGCGAAGCTGCGCCACCAGCTCGCCTTGTCACCGCTTCCGGCGGTCGTCTATTCGGGGCGGCTCGCGCGGGTGAAGGGTGTGGACGTGCTGCTCGAGGCCTGGCCGAGGCTCGAGACGCAAGCTCAACTGGTCATCGTCGGCGACGGCGAGGAGGCGGAAGGTTTGCGGACTCGTGCGGCCACGCTGCGCAACGTTCGCTTCGCCGGGAGGGTCGACGATCCGGGGCGGTGGCTGCGGGCGGCGGACGTGGCAGTTCTGCCGTCGCGGGGCGAGGGTCTGTCCGTGGCACTGCTCGAGGCAATGGCCTGCGGGGTGCCGACCGTCGCGACCGCGGTTGGAGGGTCGCCAGGGGCCATCGCCGACGGCGTCGACGGCCTCTTGGTCCCGCCCGAAGATCCGCAGGCGCTTGCGGATGCGCTGCTCCGCGCGTCGAGGACGCCCGCCCTGGGCGTGGGAGCGAGGCGGCGCGTCGTCGAGCGCCATTCGATGGACGCGATCGCGCGCCAGTTTGTCGGCCTCTACCAGGAGCTGTGCGCCGCTACTCTTCGCCGAGACTCGCGACCAGCGGAAGCGGCATGACCGGCTCTCTCCGGGCGAGCTTCATCCGGGCGGTGAAGTAGATCGGGACGTAGAGCAGCACGGACAGCGCCACCAGCAACTTGCCCGGCGGGAGCACGAAGCGCAGTGCAAGACCGGGCAGCGCGGCAAAGGCGGCGGCCGCGGCGCTGCGGGCCAGCCCGCGCCAATCCAGAAGCTCAGAGGCTCGCGCCTGGAGGTGCTGCCGCGCGCGCGCGAACAGCACCGAAACGCCGAAAATCTCGGAGGCGATTCCAGCCCCGATGGCCCCCGCCACGCCAAACCAATGAACGCCCGCCACCACCAACAGCGCCGTCACGCCCAGCCGCACCGCGCTGAACCCGAAGAGAAAGCGAGTATCGCCGTAGGCGCGCAGCACCGCATCGCAGGGGAGGATCCAGAACGGAATCTCGGCGGTCGCGAGCACGAACAGCGGAACCGCCGGTGCATAGGCCTTGGTGAAGAGCATCGGCAACAGCGTGGGCCCGACCAGCCAGGAGCCCACCGCGGCGGGAAAGAGCAGCGTCGCCAGCCGCTGGACGGTGGCCCGCCAGTGGCGCGCGCTCGCCTCGCGCGGTCCGCCGCCATCGCTCTGCCCCAGCTCGACCATCAGTACTTCCGACATGGGCGAGTAGATGATGTCGACGATGGACATGTGGAACGACGCCACCGCGAACAGGGCATAGGTCGCCGGGTCGAAGCACGCCGACACCGCGTATTGGGGGAAATACTCCTGCAGGACGTAGAGGAGGCTGGACCCCGCGAACGGCAGCGCGTACGAAAGCTGCGCCCCGAGCAGCTTGCGCGACGGCGCCGACGCCGGCAAGAGCCGCGCGCTGAGCAGCGACCACAAGAGTCCCATGCGCAAGAGCGACACCAGCGCGGCGGCCCAGAAGATCCACGGCCCGCCCACGAACGCAGCCGCCAGCACGATGCCGGCGGCGCGCAGGAAGTCCGACGCGGTGTAAGCAAAGGCGGCCTGGCCAAGCCGCCCTTCCGAGACGAGGGTCGCCTCGAGCGGCGCGGCAGCCAGCATCGCCGCGGCGGTCACTGCCAGCGGCAAGCGCAGCGCGAGCAGGTCCGGCGACGCCAGCGCGCGCGCCAGCAACGGCGCTCCGAACGTCGCAATCCCGACACCGACAAGCGCCCCGAGGGCCGCGAGCAGCGCCGTCACCTGCACGACGTAGGCGCCCCGGCGCTCCGTACCTCGCGGCAGGAAATAATAGAGCGATTGCGTCAATCCGAGCTGCCCGACCAGCAGCAGCGTCTGGGTGACGAGGAAGAATTGCTTGTAAGTTCCAAATGAATGACGATCGAGGAGCCGCACCAGCACCAGCGGCAGCGCGAACGTCAGCACCGCTGACGCGACGCGCGAAAGCAGCAGCGGACCCGAACGGCCCACGCTGTCGGCATACAGGATGGTCCAGCGGCGAACGAGCGCGCGCACCCAGTCTCCCATTGCAGCGCCGAACTTACGCACGGCAGCACGGCCGCACAGGGGGCTTCCATGCGCGCGGTTCGATCTTAAGTTCCGTTCCGTGCAACCGAGCCTCCAATTGTCCGTTCCGGCCGCGCAAGCGCCGTGGCCCTGGCGGCTCGCGATGTTCATGGTCCGGCACGGCTACCCGGGAGGGTGGCGGCTCTTGGATCTCGTCCGGCGACTCGGGATCGTGAAGAAGCCCATCTGCATTCCCGTTCCCGGCGGCTTCCTCGACGTTCCGCTCCACCGCGAGTGCCAGACCGATTGGGACGAGTCGTACGTGCTGCAGTACGAGAAGGCGTTCGTCGACGCATTGGTTTCGGCCGCGGCGTCCTTGCCCGGCTCGATTGCGCTGGTCGACTGCGGCGCCGACATCGGCACGCTCTCCGTGCTTCTCGCAGGACGAGTTCCTCGATTGAGCCGGATCATCGCATTCGAGCCGAACGAAGAAGCGTTTCCATTCCTCGAATCCAACCTGCGAAGGCTTTCGCTCCCGGCGGTTGCGAGGGCCGCGGCGGTGAGCGACTTTCGCGGACGCGCCAGGCTCGACAGCACCGATCTCGACCGATCGGATTCAGCGAAGTTCATCGTTGCCGATCCGGCCGGCGCGGTCACCGTCGAGCGCGTGGACGGCCTGGGCATCGGCGGGACCAGCGTGATTCTGAAGGTCGACGTGGAAGGCGCGGAGATCGACGTCTTGCGCGGAGCATTGGAGACGCTCCGGGCAGCGCCGGCTTTCGTGGTCGGTTTCGAGGCCCATCGCGAAGTCGCGACGCGGACCGGGATCGACCCGATTGAATGCGTGCGGCTGCTCGAATCCGTCCGCCCGATCCGGGTCGCGGCGGCCGAGGAGCCCGGCGCACACATCGACTCGCGGCGCCCTTTCTTCGAGCAGGTGGGCGCGCTGAAGGTCTACAACCTGGTTTGCTCGTCGACCTGAGTCGCCGCCCGTTCAGGGTCCCGGTCAAGCGCAAATCAATCGGGGTGCGATAGAGGGGCCGGGATCAGCCGCGGCACGGCGCTGCCCGCCAGCGCCGCCAGCACGACGCCGCCGAAGTGAAAGACGAGCAAGTGCGCGGTCGCGGTGTGCACTTCGCATCCGAGATGCAGCGCGGCCTGTCCGGCGAGCGCGCCGGCGGCGGCGAGCGCCGCTGTCGTCCAGGCTGAAGGCCGCGAGGCAAATCCGCCCGCGACGGCGACGGCGACGGCGGCGAGCGGCCAGCAGGCGGTGAAGAGCTCCACCGCGACGCAGTGCACGCCGACGCGAACGAACAAACCAGGCGAATGCGCCGCCACCACCGCGAGGAGGAGCGAGGCCGCGCACGCGCCTGCTGCCGCGACGGCAGCGCGACTGCTGACGCCCGACCACGCGAAGGCCACGGCCAGAAGCGCTGCCGTGGCCGCAACCGCTGCACCGCTCGGATCGAGATGATGCGCGTACAGCAAAACGACGCCGGCACCGGCCGCGGTCGCGAGGCCTGCCAGGAGCCGCGGCTGCTTCCTCGCAGGTTGCATCTCGCGTTCCACCGCCCGCTCCACGCGCTGCAGCGTTTCGGCGGAGGGCGGAGTGGGAACGAGCTCCGCGTCTACCAGCGCGAGCAGCCGCTCTGCCTGCTGCAGCGCGCGGGCGCAGTCCGGGCAGGTCCGCGCATGTTCGAACGCAGCCTCCCGCTGCAGCTCGCCCGGCTGGAGCGCGACCACTGCCATCGCCCGATCGCGCACGTGTCTGCCCGATCTCATGCAGCCTGGTCCTCCGCGAAGAACGCCGCCAGGTCGATCCGCAGGCGCTCATAGCCACGAAACGCGCGCAGCTTCACCGCGCCCTCGCTGATGCCGAGCACCGCCGCGATCTCTCCGAAGCGCATGTGTTCATATCGATGAAGGTAGATGACTTCGCGCTGCGCCTCCGGCAACCGCGCGAGCGCGGCGCGCACCGCCTGGGCCCGCTCGTTCGCGACGGCCGGGTCCTCCTCGGCCGGCGCGGCAATTTCCTCGGCGGCCGCGGGGTCCGCACCGCTGGGATTGCGAAGACGCCGATTGACTTCGTCCTTGCGCACCCGAGCCGCGATGGTGAACAGCCACCCCCGCAATCCCAGCTCGCCGCGAAACGACTCGCGCGCGCGGTGCACTCGCAAAAACGTCGCCTGGAGAAGATCGTCCGCCTCGCCTCTGCTGCCGCCGGCGCGCAGGAAATAGCCGTGGAGACGCGGCGCCCAGCGCGCGAACAACTGCGCGAACGAGCGCCGGTCTCCCTCGACGTACCGGGCCATCAATTGTTCATCGCTAGGCCCCATGCGCCGGCCATCCTACTGCGCCTATTGGCTGCTGATGATCGGGCACACCACGACGAAGTTGCTGGCGGCGAACGGGCTGCCGTCAGGCGCGGTGATCCGGCCATGGCTCGCGAGGTTGATCACGTCGCCGTAATCGCGCTGCCGCAGAGGGGTGACGCCCGGCGCAAAGGCCGCGAGGTGCACGTCCCAGAGCGGGCTGTAACGGCCCTGGCTCGGATTCCAGCGCAGGACGTTCAAGGGCGAAAGACCGTCGAGGATGGCAGAATTCAATCCTTGCCGCTGCGGATTGGCGGCGCCGGTCTGACCGTTCGTGACGGCGGCGAGGCTTGCGCGAGACGAGCCGGTGCTGTCGTCGCCGGCGGAGGGCGCGTCGTCGAGAAGCGGCGCCCAGGTGACGTTCTCGAGCGCGGCAGCCACCGGGTTCGAAGCGTCGGTCGACAGATAGCGGACCGGATTGCCGCCCTGGAACCCGGGCGTCTCCTCGAGCGTGACGGTGAGCCCGGCGAAGTCGATGGCGGTGACCTTGGCGGCGCGGCCGCTCTCGTTCGCGACCTGCGGCGCGTTCTCCACCACTCCGGAGGGCAGCTCGATCAGCGGGCTGTAGGAATCGTCTCCCTTCGCCGCAGGACTCGCGGCCAGGGGCGGAAACCCGCCCGGACCCGCGACAACGGTGCGCGTGCCGAATGAAAAGTTCACGGTCCCGGGAAAGTCGACCACGCCGTTCGAGAGCGAAACCTTCTGCGTCGCCGGCGTACCGCGCGCGTTGGCGAGCTTTTGCGAGCGATTGATTCCCTTGGCCTGCGCATCGCCGCCGTCCGACGAATCGAGCAGGATGTACCAGACGGTGCGGCCCTGGCTGGTCCCGCGGTACAGCGGCAGCGTCACGGTGCCGGCCGGGTGCTCGACAGCGCTTTCGAGGAACAGCGTTCCGCCGTCGGCGCGGGCAGCAGAAGCAATGCTCAAGAGAGCGAAGACGATCATCGATCGGATCATTTTTGGGGGTCCTTTGAAAAGGTTCGCCCCTCACTACCGGCAGGCCGGAGTTTGGTTACGCGCCCTCGAGCACCGGCCTTCCACCGAAAAGTGCTCGTCGAGACGCTGACCTAGATCTCGAGCGTTCCGCGCGGACCCTTGATCACCGCCCGCAGTCCGCGCCGCACGGAAGGCTCGACCTGCACGTCGTCGAGCCGCAGGGTCCGGAAGGTTGCGCGCACTTGTTCGGGCGCAGGATCGACTGCCGTGAAAGAGAGCAGCTCGCATCCCCCGGGAGCGTCCGACGCCGGGTGCGCGGAATCCGCGCTCCACTCGATGAAGAAGGGCAAGACGCCGCTGCGGTTGTCTTTCAGGGTGAGCGCGCGCCAACGCAGGAGCTTGCCGTCCGGGCGCTTTCGCGATCCGGGAAAGAGCGGCTTCGTCTCCATGTGCGCGGCTGCCAGGGCGCGGACGAGCGGGTCGACGTCGTCGACATGCGCCGCCCATTCGAGCAGCCGCGGCGACTCGATCTTGTACAGCCCACGCACGTCCGCGCTGCGATCCTGGGCGGGATCGGGCGCTAGGATTTCCAAGTAGCGCCGGTCTCCCAGCTTGAGCAGGGCGTTGCGCGAACCGCGTCCCGGATGCACGCCCCCGAACGCCGCCTTCACGCCCGTCTTTTGCTCGACGAAGGCGATGCCTTGATCCAAGTCGTTGCATCCGAGCTGCACGTGGTCGAACGACCGGGGAACCGCCGCCGCTCGCGCTGCTCGGGGCAACGCGAGCACTCCGGCTGCGGCGAGGAATGTCCTTCTCGAAAATCCGGTACCCATGCGCCACCTCTAGCACTGCACGATGGCCTGTTCGACTACGCAGGGCCCGGCACGCTGTTGCGAAAAGACGGCCCTGGTGCTTTGGGTGCCAGAAGGAGCCACAGACATGAACAAGCCAATCTTGTTGTTTGTCCTGCTGGTTGCCTGCGCGCAGAACACCGTCCGCAGGGAGAAGCCGATACCGGCGCCGGTCGTCCTCGCCAACAAAGCCTGCCCGGCGCGGTCCGCTGGAGCGGTCACCGCGGAGGTGAACGGCAAGCGGATGACGTGCCAGAGGCAGACCGAAACCGGCTCGTACCTGGGGCAGTGCGTCTGCTGGGACGCCGCCTACGCCGAGCAGCAGCGCTTGCAGGCGCAGGGGATCCAGCGCCAGGGCATGCCAATCGATGCTTGCGGCGGCTCCGCGTCCTGCCTCATGCAGGGGCAGGTCGGCGGCCGCGGCCACTAGCGTTGCGCTGCACGTAGTTGAACGAGCCGTCCGGCGCGACGGATCATCTTCGCGCCGGCATCGCGCGGAAGTCGGTTGACATCGTGACATCATGACGTCATGATGTCGTGATGAAACCGGGCCCGCTCCCCCTCTATGCGCAGGTCGAAACAGCCCTCGCAGCAAGCATCGCAGACGGCACGCTCGAACCCGGCACGCAGCTTCCCCCGGAAGACGCGCTCACCGAACGGTTCGGCGTCAGCCGCACCACCATCCGGCAGACCGTGCAGAACCTGGCGCGGCGCGGGCTGGTCGAGATCCGGCGGGGAAAGGGCACCTTCGTCACCGAGCCCAAGATCACCCAGGAGCTGACCGAGCTGTCCGGATTCGTCGAGGACATGGAGGCGCTGGGCCGCCTCGCCACCGCGCGGGTGCTGTCGCAGGAAGCGGTTCCGGCCGGGAAGGAGGTAGCGGATCGGCTTGGCCTCGCACCACGCGCGAGAGTGGTGCGCATCCGGCGCGTCCGGCTGGCGGACGGCGTTCCGCTCTCCTTCGACGAGACCTGGCTGCCGCGCGACCTGGGCGAAAAGGTGCTGGGCCATGACCTGCAGACCGAGCCCATCTTCTCGCTGCTCGAGCGCAAGTACGACACCCCGCTGGTCGAGGCCGAGTAT
>DASXHM010000177.1:0-3905 GCA_036488495.1 Myxococcales bacterium | reverse complement strand
AGGGACAGCAGAAGCCGCGCGAAGGCAGCGCGGCGCCGCAGGCCCCCAAGGCCGACGCGCCGCCCCGAGGACCAAGGCAGTGAGCATCTCCGAGCCGTTCATCCGCAGGCCGGTCGCGACCTCGCTCTTGACGGTGGGTCTGCTCCTCGCGGGCTTGATCGGCTTCCGGCAGCTCCCGGTCTCGGCGCTGCCGCAGGTGGACTATCCGACCATCGTCGTCTCGACGCTGCTCCCGGGCGCGAGCGCGGAGACCATGGCCTCGGCGGTCACCACGCCGCTCGAGCGGCAGTTCGGCCAGATGCCGTCGTTGTCGCAGATGACCTCGATCTCGAGCTTCGGCACCTCTCAAGTGACCTTGCAGTTCGAGCTCGACCGCAACATCGACGCAGCCGAACAGGACGTGCAGGCCGCCATCAACGCGGCCTCGAGCCTGTTGCCGCGCTCGTTGCCTGCGCCGCCCACGTATTCGAAGTCGAACCCGGCCGACACCCCCATCCTCACCCTGTCCGTCTCCTCGAAGAACCTGCCGCTCGACCAGGTGGACGACGCGGCCGACTCCATCCTGGCGCAGAAGATCTCGCAGGTGAGCGGGGTCGGCCTCGTCACCATCAACGGCGGCCAGAAGCCGGCGGTGCGGGTGATGGTCGACCCGGCAGCGCTCGCCGGCGCCGGACTCACGCTTGAAGACGTGCGCACGGCCATCGCCGCGGCCAACGTCAACCAGCCGAAGGGCAACCTGGACGGCCCGCGCCTCGACTACGCGCTCGCCACCAACGATCAGCTCGCCAAGGCGGAGAGCTTCCGCCCGATGATCGTCGCCTACAAGAACGGCGCGCCCATCCGGCTCGACAACGTCGCCGACGTCGAGGACGGAGTGGAGAACGACCAGCTCGCCGGCTGGTCCGGCAACGACCGCGCCATCATCTTGAACGTGCAGCGGCAGCCGGGCGCGAACGTCATCCAGACCGCCGATCGGGTGAAGGCGCTCTTGCCGCAGCTCAAGGCGACGCTTCCGCAAGGCATCGATCTGAACGTCATCTCCGACCGCACCGAGACGGTCCGCGCATCCGTCGAGGACGTGGAGTTCACCCTCGTCCTCACCATCCTCCTCGTGGTGGCGGTCATCTACGTCTTCCTGAAGAGCCTGCGCGCGACCTTGATCCCCGGCATCGCGGTGCCGCTCTCGCTGATCGGCACCTTCGGCGTCATGTACTTATGCGGGTATTCGCTGAACAACCTGTCGTTGATGGCGCTGACCATCTCGACCGGCTTCGTCGTCGACGACGCCATCGTGATGATCGAGAACATCGCCCGCTACGTCGAAGAGGGCGATCCGCCGTTCGAAGCGGCGCTCAAAGGCGCAAAGCAGATCGGCTTCACCATCGTCTCGTTGACGGTGTCCTTGGTGGCGGTCTTGATTCCGCTCCTCTTCATGGGCGGCATCATCGGCCGGCTCTTCCGCGAGTTCGCAGTCACCCTTTCCATCGCCATCGGCGTCTCCGCGGTGCTCTCCCTGACCCTGACCGCGATGATGTGCGCTCACCTGCTCAAGCCGCATGCCGAGCAGAAGCAGAGCAAGTTCCACGACTGGACCGACAAGGGCTGGGACAAGTTCGTCCGGCTTTACGACCGCGGGCTCAAGTGGGTGCTCGACCACCAGCGGACGACGCTGATCGTCACCATCCTGACGCTGATCGTCACCGGGCTCCTCGCGCTGGTCATTCCAAAGGGGTTTTTCCCGCAGCAGGACACGGGCCTCATCGCCGGCACCTCCTACGCTTCGCCGGACGTGTCGTTCCCGCGGATGATGGACCGCCAGCGCGCGTTGACCGAGGTGGTGCTGCAGGATCCGGACGTGCTCTCGGTCGCGTCGTTCATCGGCGCGGACGGCACCAATGCCACCACCAACTCCGGCCGGCTCAACATCACGCTGAATAACCGGTCCGACCGGAAGAGCGGCGCCCAGGAGATCATCGAGCGGCTCGCCCCCAAGCTGCAGAAGGTGGAAGGCATCCAGCTCTATCTGCAGCCGGTGCAAGATCTCCAGATCGAGACGCGCACCACCAGCACGCAGTACCAATACACGCTCGAAGACGCAGACCCCATCGAGCTTGCGGAGTGGGGGCCGAAGGTGCTGGCCAAGCTGCAGGCGCTGCCGCAGCTTCGCGACGTCACGAGCGATCAGCAGACGACCGGCCTGCAAGCGCGGCTGATCATCGATCGCGACACCGCCTCGCGCCTCGGCATCCTGCCGGCGAGCATCGACGATACGCTGTACGACGCCTTCGGCCAGCGGCAGATCTCCACCATCTTCACCCAGCTCAACCAGTACCGCGTCATCCTCGAGGTCAGGCCGGAGGACCAGCAGGACGCGCACGCGCTCGACCGCATCTATTTGAAGTCGCAGTCCGGCGATCAGGTGCCGCTCTCGGCCATCGCCCATTACGAGATGGGCATCGCGGCGCTCTCCATCAACCACCAGGGCCAGTTCCCCGCCGACACCATCTCCTTCAACCTCGCCCCCGGCGCCGCGCTCGGCGACGCGGTCGACGCCATCCACAACGTCGAGGCGGAGATCGGGCTGCCGCAAGGCGTCCGGCCGGCCTTCGCCGGCACCGCGCAAGCATTCCAGGAGTCGTTGGCGAGCGAGCCGATCTTGATCCTCGCCGCGCTGGTGACCGTCTACATCGTCCTCGGCGTCCTGTACGAGAGCTACATCCACCCGGTCACCATCTTGTCGACCTTGCCTTCGGCCGGAGTGGGCGCGCTCCTCGCGCTGATGGTGACCGGCACCGACTTCAGCATCATCGCGCTGATCGGCATCATCCTCCTCATCGGCATCGTGAAGAAGAACGCGATCATGATGATCGACTTCGCGCTCGAGGCAGAGCGCGGCGAGGGCCCGGCGGTGGAGGCCCTGGGCGGCCACGCGAGCAAGACCCGCGACGAGGCCGCGCTCGTGACCGGTAGCAGCGAAGCCGCAGCCAGCAGCGAGACCCTCTTCGACGCCGAAGGCCGTCCCCTGCCGGAGAAGCGAAAAGGACTGTCGCCGCGCGAAGCCATCTACCAGGCGTGCCTGCTCCGCTTCCGCCCGATCATGATGACCACCATGGCGGCGCTGCTCGGCGGCATTCCGCTCGCGCTCGGCAGCGGCACCGGCTCGGAGTTGCGGCGCCCGCTCGGCATCAGCATCGTCGGCGGCCTTCTCATCTCGCAGATCCTGACGCTCTTCACCACCCCGGTCATCTACCTCTACATGGGCCGCCTGGGCGCGTACCTCAAGCGCGGCAAGCGCAGTGCAAGCCGCGGAGGAGCCGGCTCCGCCGGCGACGGGCGGAGCCCGCAGGGCGCAGCATCCGGTGAACCCATGCCTGTGCAAGCGCCGGCGTCATGAACGTCTCCGCGCCTTTCATCCAACGACCGGTCGCGACCACGCTCTTGGCGGTGGCCATCGTCCTCGCCGGCGGCACCGCGTACACGATGTTGCCGGTTGCCCCGTTGCCGCGCGTCGACAGCCCGACCATCAACGTCGGCGCCGGCCTTCCCGGCGGTAGCCCCGAGACCATGGCCTCGGCGGTGGCGACTCCGCTCGAACGGCGCTTCGGGCGCATCGCGGGCATCACCGAGATGACCTCGTCGTCGACGCTTGGGCAGACCAGCCTCACCTTGCAGTTCGACCTGGACCGCGACGTCGACGCCGCCGCCCGCGACGTGCAGGCCGCCATCAACGCCTCCGGCGGCGACCTGCCGCAGAACCTTCCCTTCCGGCCCAACTACCGCAAGGTGAACCCGGCCGACGCGCCCATCCTGATCGTCTCCCTGCGCTCGAAGACGCTGCCGCTCGGCCAGGTCTTCGACGTCGCCAACACCGTCCTCGCCCAGAAGATCTCGCAGGTCTCGGGTGT
>DASXHM010000171.1:0-33048 GCA_036488495.1 Myxococcales bacterium | reverse complement strand
CTCGGCCAACGACGCGGGGCTCGCCATCGGCGTCGAGGCGCTCAACAAGGTGACCGGCTTCTCCGAGGAAGTGCGCCGCTTCATCCCCAAGAACGCCATCTTGCGCGACCCCAACATCGACTTCGCCAGCGACTTCTCGGTGGCCACCAACCGCCTGGAGCCGATGGCGCGCTTCTCCTCGCACCTCGTCACCGACCGCCTCAACCTGAATTTACTGGTAGGATTGACGACGCGCAGGTATCGAGGAGTCCTGAGCTACCAACTGTCCGACTCGCTCTCCACCCGGCTGCAGCTCGACAACGAGCACATCTACACCGGCGTGGACACCGACTTCGGCATGGACCTCCACTTCAAGTGGGAGGGGGAATAGGTGCACTTCGCGACGGCCCTGCTGCTTACGGCGGCGGTCGTCCAGCAGCCGGTCCAAGGGCAGCGGACAGTCGATGCGCAGCGCGCACCGGCTGAGACGCCGCGCATCGGCGAAATCACCTTCGAAGGCGCGGACGCGACCTCGCTCCGCGCGTTGGTGCCCATCCAACCAGGGGCGCCGTTCGATGCGCGGGACGTGCGCGACGCGGTGCGGGCGCTGCACGGGACTGCGCGGTTCTCGCGGGTCGAGGCCTATCTCGAGCCGATGGAGGCGCCGTCGGGTGCGGATGCGGGCACGCCGATTGGCGGCGATGCGGGGGCGCCGTATGCGCGACTCATCTTCGTCCTGGTTCCCGTCGAGAAGTTGGTCGCGGTCGCTTTTCCGGGCCACGAAGCGCTCAGCGAAAGCGCGCTGCACCAGACCGCGAACCTGCAAGTCAATGCGGAGTACCTGCCCGAGCAGGTGCCCAAGGCCGTCAAGGACCTGCTCACCGCCTACGAGCGCATCGGCTACCGGCAGGCGCGCATCACCCCCGCCACCCGCAGCGTCCCGGGCGGCGTGGAGCTCAGCTTCCAGATCGACGAAGGCCCGCCGACCCGCATCACCGCCATCGACTTCGAAGGGCAGCCGGGCCTGGACAAGGACGAGCTGTTGGCCGCGTTTCGACTGCGCCCGGGCGACATCTTGAATCTTTCGGCGGTCGAGGAGGGCATTCGCGGCTTGCGCGAGCGCTACCGCAAGGCCAATCGCCTCCGCGCCAAGGTGGAGACGCCGCACATCGAAGAGGTCGCGGGCCTGGCTCGCGTCCGCCTGATCGTGCCGGTCGCTGCAGGGCCGGTGGTGCGCTTCCACGTGCGCGGCAATCGCGCCTTCGACGACGCCGTCCTGGATTCGCATCTCTTCGGCGAGTCGGAGGAGCAGCTCGACGCCCAGGTGGCGCAGGAGATGGTGGCGCGGCTCCGGCGTTTCTACGTCGCCGCCGGGTTTCTGCGGGTTCGCGTCGCCGAGCGGGAGATGCAGACCGACGAGGGCGCGGTGGACGTGGTCTTCAGCGTCGACGAAGGCCCGCAGGTGCGGGTGGAGAAGATTGTCTTTCAGGGGAATGACGGCATCTCCTCGCGGCAGCTCCGCGAGCGCCTCTTGCTGCTGCTCCGCGACAACATCTCGCGCGATCCCTCGCCCGGCGCGGACCCGACCGAGGTCGCGCGGACCGGCATCGAAGGACGGCTGCGCGGATTGCCCGAACCGCGCACCAAAGTCGATCCTGAAACGGTTTATGACCCTGCCCTGTACTCGCGCGCATTGAAGCAAATTGAAGATCTTTACAAGAGCCAAGGCTACCTCTCGGCCCGCGCAGGTCCGCCCAAGCTCGACTCGCTCGACTCGACGGGAAAGCGGCTCCAAGTCACCATCCCCATCGACGAAGGGGAACAGACGCGGGTCGGGCGCATCGTGGTGGAAGGCGGTGGGGACGTTCCGCGCCACGAGATCGATTCCGCCATCACCCTGCGCGTCGGGCAGCCCTTCAGCTATCTCGCCGCAGAGGAAGGCCGTTCGGCGCTCACGCAGATCTACACCCGCCGCGGCCACCTCTACGCGCGCGTGGAGGACGAGGAGACCTTCGTCGACGATCCGGCGGCCCCGAGCGCGTCCCGAATGGAAGTGCGCTACCGCATCCAGCCCGGGCCGGTCGTGCGGGTGGCGTACATCGAGGTGGTGGGACAGCGGCGGACGCTGGAGGGCTTGATTTTGGACCTTGCCGGATTGAAGCCTGGAGAGGTGCTGACGCCCGAGGTGATGGACCGCGGCCAGCAAGCGCTGATCGGCACCGGCCTCTTCTTTTCGGCGACCCTGACCCCGCGCAATCCGGAGGTGGTGGAGAGCGAGAAGACGGTGCAGATCCAGGTTCGCGAGCGACCCACCCGCGACTTCCAGGCCAGCCTCGGGTTTTCCCTCGCCGACGGCCCGCGCGCGACCGCGCAGTACACGCGCGCGAACCTGTGGGGGCGCAACCTGACCTTCAGCGTGGTGGGCCGGGTGAACTTTCCCTTCGGCCGGTTTCCGACCCGCCTGGACTGCCCGCCGGGCGTCAGCAACGCCGGGCAATGCGACAGCCACATCATCTTCCCGACCGAGACGTTGTTTGGCGGCAGATCCTTCGAGGACCCGATCGAACGCGTCATCGACATCGGCCTCTCCGCGCCGAGGCTCTGGCCACTCACCGACGAGCTCCGGGCCGGCGTCGATCTGATCCAGCAGCGCGTGCTCGAGCCGTCGTACACGCTCACCAAGTATTCGGCGCAGCTCTCGACGGCGCTGACGCAGCGAAGGCCCTTCACCGCTTCGCTCGCCTACGAGGTGGGCTTCCAGGAATTCTCCATCGGGCAGACTTCGGTCGAGCAGGTGCTGGCGGGGCAGGACCAGCGCATCCTGCGCACGCCGCCGGGGCAGATGACGTTCGGGTCGCTGCGGCCGCAGCTCCTCTTCGACCTGCGCGACGATCCGGCGCGGCCCCGCTCGGGGATGCTGGCCGAATTCGACGGCGACTTCGAGCACAGCTTTGCCGGCAGCGCCTCCGGCCAGGACACGGGCGGATTGAATCGCATCCATGTGAATTTGTTTCGCGCCGAAGGGCAGCTCGCGGTCTACCTGCCGCTTCCGTTCCTCTCCAGCATCGTGCTCTCCGCCCGCGGCGGCCGTGTCTTCCAGCTCGACAGCCTCTC
The DNA here is from genome assembly GCA_036488495.1 of Myxococcales bacterium. GTDB lineage: Bacteria > Myxococcota > Myxococcia > Myxococcales > 40CM-4-68-19 > 40CM-4-68-19. The sequence continues at coordinate 29,955 of DASXHM010000171.1, read as the reverse complement.
GTCGACGCCGGGCGACCGCCGCTTCTATCTCGGCGGCGCCACCTCGCTGCGCGGCTTCCACGAGGACGCGGTGCAGCCGCAGGACCTGATCAACCGCCTGCACGCCATCGTCAACGCCTGCGCCACGACTCTGAGCGGCGTCGCCTGCTCGGTGCAAGCGCAGTTGCTCGCGGCAGGAGCCACCAGCGCAGGAGGCGATCAGTTCGCGGCCTTCACCGCGGAATTGCGCGTCCCGGTCGCGCGCAGCGTCGAAGTGGCCGGCTTCTACGACGGCGGCAATTTGTGGCAGGCGCCAACTGACATCCTGAACAATTTCGTGCTGCGCAGCGCGGTCGGCGGCGGACTGCGCTGGGTGACGCCGATCGGGCGATTGGCGGTCGACATCGGCGTCAACCTCGACCCGGACGTCCTCCTCGGCGAACCCCGCTTCGGCCCGTACTTCTCCATCGACCCGCTCTAGGCGTTTGCGAAAGGTTGCGTATCTCGCGGCCCGGCCCTGAGCGCGCCCTTGGTGGGATCCCGATCGCTCGCGGATCGCAAAACGCTCCCGCGGCGCGGAACTCACGAGGGAAACTGCGCGCGTGGGCCTCACATCCTGGGCGCGGCTGATACTCTGTCGCTCGGAGACGCTCCTCAGGACAGATCCACCCGGATCCGAGGAGAAGTCGATGAAAAAGACGAACAACGAGAAGAAGCTGATGCTCAAGAGGACCACCGTCAAGAACCTGAGCAGCGCAGCCCTGCAGCAAGTGATGGGCGGCAGCGGAGCCGGCGGCAGCAACAATACCTGCGGCACGCCTCCGCAGCCGACGACCTCTTGCAAGTTCAACTAGTCAACTCAGCAGCCTGATCGGGGTGGGGGAATCTCTCCCCACCCCGAAGTTTTTTCGCGAGGCCACGCCCTCGACATCGCGAGCGTTCTCTCGCCGCAACGACCGAACGGCTAGCGCGTTCAGCGCGCCGCCGCCTCCGCCTCGTCGCCTTGAGCCCAAAACAGGCGGGCATACGCGCCGTTCTTCACCAGGAGCTCATTGTGCGTTCCCGCTTCGACCAGGCGACCGTCCTCCATGACGAGGATGAGATCTGCGCTCCGGATGGTGCTCAGTCTGTGCGCGATGACGATTTGAGTGCAGCGCAGCGACTCGAGCGCGCGCTGCACTTCTCTCTCAGTGATGCTGTCCAAGGAACTAGTGGCTTCGTCGAGCAGCAGGATGGCCGGACGCCTGGCCAGCGCGCGCGCGAGCGCGAGACGTTGCCGCTGCCCGCCGGAGAGCGAGGCGCCGCGGTCGGCGATCACCGTTTCGTATCCGAGCGGCATGGCGCAAATGTCGTCGTGGAGCTGCGCCAAGCGGGCCGCTTCCACCACGCGGTCGAGTGAGAGCGTCGGGTCGCCGAGCGCGATGTTGGCCCTGACGCTCTCCGTGAAAATGGCGGGAGACTGAGAGACGATGCCCACCCTCTGGCGCACGTGCCGCAGATCGAGACCGCGAAGGTCCTGTCCGTCAAAGAGAATGCGTCCGGATTCGGGGAGGCAAAGCCCAAGCAAAAGGTGGGCGAGCGTGGACTTGCCTGCGCCTGAGCGTCCCACCACCGCGACGCGCTGACCTGGTTCGATGGCGACCGAGACCCCGTGCACCGCGGGGCGTCCGTGCGGCGCGTATCGGAAGGTGACGTCGTCAAGGCGGATTTGTCCCCGCAGCCGATCGGGTCTCGTGAGTCCGACCCGCTGGTCTTGCTCGGGCGGCGTGGCGAACACGTCCTCGAGCCGCTCGAGATAGCTGCCGACGCGCTGGAGCAAGGTGACGCTCCCCATCATGCTGGCGAGCGGCGTGAGAAAGCCGAGCGCGAGCGCGTTCGCCGCCAGCATGCTCCCGAGTGTGAGGTCACCGTGGATCACCTGTGCCGCGCCGGCAGCGAGCAAGATCAGTGGAGAGCCGACCCGAAGGGTTCCCGCGAGCGCCTCCGTGCGGGCATCGAGCCTGCCGCGGTCGAGCGAGACGTTCAGCTCGTCGACGAACAGGTTTGACCAGTGCGCAGCAGCCGCGCTCTCGGCGCCCATTGCCTTGAGCGTCTCCATCCCGGTCAGCATTTCGACCTCGAAGCTCGAGGCTCGGGCCAAGGTGGACAAGGTCGCCCCCATCAGCTCCCGCTGGCGCCTGGAAGTCGCGAGATAGAGACCGAGTTGCAGCGCACCAAGGAACGCGGCCACGAGACCGAGCTGCGGGCTCACGGCAAAAAGAATGGCGAGATAGATGGCGATGAGCGGGCCGTCGAGCATCGCCGAAAGCGCGGCGGTGCTGAGCATCTCGCGCACCGTCGAGTTGCTGCCGAGGCGCTGTAAGAGATCGCCGGCAGTTCGCTGCTGGAAGAACGCCCAGGGGAGGCCGTTCAAATGTTCGACGAAGCCAACCGTCATCTCGGCGTCGAGATGCGTGCGCAAGTTGAGAAGAAGCTCGCCGCGCAACAGTCCGGCGAGCATCTGGAGGGCCAACAGCACGGCGGTGCCGGCGCCGAGGAGAAGCAGCAGGTGGCCGTCCGAGCGCGGCACCACCCGGTCCACCACCGAGCTCGTCAACACCGGAATAGCGAGGCCGAAGACCTGCAGCATCACGGAGGCGACGACGATGCGCCAGAGCAGCCGGGAATGGCCGAGCGCTTTGCGTAGGTACGAACCGAGAAGGGAAGCGGGTCTTGCCTGCGGCGAGAAGCCGTCGCCAGGTTCGAAGAGCAACGCAATCCCGGTGAACGCTTCGCGGAACTCCGCCATCGGGACGACCCGGCGCCCGAGCGCAGGGTCGACGACGCCGACGGCGCCAGGGTACAGCCGCTCGAAGACAACGAAATGGCCGAAGCTCCAATGGAGCACGCTCGCAGCAGGCAGGTATTCGAGATCGTCGATGTCGAGCGCGATCCCCCTCCCGCGCAGACCGTGGTGTTCGGCGACTTGGAGCAGGGCGAGCGCGGATGCGCCGTCGCGGGCGATGCCGAGCGCGGCACGAAGCTGGTCGAGCGGGACGTGCTTACCGTGATAGCCGAGGATCATCGCGAGCGAGGCGGCGCCGCACTCGGCGTTGGTCATCTGCTGGATGACCGGGATCGCCTTCTTGCGGCTGGCGAAGGCGAGTCGGCGCAAGGCCGGAAAACGCGACGCCAGCGAGGGCGGCAGATTCACGGTCATGGCCTTCCGCCTTCGAACTCGCCAATCCAACGGCGGAGCGAAGGGACGAAAGCAAAGACCAGCGGCTCGGAGCGGACCGCCACATCCACCGTACCCTGCATCCCATCATAGAGCCTCAGCCTTCGCCCCTCGAGGTGAAAGGCCCCGGCGGAAAGGCTGCCCGTCACCAGCACCGAGGGGCCCGGAACGACGAAGGCGTCGGACATCTCCGGATTGAGGAAACGCTTCACCTCGCCTGGGCCAACGACTTCGTCGCCGATTTCGCTGATCGGCACCCGTTGGCGGGCGTCGGCAAACCCCGAGATCTCGAACAGCATCGGCTGTCCGACGCGCAGGAGCGGACGGTCGCGGCCGGGAAGCACGGCAATCATCGAGAAGCTGGCGTCGTCGCGAACGACCGAAAGAACGACTTCGCCTGCCGAGATGCGATGGCCCGGCCTCAACCGAACGTCCGCGATGGTACCGGCGTCGGGCGCTCGCAGGGAGCGCGCGCGCAGGTTGGCACCGGTCAGGCTGAGCTTCGCGAGCAATGGGCTCAAGGAGGTATTGCGCGGGGGACCTCGCTCGTGCAGCCGCTGAACCAGCTCAAGGTCGAATTCGCGGCGCGCGGAATCCAACTCGGCGCCTTCGCTTCTGTCATCGAGTCGGACGAGCAGATCACCTTTCGCGACATGCTGGCCCGGTTGGACCCGGACCTCCTTGACCACGCCGTCCATCGGGAAAGTCAAATCGATCCGGTCGTCGATGCGGATGACCGCGGGCCCCGACGCGTACTGATTCACCGTGCCGATGCTGACGTACACTGTGGCCGTCATCAATGCCGCGACCAGGATCCAATAAGTCCGGTCCACCCATGCCGGGCTCAAGCGCAACACCTCGCCGTGCACGAGTCTTTGCCGGTAGCTTTGCAGCGCCTCCGCCCGGAACGGAACGACCGCCGCCGTCTCTTCGGAGCTCATTCGTTTCCCCCTCCGGTGGTATTTGCGAACGAGCCCATCGCCGCGGCTCCCGCCCTCTGTGACGGCCGTACCCGAACCCGGCGCCCGGCCACCCATCCCGCCCCAGGCGCGCCACGGACGTCGAGGCGGGCTTCGACGAAGAGCGAATGAGTCGCCTCGTCGAGCTCGGGCGGGACGTGCATCACGGTCGCGGTGAGGGACGATTGGGCACCCGGAAGTTCAATCACGACTGTCGCACCGGGCTGCAGCGGGGACCGGCTCGCGTAGCTGCCCAGCCCTTCGGCGTCATCGATCATCACCGCGAAGCGCAGCCAGAGATCGTGGCGACCAACCACGCGTAAGAGAGGATCGCCGGCCTTCGCGGTGGCACCTGGCATCGAGTAGACGGCGGAGACGACGCAGTCGAATGGCGCTCGAAGCACCTGATCCAAAGCGGCGCTCCGTGCGATGCGAACCGTCTCTTGCAATGCCCGCATCCTGGCGCTGGTGGCCGCCCCCCGGGCCCGCGCCGTGCCCACCTGCGCGCGGGCCGAGGCTCCCTCGGCGGGGGAGATCAAGTCGCCGAGCGCGAGAAGACGTGACAGCCGTTCCTTTGATTCACGCAAGTCGATCGCGGCTGCGTCGTTCTCCGCCTTCGAGACGACCAACGCCCCCTCGGCTTCGCGCAAATCGTGGACCACGTGGCGCGCTTCCAGCACCGCCAAAGGACCGCCCGCCGCGATGGCGTCACCTGGAGCGACGAGCAGGTCGCGCACGATGCCGTCGATGCGCGCGGGAACGTCGGCCGCGGCCTTGGAGAAAAGCACGCCGACGTACGCCTCTTCCTCCCGGTCGTTGGGCAACCGGGGGGCGGCTGCTTTCTTCGGGGCGCCGGATACCGCCGGCGCCACGGCGGCCTTCCGTCCAAAGAGCGCGAGACCGGCCAACGCGCAGACCACCGGCGTTCCCAGGGCGAGGAACATCGCGCGCTCGCCGCGGTTCAGCATGATTTCCCTCCGGCGCTCGAGAGGGCGGCGACGCGGTCCCAATCCGGAGCGACGTCCGTGACCGCCGCGAGCAGGGACAGGCCGATGCCGAGCGTGCCGCTCAGGAATGAGCGCTTGAACAGCTCGTCTTCCAATATCCCTCGCGCCCCACGATCCAGAGTGTCGAGGTACCAGCCCCGCGCCGCTTCGCAGAGCTCGGCGTCACCGGTCTCCTGGCCAAGCCGGTTGTAGATGTGCGCGAGTCCGGCCGAACCGTGGCAGAAGGCTGCATCCAGCACACCCGTCTCGATCGCGGGACGGCGGCAGGCAGCCCGGGCGACGGCCACCGCCTGCTCCTCCCACCCGCGATAGCCCGCCGCGCGCGCTGCCAGGAGAAGGGCCGAGGCGACGCCCGGATCGCCGTAGCACCATGCCGTGCGGGCACGGCTCATCCCCTCATCGCGCGCGACCGGCACCCCCATCGCGAACCCGCCGTCCTCGAGTTGCCAGGCCAAGAGAGCCTCGACCGCATCCCGCAAGAGCGGCACTAGCGCTGCGTGCTCGAACCGCGCGAAGATCGCGCCAGCGAGGAACCCGATCGGACCCGGCGTACCGTGAGCCATCCCGAAATCGATCTGGAACGAGACCGTCCCAGTCTTGCCAAACGCAGGCCAACAGCGGCCGCCGCGCTGCCCGGGCTGCGCCATCCGATCGAGCTGGTCGATGATCGCCCGCGTCCAACGCCGTGCCGAGCCTCGATCGCCACGCTCTAGTCCGTAGATCCCGATACCGGCGAGTCCATAGACGAGGTCGGCATTGGCGTGGGGAAGAGCGACAAGATCGCCGAGCACGTCGTCGAGGCCGTCGTTCCAGGACGGATCGGCGATCTCCGGGGCGAGGTGGCTTGCGTGTTCGATCGCCCAGGCGACGCCGCAAAACCCCTCGTGGAGCGAGGCCAAGAGCTGCTCCTCCGCCAGTTGATCGATTGCCGCGAGCAGCAGCGTCTCGGCAGCGGCGACGCTGCCGCCCAGCCCGGAGCGGGCCAGGTAGAGCTGGAGGATCGCAGCCATGGCGCTCTGTTGAGCGCTGCAGGGGCTTGGCGCCGCGTTGTCGGCGGCGATCTCCCGCACGCAGGCGAGCGCGCGCGCCGCATCGCCGCCTCGCAGGATCGGTCGCCATTTCCCCAAAGGCATCGCCTAACCTTGGACCCCAGCGCGCTTCGAAACCGCCGTTGCGCCTTTCCGCCTTCTCGCTTCCTCGGATGACAGGTGGCGTTCGAGGAAGTCGTAGAGCACGAGCTCTTGCGCGCGCGCGGCGCTGAGCAGCAGGCGGTTGGCGCTCATGTGCAGATAGCTCTCGGCCAGGGTTTCGACGGTGGCGGTGAGACGGCCCTCCAGCTCCGCCTTGCGCAGTTCGGTGCAGGTGGCGCCGAGCTTGCGCGAGCGATCGCGCAGGATAGCGATGCCCGGCTCGATCCAGTCGGGAGGCTGCGCCTTGGGCTCGAGCAGGTCGCGAATCTCCTTGCGCATCTCGCGATACCGGCCCCCGAGCTGCCGTTCGAGCTGGCCCCGATCGCCGAATTCGCGGCCAAACCCGGCGCGGAGCGAGCGCGTGAGGCGCGCTTGGGCCTCCCCTGTCAAATTTAAATCGTCGAGCAGGTCCTTCATGGCGCGCAGGGCGAGTTGCCATCTTGCTCGCGCGCCCTCGTCACCGGAGAGCTGCAGGCAGATGCGCAATGCCGCTTCGCTGTCCGCGTGAAACAGTGCCTCTGAGAGCAGCATCCCTTCGTCGCCGCCGTAGCGTTCAATCTCGCGTTCGTACGTGTCGAGCTGGAAACGCGACACCATGCCGCCGTCGAGGAGCGGCCAGACGCGCCGCCGGAGGTGGGGAAACACGCGTGAGTGGAGACGCTCCGGCGAGCCGTGAAGGCGGACTCGCAAGTGCCACCCCGCCTCGTCGTAGCGGACGAAGAACCAGCGATCGACATCTCCCGCGGATTGCGCCTCTTCCACGACCGGAGCGATCGCTTCACGCAACACGTGATCGGCGGTGGCTGGGCTGCAATACAACTTCGCGTAGAGCCAATCGCCGCCCGGCGGCGTCGACCTCCGCACGGGCGCCGCCGCAGCGTGCAGGCGGGGCGCGGGACGCCCTTTCGGCGCCTCGCGAGGCGCGATGAACGGCACGATGATCTCGTGGACGAAGCGGCCTTCGAGACCGCTCGCGCAGAGCTCGTCGGGGCCGGGCCAGACCTCGATCAGGACCAGGTCGTCGAGCTGAGACACGAGTTGAGCGAAGCTTTCGACCGAGAGCACGTTGTGCAGATCGACGGGCAGCACCTTGTCGCCCTGGACAACGGCAACGAAACGGGGCAGCCCCTCCTCTTCCTTCAAGCGTCGCACTTCGGCGAGCAGCGCGACGCCCTTGAGCGTCGAGAGCGACTTCCACTCCGAGCGCAGGTTCCACCTCGCCGGCGCCACGACGACCTTGCCGCAGACGATGCGCGGCGCGTGCCGTAGTTCGCGAAGCGGCCCCGGATCGAACATCAGCAGCGCGACGTCCTGGTACTCGAGCGAGGCAAGAAAGCTGTAGAGAGGCAGGTCGGCCATCTCGAAGCCGTGCGCGTTGGTGAGGCGCGGGCGGATCTCGCGGTCGAGGCGCGCCGAGCGCAACACCAGGCGGCCGCCGCGGACGGAGAGGCGGAGATCCTCGAGAGCGATCCGGTCCTGCTTGGGAGCGCCGGACCTGCCGAGATACTCGATCTCGTGCTGGCGCAAGCACGGGCGGCAGAGGATGTTGCCGAGGCGGCCTTGCGGGAGGTGCGCGATCTCGGCCAACAGGTCCGCGGGGAATTGCGCCTGCTCGAGCCGTAGGAGCTCTTCCACTTGATCTCGCAGCTCCGGATCGGGGTGGCAGAAACGCCCGAACAGCCGCGCTCCGGCGGGCGCTCCCTCCAAGAGCACGCGGAACTGGCCCTGCTCAAGTTCGCTCGGCGATCTCGCCCCCACCACCGCGATGGCGGAGAAGAGCGTGGGCAGGGCGGGGAGCTCGTCTTCAGCCCGGGAGGGAAAGTCGTCCTCGCTGATCTCGAGCTCTACCTTGCCGAGGTGCAACGCTTCCGACACCTTGCGGAGGAGGATCGCCTGTTCGGGAGTGCAAGCAACGGAGCGGTCGGGTTCTGACGGAAAGGCGAGGGTGGCGAGAAGCGGCACGGCCTTGCTGGAGAGATCGACGCCTCCAAATTCGACGCCGGTGTCACCATCCAGCGCCTCGGCGAGAGGGACTTCGCGGCTGTCGTAGCGAGCGACGAATGCCTGCCGGAACTTGGACAATCGCGCGTCGCCGACGGTGCCGCAGAGGCGGCGCAAGAGCCGGGTTCCCCGAGCGAGCTCGGCCAGCACGTTCTCACCCAGCGTCGCTTGTGGCGCGGGTTTCATTAGATCCACTTGGAACAAGCGCGGCAATTCGACCGGCACGGGAAGCGCATCGAGCCTTCGCGCAATCTGGCGATACTGCTCCGGGGCCGCTCCGACCCCGCCCCCGTCCAACGCGGCCAGATCGCGCGAGAGGTCGCGGAGAATCCCGGCCGCCGCTCCGGCCCCTGGAAACTTCTCGAGATCTTGCAGCAGCGTGGGCAGCGGCTCCTCGCCGGTGACCGATGGACCGAAGTCGGCCTCGAGGATGCCGCTCGCGACGAGCTCTCCGACGAACGCTCTCGCCTCGGTGAGATCCACCGCGAACGACGCAGCCAGCGTCTCCGCCAGGGCCTGTGCACGAATGCCGAGGCCTGCTTTCTGGATCGCGAGCTCGAGAGCGGGAGTGGCTTCGATCGACACCAATTGATACTTGCGCACCGTATTGTCGAATGACGCCTCCGCGTAGCGCCAACCGCTGCCGCACCGGTACAGACTGCTGTTCGGGCGGTAGAGCACTTCTCGCGCCACGGCCGGTTCTTGCACCAACGCGTCGGTCACGGCCGACAGGTAGTACATGTCTGGCCGCGTCTTGCGCGAACAGTTTGCGAGGGTCGGGACCTCGAGATGCGTCTTTTCGCCCGTGCGGCCCACGGCGCAGCCAGCGAACAAGCCGAATGGCGTTGCCCGTCCCGCCATCCTGGCGAAGTATCTCACTAGCGCGCGCTCGATCTTGGCGCCCTTTTCTCCGTCAGGATTGGCGCGCCATTCAACCAGCCCCTCCTCCAGGCCGGGCGAGGCGACGAAGAGCGCTTCCAGCACAGGTTTCTGCTCGAGCACGGCGCTCAGGCGACGACGCAGAAGCGCGCGATCGGCCGCGACCGCCGCGGCGAGCCCGGCCGCATTCGCGACCGGGTACTGCACGTCCCGGCTCCAGGAGAGCAGGGCGTCGAAGGGTAAGAGCGGCGTACGGAGCACGAAGAAAGGACATGGTTCGAGTGGCTGTGCTTTTTTCTCCACGATCAGGAAGAGCGAGGCCGCGGGCGACCGTCTCGCACTACGTCGCGCGTTGCCCGAAACCCCGAGTTGCGGCCGTGCCTTGTGCCGGTCTTGTCGGCGCGCCCTTGGGGCCACTTCGCATCACGGAGCGCCGAGCCCCTGCAACACCGCGAGCAGAGCCGCGATCGTAGCGTAACGCTCGGTCTTCTCGTGGCGGAGCCCGATCGCGAGAGCATCTCGGATGCTCGCAAGGCCGCCGTGCAGCATCGTCTTGGGAGGTATCTGCAAGCTGCCGGCGCGCATCGCCCGGCGCAGCTCGCCGATCGTGTCCCCCGCGAACGGCCTGACCTTGAAGAGGGCTTCGTAGAGCGACGCGCAGAAGCTGAAGATGTCCGCCCGCGCGTCCGCGATCTCGCCGTCGATTTGCTCGGGTGCCATGTAGGCAGGACTTCCGACGAAGCCGCGAGGCTTCGTCGGCGACCGCGCCGCAAGCTCGAGCTTGCGATCGTGCGCCAGCGGCAGCTCGAGATTAGGAGCGGCAAGGCCGAAATCCGACAGCGCCGCCCGGCCGCCTTCGTCGACCAGCACATTGCCCGGCTTGAAGTCGCGATGCACCATGCCCACCGCGTGCGCTACGGCGAGGCCTTGGCCAGCTTGCAGGTACACCTTCAAGGCATCGCTGAAGGACGGGTGGAGCAGCAGCCACTGGTCGGCCGTCCCTCCCGACATGTATTCCATCGTGAACCACGGCCTGCGCCGCGCGCTACCCCCAAAATGATAGATGCGCACGATGTTCGGGCTGGAGAGCTGAGCCATCGCGCGCGCTTCGGACAGGAACCGGCGCAACGTCTCGCCGCGGGCAGCCGGAATCTTAAGCGCTACACGCCGTCCCAGGACGCAATCGGTCGCTAGATAAACGGTCGCCATGCCGCCCGAGCCGAGCCTTCGCACGAGCTGGTACGGTCCAATTCGCCGCTCGGCTTCCAGCGGCTCTTCGGACACGGCAGCGTACGCCGGAGCTCGTCCCGCAACCGCCCCGACCATCCGGCGGCAACGGAGACACGCGTCGATGTGGGTTTCCGCTCGTTCGAGGCTGGTTTCTCCCAGGGCGCCCGCGACCAACTCGGCGAGGCTGTTCTCACCCAGGCATGGCGTGGAAAGCGGCACTGAAAGGTTGGCTCTCGACCGCGGCTCTCATTGCACGGCAGTGTCGGCAGAACGCAGGATCCGTTCCAGGCTGACCTGGATGCTCCCCACGACCAACGGCACGAGGCCGTCGAGATCGAGGCTCGACACGAGCAGCGACTCGCGCAACCTCCGGCGCGTGCCGCGGAGAAGCCGATCTCTCTCTTCGCGTAGCCGGCGCGCGGCGGTTGCGCGGGACACGTGGTAGATTGCGCCGAGCTTTTCGATCGTGACCTGCTCGAAATGATGAAGCCGCAGCAGCGTGCGAGCGCGGAGCGGCATTGCGGCCAGCTCCTCGAGAAGGCACCGCTCGAACTCCGGCCTGTACCTCGCCTGAATGAGCTCCACTTCCGGTGAGAGGCGGGAAATTGGCTCCTGGCTTCCGTCTGGACGCCGTGAATCGTCTCTGCCGTTCCGCGAGTGGAGCCGCAGTGCGCGATGGATCGCCACTGCGCGAAGCCATCCTTTGATTGGCCCCGTCCCACGATAGTCGGCTATCGCGGGGCGGCCACCGTCGATGCCCACCAAAAGATGGACACGCAATTCCTGCACGATGTCGTCCGCGAACGCGCTCGATGAGTCGATACGCCGCACCCAGCGCGGCACCTCTGCGGCGATCAGCGCAAGGATCGAGTCGACCGCGACCCGATCGCCCAGGCAGCAAGCGCAAGCGAGGTAGAGATCGCCAGCGTTTCCTTCGAGCGACGGGCGATCCGCTGGAGAAAGCCGCTCAGCGGCGTAGCGGACGAAATCTTCCGTGCCAACGCAAATCTGCGGCCAGGCTGCCCGGGCCAGCCGCAAGAGCGCTTCGAGCTGGCGGAAGTCTGCCGGCGCCGTTTCGCCACCGGACGGGGCAGATACCCGAGAAGGCAACGCGTCCTCGCGGGGCGCTTTTCGCCCTCCAATAGCCATGAAGCGGTCCCCTCCGACCAGAAGCCGGGCTCAAAAGCTAGCCCACGTCTCCCAGGTCGAGCGCAGCGTGTCAACCTTCGTCGAACGCATTGAGAGGCACCCCCGTAAAAATGCAGGGGCGACGGCTTTCAATCGCTCAGTGCAGGTGTCGAATCAAGACACCGGTGGGAGCCCAAAACCCGACCAGACCGATCGTCGTACTCGCTCAGGCGACGGAGCGCGCGGCGAGGGGTTCGCGCGGAAGGACCAGCCGGAACGACGTGCCGTTGGCCGGGGATGAATTCACCTCGACGGTGCCGCCGTGGGCCTCGGCAATGGCCTTGGCGATGAAAAGACCCAACCCCAGCCCGCCGGTGCGGCCGCGGGTCTTGCCGCCCGAAGCGAACGGATTGAAGAGGAACGGGCGGATGTCGTCCGGGATGTGCCCGTGGTTGTGCACTTCGATGGCCACCGGCTGGTCCGGATTGGAAAAGGCCCGCACGATGATGGGCGTCGCCGGTGGGCTGTGCTGGAGCGCGTTCGAGACCAGGTTCGACACCGCCTGCACCACCCGGTGCTCGTCCCAGGTGCAGGAGACGTCGTCGCCGTGCGCCTCGAAGAGCAATTCGCGCCCCGCGGCGGCCTCGCGGAAGTCGTCCAGGACTTCGGTGCAGGTGTGGTGCAACTCGAGCGGCTTCATCGCCATCCGCATGGCCCCATGGCGGGCGCGCGAGAGATCGAGAAGGTCGCCGACGATGTTCTTGATCCGCTCCACGCCGCGCCGCGCGCGCCCGGCAGCGCGCTTGACCGCCTCCGGATCGCCGGAATGGTTGAGCAGGCTGTGCGCGGCGAAGTCGACCACGCCGAGCGGGTCGCGGATGTCGTGGCTGACGATCTCCACCACCCACTTCTCGAACTGCTGTGCCGAATGGACCTCTTGCTGGTGCTTCTGCTCGCGCTCGGTCTGGGCGCGGCGGCGGTCGTCGATGTCCACGCAGCTTCCGATGAACCCCAGGAAGGTGCCGTCGTCCGCGAAGAACGGAGTGCCGCGGTCGAAGATGTAACGGTAGACGCCGTCGTGGCGTCGGAGCCGGTACTCCATCTCGAAGCTCTGCCGCTTGGCGAAGCGGTCGAGATAGAGCTCGACGCAGGGATTGAGGTCGTCCGGGTGCACGCCTTCGGCCCAGCCGTTGCCCATCTCTTGCTGCAGGGTGCGGCCGGTGAATTCGAGCCAGGTATCGTTGAAGTAGTCGCAGAGCGCGTCGGTTCCGGACCGCCAGATCAAGACCGGCGAGTTCTCGACCAGGGCGCGATACTCGGCTGCGGTCAGCACCGAAGACACAACCAACATCTTATCGAGATCGCACGGTCGCGTCGTCGGAAACTTCAACCAGCCAGTCGCGTAATCAACAACCTCGGCGCGCTTGTGCCGCCAACTCGCAACGCGACGCCTACTTCGCCAGGAGTGGACCCCACGAAGGGTCGCTTGCGCCCATCTTCTCATTCGTGATCTGCCGCGCGTTCGAGCCGTCCGGCTGCACCATCCAGAGCTGCCGCCGTCCGCTCCGGTTCGACGAGAAGATGATGTACCGCCCGTTCGGCGCCCAGGCCGGCTTCTCGTTCGTGCCTTGATTCTGCGTCAGCCGCGTCACTTTCCCGGTGTCGACCGCCACCGTGTACAGGTCGAAGACGCGGTGCTCGTCGCGGCCGGAAAAGGCGATCAGATCGCCCTTCGGCGACCAGGCCGGCTCCTGGTTGTAGTTGCCCTGATAGGTAAGGCGGCGCAGGTCGGTGCCGTCGGCCTTCATCGTGTAGATCTGCGGCGAGCCGGCGCGGTCGGAGACGAACGCCACCCGCTTGCCGTCCGGGCTGAAGCAGGCCGAGATGTCGATGCCGCGCGCGTCAGTCAGCCGCCGTCCCGCGGAGCCGTCGGGTTGCGACACGTAGACGTCGGTGTTGTCCTCGACCGAGGCGGAGAAGAGGAACTTCGCGCCATCGGGAGCGTACGCGGCGCCGGAAGCGAAGCTGCCCATCCGGACCAGGGGCCGAATCTGCCGCGAGCCGACGTCCACCGTGTAGATGTGCGCGGCACCGCCGTCGCGGAAGCTGGTGAACGCAATCATCTTGCCGTCGGGCGTCCAGGTCGGGAGCAGGTTGATGGACGCGCCGGTCAGCGACTGCGCGTTCTGACCGTCCCAGTCCGAGGCCATGATCTGCTTGCCGTCTTCGGTCTCGCGCACGAACGCGATGCGGGTCTCGAAGATGCCGGGCTCCTGGGTGAAGAAGCGCACCACGTCGTCGCCGAAACGGTGGGCGATGTGGCGGATGGCGTTGCGCGGCGCCGAATAGGTTCCGTGCAGCGACTCCTGCGCGCGGGTCACGTCGTAGAGCCGCATGTCGCACTTGAGGCTGTCGCCAGAGTCTTCGCAGGAGAGCTTCACCAAGGCCTGCGCGCCGACAGTCTGCCACTTGCCGAAGTCGATGCCGGAGAGCCCTTCGCTGGCGGGCGAGAGGAACGACGCCGGCTCGAGCAGCTTGAAGAGGCCGCTCTTGTCGAAGTCCTCGGAGAGCGCGAGCCGCACATCGCGGCCCGCGGAGGCTCCGAGCGGCATGGCGATGGCCATCGGATACGCCTGCACGCGGCCACCGGACAGATCGATGACCGGCCGCGCGGCGTGGGCGGCGAGAGGAAGGGTGCAGAGGAGGGCGAGGAGTTTCGTCATGGCGGCGCGGAAGTCTGGGTCAGGGCTTGAAGTTGAGCAGGACGCCGGAGTCGCGCAGGTCTTTTGCGATCTCCGCCGGAGGGGGAGGGAGCTTGGTGCGCTGGATGGCGAGCTCGAGCGCCTGATCGAAGACGGCGTTGCCGGACTTCTTCTGGAACTCGTGGCGGATGATCTGCCCCTGCGCCCCGATGTACGCGAGCACGGTCGCGGTCAGATACAGCCGTTCGCGCTCGCTGATGACCGATGGCACGACGTAGTTCTCGAGGATGGCGTCATGAACGGCGGTGAAGTACGCGTCGCCCTCTTCGGCGGTGGTGGCGGTGCCTTCCGGCGAGCCCTTCTCGCTGCCTTCGCGTTCGGGGTCCGGCTTTTCGTTCGAGGGAGTGGCACGGCCGGCAGCGCGAGCCAGCGCGCGGTCCATCAACTCCTGCCGCGAAGGCTGCTTCTTCGAAGGGGTTGGCGCGGGCGCCGTCTTGGCGGTCTTCGACGGGGTCGAAGGTGGCGTGGGCGCAATCGAGCTCGGCGCGATTTTCGGACCGGCAGCGGCAGCCGGCAGCGGCGCCTGCTTGCGCGGCAGAAGGCGTTGATCGCGCGGTTTTCCGAGCGCGACGAGGTGCGCGATGATGGGCTTCTGCGGCGGATGCGGCCGGTCGAAGATCTGCGGCAGGTAGAACGCCGCTCCCAGGACCACCAGGTGAAAGAGCACGGCCAGGGCAAGGCCGGTGCCGAGCGGAGTGCGCGGCTCCAAGGCGAGGACGCTCTTGTGGCCGCTCTCGCTCAAGGGCGGCGCAGCTCTTTCTCGGGCTCGGTGATCATGCCGAGCGACTCGACGCCGGCCCTGCGCGCCACCGCCATGATCTCGACCACCTGCCCGTAGGGCAGGGAGCGGTCGGCGTGCAGGTACAGCTCCTTGTCCTTCTGGATGCGCGCGTTGGTGCGGAGCTTCGTCTCCAGCTCGGCCGGCGGAATTTCGGTGGTGCCGAGGAGGACGCGCCGATCGCGGGTGATGGTGAGCACCAGCTTCTCTTCTGTATGCTCCATCTGCTGCGCCGAGGCCTTGGGCAGATCGACCTTGACCCCGCTCTGGATGAGCGGCGCCGTCACCATGAAGCTGATCAAGAGCACCAGCATCACGTCGACGAGCGGCGTGACGTTGATGTCGGTCATCGGCCGACGGCTGTCACCGCCTCCGCCAAACGCCATCAGGCGGCCTTCTTGAAGATGTGGCGCTTGATGATGTTCAAGAAGTCGGCGCTGAAGTTGCGCATCTCGTTGTCGAGCACGCGGATGCGCGAGCTGAACGAATTGTAGGCGACCAGCGCGGGAATGGCGGCGAAGAGTCCCACCGCGGTGGCGATCAGCGCTTCCGAGATGGGCCGCGCGACGGTGGCAAGGTTGGCGTTGCCGGCCGCGTAGATGTCGCGGAAGGCGCCCATGATGCCCCACACGGTTCCGAACAGGCCGACGAACGGCGCCGCCGCGGCGGTGGTGCCGAGGAGCGGAATCTGCATCTCGAGCTGGGTCAACTCCGCGTTGGTGGCGCGGGCCAGCGAGCGTTCCACATTCTCGAAACCACCCAACTGATCGTGCATTTCCACGTCGTCGCCGACCGGTTGCGCCTGGGTCACTTTGGAGAGCTCGACGTACCCGGCACGAAAGACCTGCGCCACCGGGCTGAGCGGCAGCGCCTCGCTTTCCTTGTAGATGGCGTCGAGACGCTTGGACCGCCAGAACGTCTCCAGGAACTTGACGCTCTGCTCGCGCGCCCTTCGCAGGTGCAAAAGCTTTCGGAAGATCACCGTCCAGCTCGCGATGGAAGAGCCGGCGAGCAGCACCAACACCGCGGTCACGATCGGGCCGCCGTGGGTGACCATGTCGAGGTAGTTCAGGCTTCCGTTCATCGCGCCTTTCTGGCCGGCTTTTGGTGGCTCGCGGTTCTCCCTCGCATGTTCCCGTGTGTCAACGCGCGTCAAAGGTTACGGATCCATTTCGGCGCCGCATTTTGCGGCCCCGCCCGGCGTCGGATGCGAAACGTCCCACGAGGGGGAGCCATGAAAATCGTCGTCCTGGGTGTGCTCGTATGTGCGGCTTGCGGAGGCGCGGTGAACGGCCCGAGCGACGTCTCCCTGGAATGGTCTTTCGGCGGTCAGGACTGCCAGCTCGCGCGCGTGTCGACCATCGACGTGCTGCTCGACGGCGCGGACCTCGGCGCCTTTCCTTGCCTTGATTCGCGGGGGCTTGCGCAAAGCCTCGACCTTGGCCTCCTCCGCGGCGGTCCGCACGACGTCGTTCTCACCGGCCTCGATGCGGCAAGCAGCATCATCTATCAAAGCGAAGCCACGCTCCCGGTGGCAAACGACCGCGCAGCGCAGGACTTCACCGTCGACGCCGACCCGCAGTTCGGCCACGTCGCCTTTTCCTGGGACTTCGGGCTTTCTGCCGCGAATCCACAGGCGAGCTGCGCCGAGGCCGGAATCTCGTCGGTGCAACTCGCCATCGATGGCGTGCTCGCGTCGTCCGGCGGCAGCGTCGACTTGCCCTGCTCAACTGCCGCGGGCACGGACGGCATCACCCTCGACGTGGCTCCCGGCACCCACAACGTCACCTTCACCGCGCGCGACGCGAGCGGCGCGCTGTACACCGGCGCCAATCCGGTGACCGTCTTCGCTCGACAGGACACGGTCGACGCAGACGATCTCGGAGCCGTGTTTCCGGTTGCTTTTCTCGGCGCCACCTTCCGCTTCGAGAATGCCGCTTTCGACTGTGAGCAGGCAGGCATCGAAACCCTCGCGGTCGTGCTGGATGCGGACCAGGGATCATCGCTCCAGGTACCCGGCCAGGTGAGCTGCGAGCTCGGCGGCGGCGCCATCGCGAACAGCCTCGTCGTGCCGGTCTTCACTCCGGGTTTCCACACGGTCGAGCTGCTCGGGTATCGCAACGGCGTCGTCGCCTGGCAAAGTCCCGCACTCGTTTCTGCCACGTTGACGCCCGGCACCGAGACCGATCTGGTCCTCGATGCCGAACCCGTCCCCTGAACGATTTCAGGACGGCGCCGCAAATCCCACTTAAGCTTTGGCGGGTGGATCCGCGCGCGCCGATCGGGGTGTTCGACAGCGGCGTGGGCGGCCTCACCGTGCTGCGCGCTCTGACCGCGCGATTGCCGAATGAGCACACCATCTACCTGGGCGACACCGCGCGCGTTCCGTACGGAACGCGCTCCGCAGAGGTGGTGACCCGGTATGCGCTGCTCTCGGCGCGGCACCTGGCAGAGCGCGGCATCAAGATGCTGGTCGTCGCCTGCAATACCGTCTCCGCGCAGAGCCTGCCGCAGCTCTCGGCGGCGCTGCCGTTGCCGGTTTTGGGCGTCATCGAGCCCGGCGCTGCCTCGGCGGCGGCGCGGACCAAGGGAGGCAATGTCGCGGTGCTGGCGACGCCGGGGACGGTCGCGTCCGGCGCCTACCAAAGCGCGCTGCGCAGGCTCCTGCCGCTCAGCAACGTCATCGCCCGCGCGTGCCCGCTCTTCGTGCCGCTCGCGGAAGAGGGGTGGATCGACGGAGAGGTGCCGCGGCTCGTCGCCGAGCGGTATCTGTCCGACCTGCGCCGCGCGGGCATCGACACCGCCGTGCTCGGCTGCACGCACTATCCGCTGCTCGCGCGGACCATCGCCGAAGTGCTCGGGCCGCAGGTGGCCATCGTGGACAGTGCCGAGGCGACCGCGACGGCCACGGCAGCGCTCCTCGACAAGCATGGGCTCGCCCGGCCGGACGCAGGGCCCGCGCGCCACCAGACGCTCTGCACCGACGTTCCCGACCGGTTTCGAGCGATTGCCGAGCGCTTTCTCGGCCGCCCGATCGAAACTGCCGAGTTGGTGGACCTCACCGGGCCCTGACCGGGAGCTCTGACGGCGCGCTGAAAGCGGACTTTTTCACTCGACAGCCGCGTTTTCCATTCTCTGGCGGCGCTCCCAGGCATCTGGTACACGCGTTGGAGAGAAGAGACGCCGTGACGAACAAGCCCTCGGCCCCCGTGGTGGGGTTCAACCACAACGTCAAATACGGCGAGCGCGTGTACCACGTGCAGACCGAGGACTCCGGGCTGCCGCACGCGCACTACATCACCCACCTGTTCGTCGGCGGGAACATCATCGCCAGCATGAAGTCGAGCTACTCCGAGCACGCGGAGTTGCCGGATCTCCAGAAGATCGTCCGGGCGCTGATGGAGTCGCAGCACAAGCGCATGCTCAAGCGGCTCATCGCGGGAGAGTTTCGCGATCAGGCCGCGCGGCTGGACGCACAGCATTACGAGCCGGGTGTTCTCGCGGACGGCACCAACACCGCCTCGTACGTCAACACCGACGCCGGCTCGGGCCACAGCAGCCCCTCGCCGCGGCCAGGGGCGCCTTCGCGCACGCCGCCTTCCGGACCGTTTGCGCCGAGGGCGCCTGCGCAGCCGGCCTCGTCGTCGCCGCAGCCGTTCCGCGCGCCGCAGCAGCCGCCCGAGCCACTCCGTCCCGCGGCCCACCAAATCCAGCCTCTACGGGCCGCACCGCAGACGGCTCCGTTCCGTCCCGCGCCGCAGCCCGCGCCTCCGCAGAGGACCGCGACTGCTCCGCCGCCGCGCGCCGTCACGCCGCCGCCGCCGCGCATTCCGGGCCAGCCGCTTCCGGCCGTGACGAGAGGTCCGGCCACCTCGCACAAGCCCTCGGCCCCCCCGCGGATGACGCCGCTTGCCCCTCCGCCGCGCCCCAAGGTGGCCGCA
Organism: Myxococcales bacterium; assembly: GCA_036488495.1. GTDB lineage: Bacteria > Myxococcota > Myxococcia > Myxococcales > 40CM-4-68-19 > 40CM-4-68-19. Next base: position 10,884 of record DASXHM010000171.1, on the reverse strand, counting down.
GAGCCCAAGCCGTCGGTCTTCAGCGACGGTCTGGCGGAGATGCCGCACGAGGACCTGCCCACCCTCTTCGCCGAGGAGCTCATCAGCGAAAAGAGCCTCGACGAAGTGATTCTCGCTTTTCTCTCGGCGGATCTCGATCCGCCCAAATAGAGGTTTTCAATGCGCCAAGCGTTGCGTTCGGGCCTCGTCCTCGCAGTCGTCATCGCCGCCTACGCCTGCTCCGGCAGCTTCACGTCGGGAGCGAACGGCCCCTTCGACCCTGGCACCGGTCCCGGCGGCACCGCCAACGGCACCGACGGCGGCGGGGCCGATGCGGGAGACGGCGGCGACGGCGGCACGTTCACCACCGGCGACGCCGGCAACGGCACCTGCAACGGCCTGCCCTCGGGCATGAGCATCGTCGATTTCTGCAGCGGGAGCGCGGTGGCGACAGCCCTGAACGTCACCCAGAACGGCTGCTCCGCCACCTTCACCTTCGCAGGCACCTCGACGCCCTGCACCGGTCAACTGATCGGCGCGAACGACGGCTTCGACGGCGGCTGCGCCGGGTTGCCGCTGACGAACTGCACTTCGCTCACCGTGCCTGGCACGATCACCTGCAACACCGGCGGCACGCCCGCCACCTGCCAGCTCAAGGTCTGCGGCGCGGACGCGGGGACCTGCCCCTAGTGATCCAGTTGTTCCATGTGGCCAAGTCATACCCAGGCGACGCGCCGGTTCTGGACGACATCACGCTGCGCATCGAGAAGGGCGAGTTCGTCTGGCTGACCGGGCCGTCCGGAGCGGGGAAGAGCACACTTTTGAAGCTGCTCTTCTGCGCGGAGACGCCGACCAGCGGGCAGATCCTGGTCGGCGGGCGCAACATCGTCCGGCTCGCGCAGGGCGGCATTCCCTACCTGCGCCGCAACATCGGGGTGGTCTTTCAGGACTTCAAGCTGCTCGCCAACCGGACGGTACTCGAGAACGTCGGCTATTCGTTGGAGGTGCTCGGGTTCTCCGACGCCGAGATCCGCGAGCGCTCGCGCAGGCGGCTCGAGCAGGTAGGGCTCGGGCACAAGGCCTCGTCGTTGCCGCAAAGGCTCTCCGGCGGCGAGCAGCAGCGCGTCGCCATCGCCCGGGCGCTCGTCAACGAGCCCACCATCCTGCTCGCCGACGAGCCGACCGGGAATCTCGATCCGGGCTTGACCGACAGCATCCTGCAGCTCCTCTTCGATGCGAACGCGCGCGGCACCACCGTGGTGGTCGCGACCCACGACCGATCGCTCCTCTCCCGCTACCACCGCCGCACCATCGGGCTCGAACGCGGCAAGGTGGTGGTCGATGCCTAGCGGTCTCGGGCCGGGTGTGAAACAAGCGCGTCGCGGTGCGGAAGCGTGATCGTCCACGTCTCGCTCCGGCTCGCGCGCCGCGCCTTCGTCAACCTCTGGCGCGCGCCGCTCCCGAGCCTCGTCTCGGTCCTCACCATCGGCCTCTCGCTCTTCCTGGGCGCGTCCTTTGGCCTGGGACTCCTCACCGCCCGCGCGCTGATCTCCTCCTGGGGAGCGCAAGCCGCCATCACCCTCTACCTCGAGCGCGGCACGACCGACGATCAGGCGCGCGCGCTCGCGCAGGACGTGCAGGCCCGGGTCGCAGACGCGAGCGTGGTCTACGTCGATCGGGCGACGGCGCTGTCGCGGCTGCGCGTCGACCTGGGCGATCTGGCGGGCGCGCTCGACGGCCTCTCGCAGAACCCGCTGCCGCCGTCGATCGAGATCTCGCCGCGCACCGCGCTCGCTCCTGCGGACTTGCGCATCCTCTCGGCGCAGCTCGCGCAGCTTCCCGGGGTCCACGACGTGGACTACGGCCGCGAGTGGCTGGACAAGCTGGAAGCGCTCGGGCGCGCTTCGCGCAGCTTCGGGGTCGGCGCTCTCGCGGCGGTGGTGGCTGCCGCGCTCCTGGTCGTCGCCAACACCATCCGCCTCGCGGTGTACGCGCGGCGCGACGAGATCGAGATCATGAAGCTGGTCGGCGCGACTGACGGCTACGTGCGCGCGCCATTTCTCTTGGAAGGGATGCTGCAGGGGTTGATCGGCGCGGGGCTGGCGCTGACGGCGGTGCTCTCGATGCAGCGCTGGCTCCTTCCCCGCGCGGAAGCTGCCTTTGCCTTCGCGGCCGGCGTGCTGCCTCCGCGCATCGGTCCGTCGCAAGGCGCACTCCTCCTCGGCATCGGCGCCGCGGTCGGGCTCTTCGGCAGTTGGCTCGCCGTCGGCCGCTTTCTGAGGACCTGATGACGGCTGCGCTTCTCGCCCTCGCGCTCGCCGCCGCGGTGCAGCCGCAGACGCTGCCGGAGGTGCAGGAGCGCCTCTCGGCGGAGCGCGCGGCGGCCGAGAAGCTTGCCGGGCGCGAGGCCACGCTGCTCTCGCGGCTGACCGACTTGGAGCGGCAGATCGAGATCGAAGGGCGGGCGGTGCGGGTGGCGCAGATGCGCCTTCGTTCGTCCTCACAACGAAGCGCTTCCGCCGAGGCCTCGGCGGCCTTGGCACAGCGCAAGCTCGACGAAGCGACCCGCCAGATGGAGCCGCGCCTCTTCGCCCGCTACCGCCTGGGCAGGGAAGGATATTTGCGCTTTCTCCTCGGCAGCCGCTCGATTGCGGACGTGCTCCGCCGCCACCGCCTCTTCAACGCCGTCATCGAAGAAGACCTGGCCGCGGTGGCCGTCCTCCGCGACGCCGCCGACCACGCCAAGGCCGCGCGCGACGAGCTTGCCGCCGCCCGCAAGGATCTGTCCGACAGCGCCCAGGCCGAGGCGGAAAAGCGGCAAGGTCTCCAGGCGCGGGTCGTCGAGCAGCGCGATCTTCTCGCCAAGGTGCAGGACGAGCGCGGCACCCACGAGGAGGCGGTGCGCGAATTGGAAGACGCCGAGCGCGACCTGACCGCCCACCTCGGCGACATCGAAAAGACCGCGCCCGCCGCGATGGTCACCTCCGAAATCACGCTCAAGGCGTCGATCCGCAAGGCCCGCGGCAAGCTGCTCTTCCCGGCCGGCCGCGGCCGCATCGAGCAGCGCTTCGGCCGCGCCAAGGACATACGCTTCGGCACCGTCACCATCCAGAACGGCATCGACGTGCGCGCGCCGCTCGGCACCAAGGTCTTCGCGGTGTGGGACGGCAAGGTCGTCCACGCCGGCTGGTTCCGCGGATTCGGAAACCTGCTCATCCTCGACCACGGCGATTCGATCTTCTCCTTGATGGCCCACCTCGACACTCTCTCGAAGGCGGTCGGCGATCCCGTGCACGCAGGCGAAGAAGTGGGCACGGTGGGCGACAGCGGGTCGCTCAAGGGCGCATATCTGTACTTCGAGCTGCGAGACGGGCAGAAACCGCTCGACCCGGAACGGTGGCTGTCGAAGACCCGCAAGGGGCCGGAGCTCCTCGCGGGAGCGAAAGGAAGCCGGAAATGAAACGCGCAGCGCTCGTCTTGTTGTTCGCCGCGCAGGCCGCGCTCTCGGCCCCTGCGAAGGACCCGGAAGGGCCCTACAAGAAGCTCGACGTCTTCAGCCACGTGCTCTCGTTGATCGAGAACAACTACGTGGAGAACGCGGACGAGACGAAGCTCCTCTACGGCGCCATCGAAGGCATGGTGCGCACGCTCGATCCGCACTCGAGCTTCATGGATCCGAAGACGTACGCCGCGCTCAAGCAGGAGACCGAGGGCGAATACGGCGGCGTCGGCCTGGAGGTGGAGACGCGCGGCGACGACGTGGTGGTGGTCGCGCCCATCGACGACACCCCCGCATCGCGCGCGGGCTTCGCGCCCGGCGACAGGCTGCTGGAAATCGACGGGGTGCCGGTGACTGGCTGGCACGAGGGCGACGCGGTGCGGGCGATGATGGGCCCGCCCGGCACCAAGGTCCTGGTCAAGGTGATGCGCACCTCCTGGCCTGCCCCGCGGACGCTGTCCCTCGTGCGCGACGTCATCCGCGTGGTCTCGGTCGAGTCGAAGCTGTTCGACAAGAAGTTTGGCTACGTGAAGATCAAGAGCTTCCAGGACCGCACCGATGCGTATCTGAAGAAGGCGCTCGATCAGCTCCGCGAGGGCGCGCACGGCGAGCTCTCCGGCCTGGTGCTCGACCTGCGCCACAACCCGGGCGGGCTGCTCGATCAAGGCGTCAAGGTCGCCGATCGGTTCCTCGACAGCGGGGTCATCGTCACCACCAAGGGCCGCGGCGGAAGGCATGTCGAAGTGGAGCGGGCGCACCGCAAGGACACCGAGGCGCACTATCCGATGGTGGTGCTGGTCGACGGCGGCACCGCCAGCGCCAGCGAGATCGTCGCCGGCGCCCTGCAGGACCACGGCCGCGCGGTCGTCATCGGCACCCAGAGCTACGGCAAGGGCAGCGTGCAGACCGTCATCGAGCTCGAGGACGGCTCAGGCTTGAAGCTGACCATCGCGCGCTACTACACGCCGAGCGGCCGCAGCATCCAGGAGCGCGGCATCAGCCCGGACGTGCTGGTGAAGGCGCAGGGCAAGTTCCCCGGCGAAGACGATCAGCGCGAGGGGAGCCTGCCCAATCATTTCAAGGGCGAGACCGTGGAGCAGGCGGTCGCCTCGTCGTTGAAGCCGCCCACGCCGCTGCCGCCGACACCCGACGATCCGCGCGACGACGCCCAGTTGAAAGTCGCGCTCGACACCCTGCGGACGTGGCATAGCTTCAAGCAGTCAATGCCCCACGAAGCGCCGGTTCGGGCAGCGTCGGCGCACTGAAGCGGCTGGACGATTGCTCGTTTGACAAGCGTGGGAGCGTCGCGTACAGTCCGGCAAAAATCGGGGCCATCCCGAAAACGCAGTGATTCCGCGGCACTGGGCGGAAGGGGTGACACGAGATGACCTGGGTGGAGGTGCTGTTTCTCGCAACCTATTTCCTGGTCCTCGTGGTGCTTTCCATCTACGGCTCGCACCGGTACGTGATGGCGTACCTGTATTACAAGTACAAAGGCAACCTGCCGGCGCCGAAGGCGCGCTTCGCGAAGCTGCCGCGGGTCACCATCCAGCTTCCCATCTTCAACGAGATGTACGTGGTCGAGCGGCTGATCGACGCGGTCGCGGGCATCGATTACCCGCGCGACTTGCTCGAGATCCAGGTGCTCGACGACTCGACCGACGAGACGCAAGGGATCGCCCGCGCCAAGGTGGATCGGCTGCGCCTCGGTGGCGTGGACATCCACTACCTGCACCGCGACAACCGCGAAGGCTACAAAGCCGGCGCGCTGCAGGAGGGATTGAAAATTGCCCGCGGTGAATTGATCGCGGTCTTCGACGCCGATTTCGTGCCGTCGAAGGATTTCTTGCGCCGGTCGGTCCACTACTTCAGCGACGACAAGGTGGGCATGGTGCAGGTGCGCTGGGAGCACCTGAACCGCGACTCCAGCCACCTGACGCAGGCGCAGGCCATCTTCCTCGACGGCCACTTCGTCATCGAGCACACCGCCAGAAATCGCAGCGGGCGCTTCTTCAACTTCAACGGCACCGCCGGGGTGTGGCGGCGCAAGACCATCGCCGACGCCGGCGGCTGGCAGCACGACACGCTCACCGAAGATCTCGACCTCTCCTACCGCGCGCAGCTCAAGGGCTGGCAGTTCGTCTACCTGCCGGAAGTGGTCTCGCCCGCTGAAGTGCCGGTGGAGATGAACGCCTTCAAGTCGCAGCAGCATCGCTGGGCGAAAGGCAGCATCCAGACCGCCCGCAAGCTCTTGCCGCGCATCTTGAAGTCGGACCTGCCGCGGGAAGTGAAGGTGGAGGCGTTCTTCCACCTGACCGCCAATCTCACCTATCCGTTGATGATCCTGCTGACGGTCTTGATGCCGGTCAGCATGGTCATCCGCTTCAAGCACGGCTGGTACGAAGTGCTGGTCTTGGACCTGCCGTTCTTCTGGACCGCCACCATGAGCGTGGTGGTGTTCTACATCGCGAGCCAGCGCGAAATCGGCATGCCGCTCTGGCAACGGATCAAGTACCTGCCGTTCATCATGGCGCTCGGCATCGGCATGTGCGTCAACCAGTCCAAGGCGGTCATCGAGGCGCTGGTCGGCTACGAGACCGGTTTCACCCGCACTCCCAAAATGGGTGTCTCGGGCCGCGACCGGAGCTGGATGCAGAAGCGCTACCGCACCTTGCTCACCGCGCAGCCGCTGCTCGAGCTGGCGCTCGGCGCCTACCTCACCTCCGCCATCTGGTTCGCGCTCGACAAGGGCGTGTACTTCTCGCTCCCGTTCCTCTTGCTGTTCCAGTGGGGCTTCTTCTACGTGGGGCTCGTCTCGCTCTTGCAGGGCCGCGCGGCGTTCGTGCTGCGGCTCTTGCGCCGCCCGGCTGCGGATGCGGCGCCTTTGGTAGAGTAGCGGGCCATGAAGGCCATGGTCCTCTGCGCGGGGTTTGGCACGCGCCTGCGCCCGCTCACGGACAAGGTCCCAAAGCCGCTGGTCCCGCTCTGCGGCATACCGCTCCTCCGCTACAACTTCGCGCTCCTGCAGGGCGCGGGCGTACGCGAGATCGTCGTCAACACGCACCACCTGGGCGCGGAGATGGAGAAGGGCGCTCGCCAGATCGCGGCGGAGCTCGGCCTCGACCTGCAAGTGTCTCGCGAGGAGAAGCACATCCTCGGCACCGGCGGCGGCGTCAAACGGGCCCAGCCGCTGCTCGGCAGCGGCACGTTTTTGGTGATGAACGGGGACATGATCTTCGACCTCGACTTGCGCGCGGCCATCAAGGCGCACAAAGAGGCGCAGGCGGTCGCGACCATGGTGCTGGCGCCGTATCCGCGCGGCGCGACGTACGGGGCGGTCGAGGTCGACAAGGACATGAACGTCCGCCGCATCGCCGGGCGCGGCTCTCCTGCGGAACCGGGGCTGACGCGGATGCACTTCACCGGCGTGCACATCCTCGAGCCGGCCATCCTCGCGCGGCTGCCGGCGGAGGGGGAGAGCGACATCAACCGGACCGCCTACGTGCGGCTCATCCACGAAGGGATGAAGGTGCACGGGTTTCTCCAGCGCGGCTACTGGGGAGACCTGGGCGCGCCGCGCTCGCTGCTCAAGGCGCACCTGGACGTGCTGGAAGGGCGGGTGCCGCTCGAACGGTTTCTGCCGGGAGCCAATCCGCTCGGCACTGCCGAGGAGCGCAGCCCCGGAGTGCGGGTTCATCCGCAGGCGCAGGTGGATGAGGCGGCGGTGTTGACGGCGCCGTGCCTCGTGCTCGCGGGAGCGCGGGTCGCCGCGGGAGCGCGGGCGGGTCCGGACGTGGTGCTCGGTGAAGGCGTGCGGGTCGATGCGGGGGCGCAGGTGGAGCGCGCGGTGGTCTGGGGCGGAACGCACATCGGGCCCGGTGAGCGGGTCGTCGATCAGATCGCGGCGCCGGGTGTGCGGCTCGACGCCTGACCTTCAGCGCACGGCGCTCACCGTCTGCGCGGCCCGGACGGCGTAGCGAAGGAAGAGATGATCGTGGTGGCGGCGGACGCTGAGAAGCTCCATCTCGCCCTTCTTCGCACCGAACAGATCGACGCCGTCGGTGATGGCCTTGCGCCCGTCTGCGTGGCTGCGGCCGAGGAGCTTGGGCGAGACGGTGAGGAACAATTGGTCGAGCGCGCTTTGGGCGAGCAGATCGCCCACCAGCGACGGTCCTCCCTCGGTGAGCACGATTCGCAGCCCCTCCGCGCGCAGGATGTCGACGATGGCCGCTGCCGAAATCGGGTTCGACGGCACGGGCGCGAAGCGGACGGTTTTCGGCAGCGCAGGTTTCGACCGCGCTTCGCCTTCGGGTGTGGTGATCACGAGCGTCGGGTGCTGAAAAGCCAGGTGCGCGGGATCAAGCTCGCCCGACCCGGAGACGAGCACCAAAAGCGGCTCGCGCGACAAGCCGCGCTGCTCTCGAAGCTCCGCGAAGAACGGCGCCGCGGGCGGGTAGACGTGGCTCGCGTGCCAGAGGTGCTTTGGCGTCTTGCGGAAGGTGCCTGCGCCCACCACCACCGCTTCCGCACAGGCGCGGAGAAGGCCCATCACGAACCGGTCCGCCTGGTTGTAGCCGCTGACGATGCCGCCCGACTCCGCGCTGGTGGGCAAGGCGGCTACGCCGTCGACGGAGGCGACGAAGTTCGCGTACAGGCACGGCGCGTTGAAGCCGAGGTCGCCGCCGTAGCAGGAGGCGAGCGGCACGGGGATACCGAAGCCGTCTGTCGCCGGACGCTCGAACAGCATCTGCAGCGGCTGACCCTCGGGAAACATCGAGGCGGCTTCGGTCATGTTCATGCCTTTCATCGAAACGAAACCCGCTCTTCTTCCCGCAAAGGCGAGCGATCGAGGGTGCCGGCGGGCAACTCCACCACCAGCGCGGCGCTCGGATAGATTCGCGTCAGCCGCCACGGGGGCAGGTTGGAAATGGCCCGCACCACCCGGCCGTCGCGGTCGACGAAGAGCACGTCGATGGCAAACCGCATGAAGCAGGTGTGGATCGACGTGCACGGCTCGATCACCAGCGCATGACCGGTTGCGAGACTGTCGCGGCCGAGCAGACCTTTCAGGCGCGCGAGGACGCTTTTGGCGCGCTCGACCTCTTCGGCGAGGACGAAACCGCTCTCTTCGTGGACGAGCTTCACGCGCGCACCAGCCGGACGCGCGGGCCGGGCGAGACCGTCAGGCTGCCGCGCGAGTCGTAGATTTCTCCGTCGAGAAAGAACGCCAGCGGCCGGGGCGAGTGCAATTCCAGCTTCTCGCCCACGCCTTCGATCAGCCGATCGCGCCGCGCCGGGCGGCCGAAGAGGAGCCGCGGCAATTCCAGCGCGAACTGCCGCGGTCCGGCGGTCAGCCCGAGTGTCTGGAAGGCGCCCGGCTGTTCGGTCGCGCGCCTGAAAGGCTTGAGGTGCAAGCCCGCCTCGGCCACCGACGAGGAGACCAGGCCGTAGATGGGGATCCGCGGCCATTCCTCGCCGTCGAGCCGCACCCGCAGGTCGATGGGCGCGTACAGCTCCTTCGCGAAAGGCCCCTTGGAGAGCGACGACCCGAAGGCGCGCACGAGCAGGCGCGCGCTGGTCCAGGCGCCGGTGTTGCCCGTCTTGTAGATGGCCTGGATGAAGCGCACCGGCAGGCCGACGCCGAAGCGAAATCCGCACCGCCCGGTGTCGCGCTCAGTGACACGGAGAGTGTCGCGTTCGGTGACACGCAGAGTGTCGCGCTCGGTCGTCCGCAGCTCGCTTCCGGAGTGGATGGCGGTCGAAAGCCGCCGCAGCCGATCCTCCGCCGCGCCCCGGCCGCCAAGAGGCGCCAGCGAATCGAACGCACCTCCTCCGAGGAGCGCAATCGCCGGCAACGGCAAGTGCTCGGCCGCGAGCGCGGTGACGGTGTGCGTGACCGTGCCGTCTCCGCCCGCGATGGCGAGCACCCGGGGCGCCTCCGCCGCGATGGCCTTGGCCGCGAGGCGCAGATCGCCGTCGCCATGCGTCTCGTACAAGGTCGCGCCGGGAGCCGCCTTGCGCAGCTCGCGCGCCGCCAGCGGCCATTCGCGGTTGCGGCGGGCGTTGACATTGGCGATGATCGCGAGCTGCGCCATGCCCGCTCCGCATACTGGCCTCTTGCCCGCGGCACAAGATCCGAGGGGCGCGCGGCTCAACGTCGTCCTGGTCGAGCCGAAGATTCCGCCCAACACCGGCAACGTGGCCCGGCTCTGCGCGGTCACCGCCTCACGGCTGCATCTGGTGGCGCCGCTCGGCTTCCGCGTCGACGACAAGGACCTGCGCAGGGCCGGCCTCGACTATTGGGACAAGGTGCACGCCGCCACCTGGGCCTCGTTCGACGAGCTGGTCGAGACCGAGCAGATCGAATCAGGCCGGCTGCATCTCTTCACCGGGCGCGGCAAGACCTCGCTGTGGAGCGCGCGCTTCCAGCCCGGCGACTGGCTCGTCTTCGGCGACGAAGTGAGCGGCCTGCCGCAGGACCTGCTCGCGCGCCACCCGGACAGGCAGGTGCGCGTCCCGATGATTGCCGAGCCGTCCGCGAGGAGCCTGAACCTCGCCACCTGTGCCGGCGTCTGCGTCTATGAGGCGCTTCGCCAGTTGAGCAGCGTAGTAGACTGAGGCGAGTGGACACGTTCGAGCTGCTGCCGACCTTGGCGCAAGGGGAGCTTGCGCAGACCAGTGCGCCCGAGCTGGTGGCGGCCGTCTTCCGCTCCCGAGCGAGCGGCACGCTGTGGATCGAGACGCCCGAGGGCAAGGAGCTGGGCGTCTATTTCCGCGCCGGCGACATGTGCGGCGCGGCGCAATCGAGCGGCTTTCACACGCTTGCGCACGTGCTGCTCGAGAACGACTGGGTTTCCGCGCTCGACATCGACGAGACGCGCGAGGAGTCGGCGGCCACCGGCAAGCGGCACGGCGAGGTACTGGTCGCGAAGGGACTCTTGAGTCCTGCGCAATTGCACGCTGCCCTGCAGGCGCAGCACGCATCGAACCTTTCCGCGCTCTTGAGCGTGACCGCCGGCCGGTACGAATGGCGCGGGTCCGAGCCGCCGCCGGCGTGGGCTCGCGACGTCGCCGGCCCGGGCATGGGGCTCGTCACCGCGCTCGAGTCCGCCACGCATGCGCCGCGGCGAGAGAAGGTGCTGGCGTGGCTCGGCGGCGCGTCGGTGCAGCTCTCCGCGGAGTGGGACGATCTGCAGGCGCGGCTTGCGCTCGATGCGGCGTCGGCGGCCACCGCCGCGATGTTGTCGCTGCCGCGAAGCCCGGCGGAGTTCGTGCAGGCGGTGGGGTCGTCGCAGGCGCGCGGCGAGGCGCTGCTGGTGGTTCTGCTGCTCCTCGGCGCGGCCGACGCGCGCGAGGAAGCCGCCGTGCCGCTGAGCGCGCCCGAGCCCGCCGCGCGAATCATCAGC
>DASXHM010000157.1:0-6636 GCA_036488495.1 Myxococcales bacterium | reverse complement strand
CATGCTCGCGCCGCGGCGAGTTCTCGGGGTTTGCCCGAAGTTTCGCGACGGCGCGGGAAGAATCCGGGAGGGGCAACCCCGGGTGTCTGAAGCCGCGCGCGAGCGTGTGCCCCGGCGGCGACCCCATGTATTGAGCCGCCGCGGCCCTCGAAGCGCTACGCGGCCTTGACCGCCTCGACCTCGAGATTGAGCTCGACCTTCTCGCCGACGAGCACGCCACCGGCATCGAGCGCCTTGTTGAAGCTGACGCCGTAGTCCAGGCGGTTGATGGTGGTGGTGGCGGAGAAGCCGATCCGCTCGCCGCCCCACGGGTCCTTGCCGGCGCCTTCGTAGGTCGCGGCCAGGGTGACCGGCTTGGTCACGCCGTGCACGGTGAGGTCGCCCGCGATGGTGAGCTTACCGTCGCCGTTGCTCGTGACCTTGGTGCTCTTGAAGGTGGCCTTGGGGAACTTCTCGACGTCGAAAAAGTCCGCGCTGCGCAGATGGCCATCGCGCTGCGCATCGGCCGTGTCGACGCTGGCCGGATCGATCTCGATGTTCACCGACGCCTTCTCGAAATTCTCCCCGTCGAGCTGAATCTGCCCGCTCCACTTCCCAAACCGCCCGCGCGTCTTCGACACCACCATGTGCCGAACGCTGAAGTGAATCGCCGAATGCGCCGCATCGATATTCCAAGTCGCCATGTCCATCCATCCTTCCCAGAAGATATCTACTTCCAAATCGGAAGTACTTCGTTGGACACCCTGGCGTGACGAAGGATTCGCCGCGGAGCGTTGGATCCCCGCTCGGCGAGGCATGGAGCTGCCGCCGCAGGCGGTGCGCTGCGGCGAGCCGTTGCGAAGCAGCGTGGGGACACGTTCCGAGCGCGCCGGCGGTGCAATCGGGGGCCAGCAGCGGCCAGGTGAGACCGCGCGCTCGTGCGAGGCCGTGAGACAGCAAAACAGCGCGCGAGAGCCGCCGGGGGGCGTCCTTGCGACGGCGCGATTTCGAGGCGCGCCCGCAGCTCCGAAACAGTACGGAACCGTCCGGGAGGGCGAGCCTTGCATGAGCGCCTCGCGAGGGCGCCCCCCGGCGGCGACCCCATGTCTTTGCGTCTGCCCAAGCTCGCGAGTACCGCGAATGGCGCGACCTGCCGCCCACCGCTAGACTTGCGACCGTGTCCCGTCACAGCACCCAGATGTGCGGAAAGTTCCAAGCCGCTCTCGACCTCCTGGCGAAGCGCTGGACGGGCCAGATCATCCACCTGCTCCTCGAAGAAGGCCCGCTGCGATTCGGCGAGCTCTCCACGCGCCTCGAGGTGGTGGGCGACAAGATGCTCGCCGAGCGGCTGCGCGAGCTAGAAGAGAACGGCATCGTCGACCGGCGCATCATCGAGAAGCCCATCGGCACCGAGTACGAGCTGACCGAAAAGGGCCGGGCGCTCTCGCGGGTGTTCGGCGCGGTCGAGAAGTGGGCGGACGAGTGGCTGCCCGACGGGGAGCACCGCAGGGCGCGCGCCCGCTGATGTCGGACGCCGACCGCATCTTCCTCGAAACCACTCGCCGCTTCGCGCCTCCCAAACTGGCTCGCGAGGACGTGCGCTCGGCGCTGCGGCTCGCGCAGGTGGCGCCGGACAAACCGGTAGCGGATCTGGGCTGCGGTTATGGCCGTCATCTGAAGGCGCTGGTCGAGCAGGGGCACACGGCGCCGCTCGGCATCGATCGCAGCTCGCTGCTCCTCCGCGAAGCGAGGCGGGAAGCCTCCTCAGCCCAGCTCGTGCAGGCCGACCTGCGGGCGCTGCCGCTGCACAAGGGCTCCCTCTCCGCCGCGTTCTGCTTCTACAGCTCGATGTTCCTCGGTTCCCACGAGGACGCGGTGCAGGCCTTGCGCGAGACCGCGCGGGTGTTGCGCCCGCTTGGATCGCTGGTGCTCACCCAGGACAATCCGCTGCGGCTGGCACTGAATCCATTCGGCAGCTTCAGCGAGGACGTGGCCGGCCTCGGCCGGGTCGTCGAAGAGAGCACGTTCGACGCGAACGCGAATGTCGACCGGGTGACGAAGCAGCTCGAAACGCCCACCGGACGCAAGCTTTCGGCCACCTTCGTCATCAGATACTATCCGCCGCCCGAGCTGGCGAAGCTCGCGCAGGCGGCGGGCCTCAGGTTGCGGCGCCTCGAGCCCGACGAAGAGCCCACCGAAGAGACGCCGCAGCTCATTGCCTTGCTGGAGAAAGATGGCTGACACCCGCAAAGTCCGCATCCTCGTCGCGAAGCCCGGCCTCGACGGGCACGATCGCGGCGCCAAGATCATCGCCCGTGCGCTACGCGACGAAGGCTTCGAGGTCATCTACACCGGGCTGCACCAGACGCCGGAGATGATCGTCGCCGCGGCGGTGCAGGAAGACGTCGACGGCATCGGCCTCTCGATCATGTCGGGCGCGCACATGACGCTCTTTCCGGCAGTCATCGATCTGCTCAAGAAAGAGAAGGCCGACGACGTGGTGGTCTTCGGGGGCGGCATCATTCCCGATCCGGACATCCCCGAATTGAAGAAGCTCGGCGTGCGCGAAATTTTCACGCCCGGCGCGACCACCCGCTCGATCGCCGAATGGGTGCGCGGCAACGTGCACCCGCGAGGGTAGATGCGCGTCACGCTCTACGAAGTCGGGCCTCGCGACGGACTGCAGAACGAGGCCGCCCGGCTGCCTTTGCCTGCCAAGCAGAAGCTGGTCGAGGCGCTGGCCGATGCGGGTCTGCCGCGGATCGAGATCGGCTCGTTCGTGCGGCCGGATTGGATTCCGCAGCTCGCCGACACCGATGCTCTGGCGCGATCGCTGAAGCCCCGCGAAGGCGTTCGCTACGTGGCGCTGGTCCCGAACCGCACCGGCCTCGATCGCGCGGTTGCCGCGGGCATGAAGGAAGTGGCGCTGTTCATGTCGGCGAGCGAGACGCACAACCAGAAGAACACCAACAAGAGCATCGCCCAATCGCTCGCGCACTTCGGCGAAGTCATTCCGGTCGCGAAGGCGAAGGGGCTGTTCGTGCGTGCGTACCTGAGCACGGTCTGGGGCTGCCCTTACGAAGGGCACGTCGATCCCAAACGCGCGCTCGCCATCTCCAAGACGCTGCGCGGCTACGGCGTGGACGAGCTGTCGCTGGGCGACACCATCGGCGTCGGCAACCCGAAGCAGACGCGAGAGATCGTCGAGCTGTTCCTCGACGAGTTGCCGGCTGAGACGGTCGCGCTGCATTTGCACGACACTTACGGCACCGCGCTCGCCAACTGCCTGGTGGCGCTGGAGATGGGCATCACCACGTTCGACACCAGCGTCGGCGGCATGGGCGGCTGCCCGTACGCGCCGGGGGCCGCGGGGAATCTCGCCACCGAAGACCTGGCTTCGATGCTGGCGGACATGGGCGTCGACACCGGCGTCGACCTGGAGAAGCTGATCGAAGCGGGCGTGCTCGCGCAGGAGCTGATCGGCCGCAAGCTGACCGGCCGCAGGCTGCAGGCCGCGCTGGGAAAGCGAAAGCCCGGCGAAGCGCGTCCCTCCGCCGCCACCTGAGGAGACCCTCGACATGGCAGAGCTTCGTGCGGAGCTGCAAGGCGCAGTGCTGGTGGTCACCATCGACAAAGAGCCGCAGCTCAATGTTCTCTCGCGCGCGCTGGTGGCCGAGCTTGGCGAGCAGGCGCGCAAGGCGGCCGTAGACGGCGCCGTGCGTGCGGTGGTCTTGACCGGCGCGGGAACGAAAGCGTTCTGCGCCGGCGCGAACTTGAAAGAGCGCACCGGCTGGACGCACGACGACATCCGCCGCTGGCTGGTCGAATTGCACGCAGGCCTGCGGGAGATCGAGAAGTGCCCTAAGCCGTGGATCGCCGCCGTCAACGGGCTCGCACTCGGCGGCGGGTGCGAGGTGGCGCTCGCGTGCGATCTGCGCGTCTTTGATCCCGGCGCGCAGATGGGACTGACGGAGACGAAGATCGGCGTCATCCCGGGCGGCGGTGGAACGGTGCGTCTCTCTCGCATCGTCGGCGTCGGGCGCGCCAAAGAGATGATCTTCACCGCCCGCCGCGTCGACGCCCAGGAGGCGCTCGGCCTGGGCCTCGCCAACCGGATCAGCGCGCCGGGACAGAGTGTTCAGACTGCGCTGGAGCTCGCCGCGCAAATCGCGGCCAACGCTCCGGTTGCCATCGGCGCGGCCAAGACCGCCATCAGCGAGGCCTGGGATCTGCCGATGGACGACGCGCTTGCGGCCGAACGCGCGCAGTACGAAAAGCCGCTCCTCAGCGAAGACCGGCTGGAAGGCCTCAAGGCTTTTGCGGAGAAACGCGCGCCTCGCTGGCAGGGTCGTTGAACGCGGCCAGATAGGCCACCGCCTCTTCGTGCGTGGCGAAGAGCCGGATGTCGCGGCCGGTGAGGGCGATGACCGCCCGCAGGATCACCCGCATGATCGGCGTGACTCCGTACACCGCGCTCGCCCGGACGTACGGCTGGTAATCCTTGGCCAGCCGCCGCACCGCGTCCGTCACTTCCTGGTTGTAGATCGAGCCGGTAAAGTCGGTGAGCAGCAGCGTCGAACGATTGGGCGGCCTCGCCTGCATGAAGGCCCGAGCCTCGGCGATGGCCGCGAGCGCTTCCTGCGCGTGCGCAATCCGGGAAAAGTCCTGGAGGACGATTCCATGCTCGATGGTGCGCACCCGCCCGCTCATTGAACGAGGACGTCTTCCTTGGTCAGCGCGAGCTTGTCGTCCACGACTTCCAGCCGGACGCGGCCACCCTTTTCCAGATCGCCAAAGAGGATGCGCTCCGCGAGCGGCTTCTTCACCGCCGTCTGGATCAGCCGCGCCATCGGCCGCGCGCCGAACTGCGGCGAGAAGCCGTGGTCGGCGAGCCACTTGCGCGCCTCGTCGCTGAGAACCATCTCGACGTTCTTGTCCTTGAGCTGCGCGCGCAATTCGTCGAACTGCTTGTCGACGATCTTTTCCACCACGTTGAGCGGCAGGCTGGAGAACGCAATCCACGCGTCCAGGCGGTTGCGGAACTCGGGGCTGAAGGTGCGCTCGATGGCCTTCTTCGCGTCGCCGCCCGCCGCCGAATCCAGGTCGAACGACGCCACCTTCTCGCCGAGTTGCGACCCGCTGACCATGTAGTTGCGCACGCCCGCGCCGAAGCCGACCTTGGCCGCCGACATCTCGCGCGCGCCCGCGTTGGTGGTGAAGATCAGCGCGACGTGGCGGAAGTCGCTCTGCCGGCCGTTGTTGTCGGTCAGGGTGGCGTGGTCCATGACCTGGAGGAGGATGTCGAACACGTCCGGGTGAGCCTTCTCGATTTCGTCCAGGAGCAGCACGGCGTGCGGCTGCCGGCGAATCGCGTCCGTGAGGAGGCCGCCCTGGTCGAAGCCGACGTAACCCGGCGGCGCGCCGATCAGCCGCGAGACGGTGTGCTTCTCCATGTACTCGCTCATGTCGAACCGGATCAGCGGCACGCCCAGGATGCGCGCGAGCTGCTTGGCGAGCTCGGTCTTGCCGACGCCGGTCGGTCCGCTGAAGAGGAAGGACCCGATCGGCTTCGTCGGCGAGCCCAGCCCAGATCTGCCGAGGAGGATCGCGCTCGCGATCGCCTCGACGGCCGGGTCCTGACCGAAGACCACCTTCTTCAATTCGGGCGCCAGCGACTTGAGCGCGGTCTTGTCGTCCGACGAGACGCTGCGCGGCGGGATGCGGGCGATCTTCGCCACCACCTGCTCGATCTCCGGGACGCCGATGACGGCGACGCGCTCCGCCTGCGGCCGCATCCGCTGCAGCGAGCCGGCCTCGTCGATGACGTCGATGGCCTTGTCCGGCAGGTGCCGGTCGACGAGATGTTTCGCCGACAGATCGACCGCGGCTTCCAGCGCTTCGTCGCTGTACTTCACGCCGTGGTGCTCTTCGTAGCGGCTGCGCAGGCCGGCGAGGATCTGCACCGCCTCCTCGCGGGAAGGCTCGAGCACTTCGATCTTCTGGAAGCGCCGGGCGAGCGCCTTGTCGCGGTCGAAGCTGGCCTTGAAGTCGCTGAAGGTGGTGCTGCCGATGCAGCGAAGCTCGCCGTTCGCGAGCGCAGGCTTGAGCAGGTTCGACGCGTCCATCGAGCCGCCGCTGGTGGCGCCCGCACCGACCAGCATGTGGATCTCGTCGATGAACAGGATCGCGCCCGGCTTTTCCCCCAACGCCTTGACCACCGCCTTGAGCCGCTCCTCGAACTGGCCGCGGAACTTGGTGCCGGCGAGGAGCGCGCCCAGATCGAGCGCGTAGAGCGGCGCCTTCTGCAGCACCTCAGGCACCTTGTCGTCGTGGATGGCGAGCGCGAGGCCTTCTGCCAAGGCCGTCTTTCCCACGCCGGCTTCGCCCACGTAGATGGGGTTGTTCTTGCGGCGCCGGCAGAGCACCTGGACGGTGCGCTCCAACTCCGCCTTGCGGCCGATGAGCGGATCGATCCGGCCTTCCGCCGCGCGGGCGATCAGATCCACGGTGTAGGCGGCCAGCGGATCGTCGGCCAGTTCGCCGTCGTCCTCGTCGCCCGCCGGCTGCCCGGGGCCGCGCGGCTCAGCGTGCAATTCGTCGTCGTCCGAATGATGCCGCAGCGCCGACTCGTCGCGGACCTTGAGCGCCCCGTGCGAG
>DASXHM010000096.1:0-14901 GCA_036488495.1 Myxococcales bacterium | reverse complement strand
GCACCCGCAGTACAACTCGGACGCCAAGATCGTGGAGCGCTTCTACAACGAAGCGCGCGCGGTCAACGTCATCGGCCACGACAACATCCTCAAGATCCTCGACCTCAGCGTCACCGAGGACGGGCTGCATTACTTCGTGATGGAGTTCCTGGACGGCAAATCGCTGCACGACCTGCTCCACGAAGGCGAGCCGCTGCCGTTGGAAGTGGCAGGCCCGATCCTCTTGCAGATCTGCGACGCGCTCGAGGCAGCGCACCAGAAGGGCATCGTCCACCGCGATCTCAAGCCCGACAACGTCTACTTGATTGCGCTGAACGCCAGGCAGAACTTCGTCAAGCTGGTCGACTTCGGCATCGCCCGGGTCGCCCCGCAGGACGGCGTCTCCGCGGGCCGCACCGTCACCGGCATGGTGATGGGGACGCCGTCGTACATGAGCCCGGAGCAGGGTTCGGGAGCGACGCGGCAGATCGACGGCAGGAGCGACGTCTATTCGCTCGGCGTGATGATGTTCCAGCTCGCGACCGGGTACCTTCCCTTCCGCGGTGACAACTTCGGCGAGGTGCTGGTGGCGCACCTCCAAGTTCCGGCCCCGCCGCTCTCCGCCATCTGTCCGGAGGTGCCGGAGGTCTACGAGCAGGTGGTCCTGCGCTGCCTGGCGAAGGATCAGAGCGATCGCTTTCAGTCGATGCGCGAGCTGCGTTTTGCCATCGAAGACTGCCTGGACGAGCTGGGCATCCCGGCGGAGTTGCCGTCCGTGGCTGTGGAGGCGGTGCCTGCGGAAGCGCGCGCGCCGGCGCGCAATTCGAAGCCGCCCGCGCCGCGGCGCAAGTCGGACCCGCCGGCCCCGCCGCCACAAACGCAGCCGCCCGCCGTCCGCCGCATTTCCAAGCCGCCAGAGCGGAAGTCTGACCCGCAGGTCGCGCGGGTGCTGCCGCAGCGCAAGTCGAACCCTCCCGCGCCCCTCGAAGCGCGGACGAAGGTCGAAGCGGCGCGCCCGGGCGTTGACGAGCTGCACGCAGAACAGCCTGGACTGCGCATCGCGGAAAAGACCACCCAGATCGAGGCGAGCCGGCGCCGGCCTTTCGTCTTCGCCGCAGGCGCCGGAGCGCTCGCCGCGGCGGCACTGATTGCGTTCGTGTTCGCGCGCGGTGGCCATGCGCGCGCCGCGCCGCCCGGGCTCGCGTCGGTCGCCCCTGCGACGCCAGACATCCACGAAGAGGTGACGCGCGATGCGGCTCCGCCCCCGGCTGCGCAGCCCGCGCCGCAAACCGCCACCGACTCTGCGAATGAGCCGCGGCAAGAGCGCCCGAGCACCGACGATCCTCAGACGCCCTCGCACGAAGCGCAAACGCCCCCGCACGAAGCGCAGACCGCCACGCACGAGGCGCAAACGCGCGAGCATGCGCAGCGCAAGCCGCGTCACCGCGCGTCCGGCATCGCGCACGCGGCTGCGGCGCCATCTCCGGCGGCGAAGACCGGGGCCGCGCCCCAGACCCCGCACGCGGACCGCGCTCTCCGGCAGAAGGACGACGGCCTGATCGAATTGGACGACGCGCAATAGCGCGCGCCCTGTTACAAGGCCGCCGTGCAACTTCGTTACGGGCTCCTCCCCTCGGACACCGCGCGCCTCTTCGACACCACCGAGGAGGTGGGCCGCAAGGTCTTGTCGGCGGCGGTGCTGCGCCAGGACCGCGACCTCGCCTACGTCCGCGGCGTGCGCAAGACGCTCCTGCAGCGCATCGAGGCGGAAACCTCGTCGGAGCCTTTGCGCATCGCCCGGCGCGAGGCGGCCCCCGACGGCTTCGTCAAATATCTCTTCGAGCTCGAGGACGGCGCGCGCATCGAGTCGGTGCGCATCCCGGTCCCCTGCGAAGTGCCCGGCGCCGACCTCTCGGCGTTCGAGGGCAAGGAGAAGAAGTACATCGTCTGCATCTCCTCGCAGGTGGGCTGCGCGCTCGCGTGCTCATTCTGCGCCACCGGCGCACAGGGCTTTTCACGCAACCTCTCGGCGGGCGAGATCGTGGGCCAGGTCCTCGCCGTACGCGCCGAGGCCGATCGCCCGGTCCGCGGCGTCGTCTTCATGGGCATGGGCGAGCCGTTCTTGAACTACGACGCGGTCATCCGCGCGGCGCGCATCCTCTGCCACCCGGCGGGCGGCTGCATCGACGGCCGCGCCATCACCATCTCCACCGCCGGCGTGGTCCCGCAGATCCGCCGCTTCACCGAAGAGGGCCACAAGTTCCGCCTCGCCGTCTCGCTGACGCACGCGGTGCCGCACAAGCGCCTTCGGCTGATGCCCATCGAGGGCGTCCACCCGACCCACGAGCTCGTGCAAGCCCTGCACGATCATGCCCGCGCGCGCCGGACCCGCGTCCTCGTCGAGTACGTCCTCCTCGCCTCGGTGAACGACGGCCCCGAGGACGCTCGGGCGCTGGTCCAGCTACTCGATCCCAAGCTGGTCAAGATCGACCTCATCGACGTGAACCCCTTCCCGGGCGGACCCGCCTTCACGCGCTCGTCGAAAGCCACCCGCTCGGCCTTCCTCGACGTGCTCGCAGAAGCCAGGTTCTCGTTCGCCATCCGCTACTCCGGCGGTCAGGAAGTGGCGGGCGGATGTGGGCAATTGGCCGCAAAGGGTGAACGGCCAGGCGCCCGATTGCCCTGAACCTTCTCGATGAATAGGTGGCCGAGCGGGTTCGTCCGAAGGTCGAGAAACCGCCCATGAAAACAACCATCCTGACAGCCGCAGCGCTCTTGTTCGCCATGCCCCTCGCCGCCCGCGCCGACGATGCGCTGCAGGCGGTTCCGGGTGCAGGCTTCACCACCACCCTCGACTCGGGTGCGCCGCTCGCGCAACGCCGTTACCGCGGCGATGACGATTCGCCCCCGCCGTACGGCCAGCGCCGCTGGCAGGCGCGCCAGGGCCTCTTGCTCTCCTTCGGAGCGGGCGGCGGCGCCATGTACCTCTCCACCGAACAGGCGCGCCGCGTGGGCGCCTTCGACGCCGACTTCCGCCTCGGCTACGGCTTCTCCGACCGGTTCCAGATGTTCATGGAGATCAACTCGGACCTCGCCCACTTCTCCCGCACCGGCGACGACGTCGCCTCGTGGACCTTCACGCTGCGCGGTCAGACCGTCCTCATCGGCGACCGCTCCGGCAACGGCCTGAACGTGAACTTCGGCGCGGGCGTCGGCGGCGTCACCTACAACAGCGGCACCTTCGCCGAGGAGCAGAGCAGCACCGGCCTCGCCCTCGCCGGAGGCGTCTCCTACAGCGCGCGGGTCAGCCGGAACTTCGCGCTGGAGCCGGAATTCTTCGTCAACTGGCACGCCATCCCGAACGATCCGGGCTTCTCGCAGGACGTCGCCAGCACCTACGGCATCCGCATGAACCTCACCTGGTACCTGCGGTAGATCTCGAGCAAACGAAACCGCCCGCGCGCAACGCCGATTGCGCCGGGCGGTTCCGCGGTGTTTCGGAAAGTGTCGGTTAGACCTTGCGGACGTTGGCCGCCTGCGGGCCTTTCGGACCCTCGGTGACTTCGTACTCCACCTTCTGACCTTCTGCGAGGCTGCGGAAACCTTCCATCTGCACGGCCGTGTGATGGACGAACACGTCCTTGCCCCCGCCGTCCGGGGTGATGAAGCCGTAGCCCTTCGCGTCGTTGAACCACTTCACGGTCCCAGTCGCCATTCCGGTTCTGCCTTTCGCAAGCGGCGCCCCTGCCGGGGGCCTTGGTGCTCCCCAACTGCTGCGGACCGCCGCGACCTTCAGGTGCTTCACGGAGGCCCTATTTGCGAGGATAGGGACACGCGCAGGCGAAGTTCAAGGGGAGCCCCCCGTAGCCTTGGTTGACTGCCTAACCTTGCTCGGCAGCAGGTTTGGCCGCCTGCGCTTCGCCTTCTTCAGGCATGCCGAGGGCCCAGGCCCCGGCCGGGTGGCGAGCGAGCAGGCTGACTTCCTCGGGCGAGAGGGTGGCCGTGCGCACGACGGAGAGAGTCGGGTGGGGCAGGACGAGCTGAACGCCGCCGTCGCCGAGCGCGCGCAAGCGCGGCCGCTCGCCACCCTGGTCGCGCAAGCAGGTCAGGTGCGCTTCCAGATCGCGCAGGTGCCGGTCGATGCGCAGGGCGCGGCGCGATTCGCCCTCGAAGGCGTGGAAGTGCTTGTTGCGCGAGAGCGGGCGCGCCTCGTCGTGGAGCCGCTGCACGAGCCGGTAGAGGAACTCTCGCATCCCCTCAAATCTAGCACGCGGCGCCCGCGGAGAAGCGCGAAGAAAATTACGCGGTTCAGGGTGCAGCGCGGGCGGTCAGCAAGGTGGGCTCGAGCATGGAAGCGCCTCGCTCCCCGCGGCAGAAGTCTTCCCCGCACAGCAGCTCGACGATGAGCATGCCGGCGCCGTCGGGCGTCTCCAGCACCACCTTTTCCACGCCGGACTGGTTGACCGCGGTGCGCAGCCAATCGCGGCCGCCGACGCGCACCCGGGTGTCGTCCATTTCAATCGCGAAGGGCATCGGCTCGCGCCGGATGCCCAACTCGGCTCTGCCGGGAAAGACAGCCTTGCCGGGCGCGACCGGGATGAACAGCGGATCGATCTTTGCCTCGACGCCGGGGCCCCGCAAGACGCGCGGCTTCGGTTTCACCGCCTGGCCGACGGCCGCCCCTTCCATCGAGCCGAGGACGAGGATGCTGGCGAAGAGCACCCACTTGGCCGGCCTCTGCCAGAAGCGACGGTCCAGCGATCGTTGCGGCGCGAGCAGGCCGAAGGCGATGCCCGACAAGAACCCGCCCAGGTGGGCCGCGTTGTCCACCGGAAAGCGGTAGGCGATGAACGCGTTCAAGAGCAGGTTCAACACCACCTGCCGCCGCATCGAGCGCTGCTGCTCGGCGGAGAAGCGATGCCGCACGCGGTACAAGAGCGAGACGGTGGCGCCGAACAGTCCGAAGACACCGCCGGACGCGCCGGCCGCGAACACTTCGTGGCCGCGAAGGAGCGCCCAAGAGAAGCTAGTCGCGCCGCCGAGAAGCGCGGTCGCGCAGAAGACGCCGAGCGACAGCGTCGAGCCAAACGCCAGCTCGAGCTGCGGCATCAAGATCCACAACGACCAGCCGTTGGTGAGGATGTGCAGCCAGCCGATGTGCAAGAACGCGTACGAGCCGATCCGCCAGAAATCGCCGTCGCGCACGGCGCCGGAGATCAAGGCGCCCAGCCGGACCAGCGCGTAATCGCTCTCACCTGCGAAGTCGCCGGCGACGGCCATCTCGGCGAAGAACATCGCAGCCAGCGCGAAGAGCAGGCCGTAGGTCGCCGGAAGGAAAGGGCGCTTGGGTCGCTCGCGCGGGATGGGATCGAGCCCGCCCAGCGGATCGGTCACAGAGAGCGTTCCACCGCGTCGCGCAGCTTGCGCGAGACCGATGCCAAGGGACCCACCGCCACCGCGGTGATGGCGTCGCCGCGGAAGTAGCGGCTCGCGACCCTGCGGATGTCCGCCACGCCGACCCGCTCGATCCGCGCCATCCACTCTTGGAACGTCTCGGCAGGAGGCCGCAAGAGCTCGCCGCCGCCGAACCAACCGATCATCTCGGCGGGCGAGTCGAGCGAGAACTCGAGCCACATCCGGGTCTTCTTCTTGGCCCGCTCGAGCTCCTCCTCCGGCACGTCGGTGTCGCGCAGGCCGGCGAGGAGCTTCAGCATCTCCTCCAGCGCGTGCGGCGCCTTGCGGGGGGCGCAGGCGCAGCCGAGCTCGAAGACGCTGCAGTCGGAAAACCCTTCCATGCCCGCGCCCACCGAGTACGCGAGCGCCTTGCGTTCGACCAGCTCGAGCTGCATGCGGGAAGCGAGGCCGTCGTCGAGGATGCGCTTGACGATGCGCAGCGCGGGAAAGTCCTCGTGGTCTTCATGCGGGCCGCGGAACGACAGCGACAGCTCGGCCTGCGACTCCTTGTGCTCGACCGCCACCAACTGCGGGCCCTTGGGCGGCTCGGGCGGCGGTTCGTCGCGGAGTACTTCGCCCGGCTGCAGCTTGCCGAAGTGCCGCTCTGCGAGGTCGACGATCTGGTCGTGCGAAAGCGGGCCTGCGCAAGCGAGGACGAGGTTGCGCGCGCCGTACGCCCGCTCGTGCTGCGCCCGCAGGTCGGCCTCCGACAGCGCGCTGACCGTCTCCTTGGTGCCGGCGATCTTGAGGCCGAGCGGGTGCCCGGGAAAGAGCGCCCGCTTCGCCAGGTTGTCGACGTCGATGTCGCGGCCTTCCTCGTCCACCTCGTCGAGGATCTCCTCGAGGATGACCTCCCGCTCGAGCTCGATCTCCTTGAAGAGCGGCCGCTGCAGCATGTCGGCCAGCACCGCCATGGGCTCTTCGATGCGCGAAGGATGCAGCGGCGAGAAGTAGTAGCCGTGGTCGCGGGTGGTGACTCCGTTCAAGGAGCCGCCGCAGTCCTCGACCAGCGCGTTCATCGCCCGGCCGTCGGGGAAGCCGGCGCTTCCGCGAAAGAAGAGGTGCTCGAGGAAGTGGGAGACGCCGTTCTTGCGCGCGTCCTCATGGCGGGAGCCCGCCCGCACGTACACCGCCACCATGCCGGTGTGCAGATGCGGCAGTTCGGCGGTGACGACCCGCAGGCCGTTCGCGAGGACGCTCTTCTTCGCCACGTCGTTCAAGGGGCGCGGAGGATACGCAGGGCGTCACGCCTGCGCAATCGCCATCGGCTCGCTGACCAGCGCCGCTTTCGGCAGCCGCAGCGTGAAGGAAGTGCCCTCACCTTCGGCGCTTTCGCAGGAGAGAAGCCCGCCGTGCTCCTGGGCAATTTCCTGGGCCATGGCAAGCCCGAGGCCTGTGCCGCGCTCCTTGGTGGTGAAGAACGGGTCGAAGATGCGAGGCAGCCGGCTGCTCGGGATCCCGTGTCCGGTATCGCGCACTTCGATCCACACCGAGCCCTCGTCGGAGCGTGTCGCCACGTGCAAGGAGCCGCCCGACGGCATCGCCTCGCGCGCGTTGCGGAGCAGGTTCAAGAGGAGCTGCCGGAGCTGCGCGACGTCCGCCTGGACGAGCGGCAAGGAAGACGCGAGATCGAGCTGTACCGCAACCCCGCCCAGCTCCATCTCCGGCCGGACGAAGTCCAAGAGCTCGCGCAGCGTGTCGTTCAAGTCCACGTGGCGGAGCTGCGGTTTCGGCAGCCGGGCGAAGCGCAGGTACTCCTCGGTGATGCCGGCGAGCCGATCGACCTCGCGGACGATGGCGTCGCAGAGGATGCCCGCGGCGGTGTTCGGGGACTCCTCGCGGAGCCGCTCGCCCAGCTCTTCGGCGTTCAGCGAGATGCTGGAGAGCGGATTTCGGATCTCGTGGGTGATCTGCGCCGCGATGCGTCCGATGGCGGCCAGCCGTTCCGACCGGAGCAGCGCCTCGCCCTGCGCGCGCAACTCCCGTTCGCGGGCAGCGAGCCGCTGTGCCATGGCGTTGAACTCCCGGGCGAGAAGCGAGAGCTCGTCGCCGCCTTGCTCCGGCACCGCCACGGACTCGGGCCCCACCCGGCCCAAACGCTGCGCCGCCTCGGTCAGGGCGCGAATCGGCCGCAGGGCGCGCTGCGAAATCCACATCACCAGAAGCCCGATGGCCAAGGCCAGGACCGAGAGCCCGAGGACCGCCCAGCGGGCGGCGCGCTCCTGCTTCTCCGCCTCCTCCACGCCTCGGTTCATCTGGTCCTGCAGCACCTGGCTCAAGAAGCGCAGGTCCGCGTCCACCCGGCGCTCGGCGGTCTTGAGCCGCGCGACCGCGTCCTGCGAGGGGTCGCGCGCGCTCTCCAGCGAGGCGATGACCGAGGCGGCCGCCTTGTCCTCGTCGGTGATGTGGGAAGCGATGATCGAGAGACGGGCGGCGATGCGATCCAAGACGTCCCGCTCTTCCCCGGCCTCGCGCGCCTCGTCGACGAGCTGCTGCGCGAAGGCGAGCCGTTCGCCCACCGCGCGGGCGAAGTATGTGCGGTCCAGCGTGACCAGGTTTTGACGCACCTTGGCGTCGGGTTCGTCGAGCAGCCGATCGGTGCTGCGGGCGCGCTCCTTCTGGAACGCCTCCAGGGTGGAAACGGCGCGCGTCAACGGCATGTAAGGCCGCGAAAGCAGCGACAGTCCGCGGCCGATGCGCTGCAGGCGCACGATTCCGTACCCGGACACCGCGGCGCTGCAGATCAGCACCGCGACGAACCCGAGGAAGACTTTAGTAGCGATCGAAAGCCGCATCGATCTACATTCTACCGCCCATGCGTTGTTCAGCCCTCTTTGCGCTTGCTTTTGTCGCGGCCTGCGGCGGCGCAGGGGCGGATCGCGTGTCCGTTTCGGGGGTGGACCGGCTCTCCGGACAGCTCACCACCCAGGACGTGGAATTGCCCTCGGCCGACCTGTCCGCGGTGCGCGGTCCTGCCGCGATGATGGTGGTGGGCGCCATCATCGACGGCTCGCGCGTGGTGGGCGGCAGCTCCCCGGAGTGTGCCTTGCGCCGCAGCGCGACCTCCGTGCTGCAGGCGCGCACACCCGGCTGCGCCGCCCTGCTCGGACAGTACGCGGCGATGGAAAAGGCCCGCCGCTTTCTCTTGTCGGCCGGTGCGGAAGCGCTCTTGCCGGCCCCGGTCCTGGCGGAGGCGGGGACAGCCGGGCTCCATTACGTCCCGTCCGCCGACGCCTTCACGCTGGGCGATGGTCCTGCCGGCGCGCGCGTTCCCGCAGCTCTCAACCCCGGCGTCGTCGTCGAACAGATGGCGCTCCGCCAGCTTCGCGCGCAGGCGCCGCAGGTTGCCCGCGGCGTGGCCCTGTTCTTGGGCGCAGCGGCCGCGGGCGACGCAGGCTACCTCGCATCTTCGGAGCCCGGCGGCGATCCGACGGGTGCCCTCGATCTGGCGCGGCCGCTCCCGGCCGACGCCGACTCATCGGCAGTGCTCGCCGGCGCGCTCTGGGCCTGGGCCGATCTGAGCGGCGACACCCTCGGCGCATCGCGCGCCGCGCTGGCCGCGACGCGGGCCATGGCAAACGGCCCCGGCGATCCGTCCTCCGTGCTCTCGCTCGTCGCCGCGCAGCTCGAAGGCGCCGACCGCGACCAGGCCTGCGCCGTCTTTCGCTCCCGGCTGCACGCGACCGACATCCAAGCCTGCCCCTGACATGCCAGACACTCCCGCCGAGATGCCTCCGCGCCTCGTGCAGTTCCTCCTGGGCGGCAAGACGCTGGTCGTCGCCACCGTCGACGATGCCGGCCTTCCCTGGACGACGCTCATGACCTGGGCGGTCGCCCGCAACCCGCAGACGCTCACCATCGCGGTCGACACTCGCAGCCGGGCGCTCCGCAACGTCCGCGCGAACGGGAAGGTCGCCGTCGAAGTGCTGGGCGACGATCTCTGCTACGGGCTGCGCGGTACGGCTCTGGTCGAGAAGGAGCTGATGCAGGCCGCCCCGTTCCCTTGCGCGCTGGTCGCGCTGCGCATCGAGGACGTGCGCGATCACGGCGCGGCCGGGGTCAAGTTCGTCGGGCCGAGCTACAGCTTCCACCCCGGCAAGGAGCACCGCAAAGGCGTCGAAGAAGCGGTGTTCGAAGAGCTGAAGGGCGCACCGCCCACCATTTGACCAAAGTCGCCGTGCCTCTCGATCCGCGAAACGATTTCCGATAGGGTACCCGCCCTTTCTGCGGAGCCACCAATGACGGGTATTGCCTTCCTCATCGCCATCGTCGCCGCCGTGCTGGCGGTGGTGTTCTGGTTCCAGTACCAGTCGGCGTCGGGCGCGGTGACCGGGCTCAAGGCCGCGCACGACGAAGCGCGCAAGGAATCGGAGCTCGCCCGCGTGGAGCAGCGCAAGGCCGAGGCCGAGCTGAAGGCCCGCACCGCGCAGCTCCAGGAGACGCGCGAGAAGCTCAACGAGGTCCGCAAGAAGACGCAGGAGGGGAAGCCCAAGATCCAGCAGCCGCGCGGTGTGCGCGAGGCGGAATTGGAAGAGGATCTGGCCCATGCCCGCAAGCTCACCGAAGAGGCGCACGCTTCCGAGGCGGCCGCCCGTCGCGACTTGAGCACTGCCCGGTCGACCGAGGCGCAGATCCGCGGCGAGCTCTCGGCGGCGCAGGACCGGCTCCGGGCGCTGTCGCAGCAGCCGGCCCCAGCGGCGCCGGTCGCCGAATCGCCCATCCAGCAGCAGCTCGCCGACGAGCTCGCGCAGCAGCGCAAGCAGCTCGAGGCGGCGCGTTCCGAGCTGGAGCGGCAGGTGCAGCAGGCGGAGCGCAATTCGCGCGAGGCCAAGCGCCGCGAGACCGAGCTGCGCGACGAGGTCCGCAAGATGCGCGGGCGGGCAGAGACGAACAACCGCGTCTACCTCGTCACCAAGGGCGAATTGGAAGTGACGAAGGAGCGGCTGGCGCAGGCGGAGCGCAAGCTGTGGCAGGCGGGTATTCCGCTTGCCCCGGTCCCCTCCAAGGAGCGCCCGAAGGCAAAGGGACCGGCGGCGGTGGACCGGCCCCGCGACGAAGGATCCACGCAACCCGCAGAGGGCGCGTCCGAAGGCGCTTCCAGCGAGATTTCGGCCGCGAGCAGCGCTTCTCCTGCGCCGCAAGGCGACGGCGAGCACACGAATGGCGCGCCCGAGGCGCTTCTGGCTGGGGCAGGTGAGCCCATCGCGGCGCCCGAAAGCGTGGCTGCGCCCGAGGCCGCCGTGCCGCCGTCGCTGACTCCGAGCTCGGGGAGCGCCCCCATCCGCAGGCGTCCCACCGAAGGCGTGGCCGACAAGCCACGCTAGCCCCCGCCGCCAAAGGCGGCCTTAGGGGTGACGTTTGTGCCGCGGCATTCCCCCGGCCGCCGAAGGCGGCTCAGGGCCTATCCGCGGAGGACTTTCTGCAAGAGCGCGAGGAGCTGCGGCGCCTCGAACGGCTTCTGCAGATACGCGGTCGCGCCGGTGCGCTCGGCGACCTTTTGCAGATCTTCCTTCGCCGAGATGAGCACGACCGGCACCATTTTCGTGGCCGGCACGCCGCTCATGCCGCGCAAGAAGCCCTCCCCGTCGAGGAGCGGCATGCGCAGGTCGAGCAGGATCACTTCGGGCCGGAACTCCGGCACCATCCGCACCGCCTCGATGGCGTCGCGGGCGACGGCGGTCAGGTAGCCTTCCATCTCGAGCAGGTCGGCCATGCCGTCGCGAAACCCCTCCTCGTCGTCGACGATGAGGATGCGGCGCCGGTCGTCTCGTTCCACTCTCTTCATCCGTGAATGCGCCGTGCTCGGCGGGGGCTTCGGCAAAAACGCCGCCTCCGCTGTCCCTCAGTCCTAACGCAAGCGAGAAGGATGGCAACATTCGCGCCCGCGTCCCCATCCGGCGTTCCTTGACTTGCCCCCACCACTTCGCTAGATCGCGGCGGCTTTTGGCGTCCTGCCGAAGTGGTGGAATTGGCAGACACGCCAGATTCAGGGTCTGGTGGGGGCAACCCCGTGGAGGTTCGAGTCCTCTCTTCGGCACCATGACGCCCTGACCGTGGAGCCCTGAGCGCGAATTGCGCCTGCGGTTGGACAGAGAGGCTCCGGCAGCGATGCCGGGGCCTTTACTGTTTTGTAAGCTGTTCCCATGATCCCGCTCGACGAAGCGCTTGCCGCCGTTCGCGCCCGCTCCCTGCCGCTGCCGCAGGAAGAGGTGCCCCTGGCCGAGGCAGCGAACCGGGTGCTTGCCCGGCCGGTTCTGGCGCTGCGCGATCAGCCGTCCACCGACGTGTCGATGATGGACGGTTACGCGCTGCCCTCGGCGTCGGCGAGCAGTCCCCTGCGCGTCATCGGGGAAGTCGCTGCCGGCGACCCCCCTTGGCCGAGGCCGCTCACCGCCCACGAGGCGGTGCGGATCTTCACCGGCGCCCCCATCCCGACGGGCGCCGACTGCGTGGTCATGCAGGAGCACGCCTTGCGTGAAGGTGACGTGCTCCGGCTCGAGCTTCCCCCGAAGCCCGGACAGCACATCCGCCGCCAGGGCGAGGAGCTGCGGGCCTCGGCGACGGCGCTGCCGCGGGGAACCTATCTGCGCGCGGCCGAGCTCGCGCTTTGCGCCGCCTGCGGGCAGCCGGCGGTGTTCGCGCATCGGCGGCCGCGGGTCGCCATCCTCTCCACCGGCAGCGAGCTGGTCCCCCTCGGCGACACGCCCGGGCCGGGACAGCTCACCGAGACGAACAGCCTCGCCCTGCGCGCGCTCTGCGCCGAGGCGGGAGCCGACACGATCTGGCTGGGAATCGCGCTCGACGACGTCGCGGAGATTGCAAGACGGCTCCGCGGGGTGGACGCGGACGTGGTCATCACCACCGGCGGTGCCTCTGTCGGCGACCACGATCACGCGCAGGAGTCGTTGCAGCGGCTCGGCGTCGAGCTGGTCTTCCACACCGTCGCCATCCGGCCCGGAAAGCCGGTGCTGTTCGGCGCCGGCGATGGGCGGCTCTTCTTCGGCCTCCCGGGCAATCCGGCGGCAGCCACGCTCGGGTTCGAGCTGTTCGTCAGGCTCGCCCTGCGGCTCCTCGCCGGCGATCCCAAACCCGCCCGGACCCAGGCGCGCGCGCGGCTGCGCGGCACCATCGCGCGCGTGCCCAAGCTGACCTACTTCCCCCGCGGCCGCGCCTTCATCGAGGGCGCGCAGCTCTCTTTCTCTCCCGGCAGTCAGCAGAGCAGCATGCAGATCGCGTCCTGGGCCGGGGCGAACGCGGTGGCGGTGGTGCCGCCCGGCGAGGGGCGGCTCGACGACGGAACCGAGCTCGACGTCCTTCTCACCGCGCCGCTCGAATGACCTTTTTCTTCGACGCCGGAGCGCGCTTGGGGGCGACGGCGGCGTAGCTTTCGTCGATCCATTCCTTGAGCAACGGCAGCGGCACGTCGTCTTTGGCGGCGAAGCGCGCGGTGACCCAGCCGCTCTTGCCCAGGCCGTAGCCGGTGGGGGCGGCCCAGCCGAACATCGTCACAGCGGCCTCGCCGGAGTCGGGCAGCTTGCAGGTGACGCCGTAGCCGTCGTCGTCGCCGAAGATGACGAACATCTTCTTGCCGATCTTGAAGACGCTGTGGCCCCAGGGATGGTCCTCCCAGGCGCCCGTCTTCGCGGCCGCGTGCTTGTGCAGGGCTTTCCAGGCGGCGGACGGCTTCATTCTCTTTCGTCTCCGAGGCGACTCACTCTCGCTCGTCGACCCACGCCATCTGGATGGCCTCGAGGATTTTCTCGTTGCTCTTGTTCGGGTCGTCGGCGAAGCCGGGCAATTCGCGCACCCACTGGTGCAGGTCGGTGAAGCGTACCTCGAGAGGGTCCTGCTCCGGCCGGCTCTCGTGCAGGGCGATGGCGATGTCTTGGACGTCGTGCCAGGTCAGCTTCATTTTGGCGGCCATTTCCCTTCTGCCTCGGCCTCGTGGCGCTCCTTCGGGTGCTCGTCGTACCACGTGCGCTCGGACTCTTCGGTGATCTGGTAGACGATGTCCTCGTCGGCGAGCTGCGCCTGGCACCCGAGCCGCGAGTTGGCCTTCACGTCGTAGGCGCGGTCGAGGATGTCGGACTCGTTGTCCTGCATGTCGGAGAGCGAGCCGAAGCCGTTCTTCACCCAGACGTGGCAGGTCGAGCAGGCGCAGACGCCGCCGCAGGCCGATCCGTGGTGCGCGCCGAGCTTGAGCGATGCCTGGAGCAGCGACTCGCCGGAGTCTACCTCGCCTTCCGCCTCGAGCTTGCCGCGCGGATCGTAGATGGTGATGCGAGGCATCGGGGTCAGTCCTTCAGCGCCGAATAGGCCTTCTGCGCGTGCGGCGACAGCTCGCCGTGATCGAACTCACCCACCGAATGACCCTTCAAGGCGCGCTCGATGCCGCGGTCCATCACCCGCTTGGCGAACTCCGCGCTTTGATGGTCGAGCCGCTCGATGCGGTCGTGGATGAGGTGGTGATCCTTGCCTTCCGCCGCCTCGCGCAAGGCCTTCATCGCGGCCTCGATGGGCGCGCGCTCTTCCGGCGAGAGCAGGTCGCCGTTGTTCTGCAACTGCCCTTCGGCGGCCTTCAAGATGCGCTGCGCTTCGATGCGGTTGTCGATCAAGAGCCGCGCCTGCACGTCCGCCTCGGCGTTTTCGATCGACGAGAGCAGCATCCGCTCGATCTCGTCGTCGCTGAGGCCGTGCGACGGCTTGACGGTGATGGATTGCGAGACACCCGTCAGCTCCTCGCGGGCGGTGACGCTCAAGATGCCGTCCGCGTCCACCTGGAAGATGACCTTCACCCGCGCGAGCCCCGCCGGCAGCGGCGGGATTCCACTCAGCGTGAAGCGCGCCAGGGAACGGCAGTCGGCCACGAGCTCGCGCTCGCCCTGCACGACATGGATGTCCATGCCGTTCTGGCCGTCGGCGAAGGTGGTGAACTCCTGACCGGCGCTCGCGGGGATGGTGGTGTTGCGGAGGATGATCTTCTCGGCGAGCCCGCCCATGGTCTCGAGCCCGAGCGAGAGCGGCGTCACGTCGAGCAGCAGCACGTCGTGCTGCGGGCTCTCGGAGGTGAGCAGGTCCGCCTGCACCGCCGCGCCCAGCGCCACCACCTCGTCGGGATCGATGTCCGCGAGCGGCTGCATTCCGAACAGCTCCGCCACGAACCGGCGCACCGCGGGAACCCGCGTCGAGCCGCCGACCAGGATGACGCCGTCGAGACCCTTGCCTTCCGGAACGCCGGCATCGCGCAGCGCTCTTCGGCAGGCGTTGCCGGTCTTCTCGATCAAGGGCTGGATGGCCGCTTCCAAATCCGCGCGCGTGACGGTGCGCCCGAGCGCCTTCGCCGACTGCGAAAGTGTGAGCTCTTCCTTCGCGGCCTTGGCTGCGTCGATGGCCTCGCGGACGAGCCGCGGCGTGCGCTCCTTGCCTTGCAAGAGAATCTCGGCGAGGGCGCGGTCGAAGTCGTCGCCG
>DASXHM010000090.1:0-5126 GCA_036488495.1 Myxococcales bacterium | reverse complement strand
CAATGCGCGGGGCAGAAAGCTGGCCGCCCCAATGGCATTGCTTCGGCGTCGACGGGGGGACTTGCAGAATGGCTCGCCGAACAACAGGAAGAAAGCCTCGTTCGCGAGGTAGGAAGGTCGTAGCAGCCCTGGTCACCGCAGGGGTCGCGGCGCTGTTGGTTCAGAAAGGAAGTGACGCCGGCCCGGACTCATCGCTGAAGAACTGCTACGATCAACTGGTCGGCGATGCTTGTAACGACGTCTGGCACCGCACCCAACGCGTCCTTGGAGCGCACAAGCCGGACACGAACGATGCGCTCCACACCGCCTTCCTCTATGTCTGCGTCGAAAAGCACTATGCAGCGCCCCCTCTGTGCGGTGCTTTTCGCGCCAAGGCAACGCGGCTGAAGATCGACGGTTGGCGCTACTCGCGCAGGTTCCGCGATCGAGAGAGCGTGGTCGAACCCGCGTGCCCATCCCCGTCGGGCGAGGATCAAACCGTTTCGCAGGAAGAGCTGGATGTGCTGGACGATGCGCGCAGGCGGCTCGACACGCGATCGCGGCTCATCCTCGACCTTGCTTACCAGGAAGATCTGACCGATGTCGCAATCGGCGGACTTCTCAAGCCTCCGCTGAGCGCGGTGCGCGTGGGCGTCTTGCGCCGCGCCGCAGAGCGGGAGCTCGAAGGATTTCTCAAGCGTTGCCAATGACTTGAGTCAATCGACGATCGGTTTTCCCGTCGCCAGCGTGCACCTCCATGGATGGGCGGATGACCTGCCCTCCTCTTCGAGGGGACCGCGATGGAGACGTGCACCAAGGACCGATTGCTGGCAGTCAATTTTCATCTCTATAAACCGTGCAACGAGCGTTGCCGTTATTGTTTTGCGACCTTTCCCGAAGTTCGCGGCCAGCTAACGGCAGACGATGCCGAACGCCTCGTGCGTCAGCTGGCAGAGGCCGGGACGAAGAAGCTGACCTTCGTCGGTGGGGAGCCGACGCTCCATCCCGCGCTGCCCCGTCTTTTGCGCGTTGCCCACAGCGCGAAGGTGACGACTGCCATCGTGTCGAATGGTGCGAAGCTGCGGGCCGCCTTGGAGGCGGCGCCGGGAGCCGTCGACTGGGTTGGCCTGTCGGTGGATTCAGCCGACGAGGAGGTGCAAAAGCAACTCGGGCGAGGCGCGGGCCGCTATGTCCGCGACAGCATTTCGCTGTTCGATTACGTGCGCCAACGGGGAATTCGAACCAAGTTGAATACGGTGGTGACGCGCTTGAACTGGGAGGAGGATCTCTCCGCGCTCGTCCGACGGGTGAGTCCCGAACGCTGGAAGGTTTTCCAGGTACTCGCCGTCAATGGGCAGAACGACGGCTCAGTCGAGCCATTGCTGATCACCGCCGCGCAATTCAGATCCTTCGTGGACCGGCATGCCGCGCTCGCCGCGGAAGGTCTTGCGCCAGTGCCGGAAGACAATGACGCGATGACCGGATCGTACCTGATGGTGGATCCACTCGGCCGCTTCTTCGACAATGTCGCAGGACGCCTGCGGTTCAGTCGGCCCATCCTGGAAATCGGCATTGAAAGAGCTCTTCGCGAGGTCCAATTCGAGCTGGCGCGTTTACAGGTCCGCGGCGGGGTTTACGCGTGGTAGCCGCAGCGACGAAGTGTCTCGCGCCGCAAGTCTTTTTGGAAATGGAGCGGGAAACCGGATTCGAACCGGCGACCCTCAGCTTGGGAAGCTGATGCTCTACCAACTGAGCTATTCCCGCCCGAGCCGCGGAAGCTAGTCGGGGCGGCTCGGCCCGTCAAGGACAGACGCGCGGCCGCAGGAGCGCCGTTCAGAAGCTCAGGGCGAGATGCGCAATTCGTACGTGTCGGTGGCGCTGGCGTCGTTTCGCGGGCTGCGCACTTCCACCGCGTAGTCGCCTTCCTTGAGCGGCACCGAGACGAGGCTGGGTGGATTGGCGGACGAAGTGCCGATCACTTCCGGTCCGTCGTCGTGCAGCTCGAGAAGCCGCATGGAGAGCGGCATCGTTCGTGGCGGCGTCAGCGCGATGGTGAGCGGCGGCTGATCTTTCGGAACGTGGAAACGGAAGATGTCGACGTCGCGCGCGGGCCACAGATGCCCGCTGACCGCGATCGGCAAGAACAGCTCCTGCGCGGTTTCGACGGTGCCGTTCGGCTCGCGCTCGAGGGCGCCGTCGTCGGGCTGCAGCGCCACGGCCAGCTTGTAGAGATGCTCGCGGTCTTCGTGCGCCGGATCGTGGAAGCGCAGCCGCAAGAATGCGTCATCCGGCCCGATGCCGACGGCCGGCAGGATGCCCTGGGCGGAAGCGGCGAGAAGCTGCGGCTTGCCGTCGTCGGAGAGCTCGAACGCGGCGATGTCGACCTCTTCTGAGAGCCCCGTGAGCTGCAACTGCAGGACGGACGGAGAGTCGGTGCGGATGCGGTACCAGTCGGTGTCGCCGGCGGGAGAGAGATAGCCCGACGCGGTCGGCCCGAGCGGGGTCGCGTGCTGAACGTCGTCGTTCGGCTCGATCTCCAGGTCTGCCGCCGCTTCTTCGAGCGTGGCCGTCAGCGTATATGCGGCGCCGGCCTCTCCACGGCGGAGGACGAGGAACAGTTCGCGCGGCGCAGGCGGGCCGGCATCGACGGACTGTGCTGCGGTCGCAGCGTCCGGCGGCGCAGCTCCAGCGTCCGGCGGTGCACCACCAGCGTCCGGGGAGACGGCCGCGTCGGGGGAGACGGCCGCGTCCGGCGAGACTGCCGCGTCCGGCGAGACTGCCGCGTCCGGAGAAACCGCTGCGTCCGCGGCGCCCGCTGCCGCCCGCATCCCGCCGTCCGAAGCTCCGCCATCGCCGGATCCGCCGTCTTCCACCGCCCGAAACGCCGAAACATCCCGCGCAAACACACCGCCATCGCCCTGCGAGCGATACGTCCCCAAGAGCGACCCGTCGTCCGCGCGCACGTCCAATTCCGCCCGGCCCGCCGTGCTGAGCTGCACCCGCGCCACCTGCCCGAACGGCATTGTCAGCCGGAACCAATCCTGATCCTTCGCCGACGAAAACGTCCCCAAGACGCGGCCGCCGGATTCGATGACCTGCGCCTCGGAGGCGCGATCGTTCGGCTCGACTTCGCGCACTTCTCGCGGCGGCTCGCGAACGACCGCGGCGCCAGCGTCGTGCACACCCGGCGGGGCTGTGCGCTTGCACGCCGCCAGCACGAGCAGCGCAAGGACCTTGCGCACTACTTGCGCGCGGCCTTCGGCGGCTGCGACTGGATGGTCGAGAACTCGCGGTAGAAATCGACGATGCCGCGGATCATCGCGGGGGTGTCCTGACCCTGCTCTTCGAAGTCGTCCGATTCGAGCCAGATCCCGCCGCAGCTCTCGCAGGTTTCGTAGACGAGGGGATTGCGCTTGTGCTGGCTCTCCACCGCGAGCAGCCCGACGTTGTCGTTCGGGCACAGGCCCGCGTCCTCTTCCGGATTGGCGCGGCCGCCCATCGCCTCGAGCGTGGGGAGGCCTGCGTGGAGGAGCAGGCGGTTCAGATCCGCGACTTCCAACCAGAGGCCGCCGCACTCATCGCAACGGAAGAGGAGGCGCTCCTCGCCGTCTTTGAGCTCGGTCATCTCGGTGTTGTCGCGCGGGCAATCCATGGCTCGTTTGTGCTCCGTAGAGGTTGTCACTTGAGCGTAGTACAGCGCCATCCAGAAGGGCAACGCCGCATTCGCAGGAATCGAGAAAACATCAGCCCGCTTTCACGCGCCGGACGCGCGCGCCCAACGACGACAGCTTCGCTTCGAGGCCGTCGTAGCCGCGGTCGAGGTGGTAGACGCGGTGGACGACGGTGGTCCCCTCGGCGCGCAAACCCGCCAAGACGAGCGATGCGCTGGCGCGCAAATCGGTCGCCATCACCGGTGCGCCGGACAGCCGTGTGACGCCGCGCACGACCGCGGTGTGACCGTCGATGGCGACGTCCGCGCCCATGCGGGAGAGCTCCTGCACGTGCATGAAGCGGTTCTCGAACACCGTCTCCACCACCCGCGAGGCGCCGCGCGCCACCGTCAAGCACGCCATCAGTTGCGCCTGCAGGTCGGTGGGAAAGCCAGGGAAAGGTGCGGTGATGAAGTCCACCGCCTCGGGCCGCTCGGGCGCTTCGATGCGCAAGAAGCCTGCGCCCGAAGTGATGCGCGCGCCCGCCTCGCGCATCTTCACCAGCGCGGCGTCGAGATCTTCGGCCCGCGCCCCGCGCAGCGTGACGTCGCCTCCGGTGATCAGCGCCGCCGACAAGAGTGTGCCCGCCTCGATACGGTCGGGAATGACGTCCACCTGCGCCGGCCGCAAAGAGGTCACTCCCACGACGGTGATGATGCTCGAGCCTGCGCCTTTGACCTTGGCGCCCATCGCGTTCAGCGCGTCCTGCAGGGCGCCGATCTCCGGCTCGCGCGCGCAGTTCTCGAGCACGGTCTCGCCGTCCGCGAGCGTGGCGGCCATCATCAGATTTTCCGTGCCGGTGACGGTGGGCAGGTCGAAGAGAATCTTCGCGCCGCGCAGCCTTTTCGCCCGCGCTTCCACGTAACCGTGGGCAAGCTCGATTTCCGCGCCCAGCGCTTCCAGGCCTTTCAGGTGTTGATCGATGGGCCTCGCGCCGATGGCGCACCCGCCGGGCAACGACACCCGCGCCTTTCCGCAGCGCGCGACCAAGGGGCCCAACACCAGCACGGAGGCGCGCATGGTCTTGACCAGCTCGTACGGCGCTTCCGGCCGGGGCAGCTCGGCAGCGTCCACCGACAGCTCCGCGCCTTGCCGCTCGATCTTGGCGCCCATGTGCGCGAGAAGCCGCCCCAAGGTCCGGATGTCGGCCAGGTCGGGGACGCCGCGGAAGACCGAGCGTCCGGGCGCGAGCAGCGCAGCGGCGATCTGCGGCAGCGTCGCGTTCTTGCTGCCCGAGACGCGCACTTCGCCCGAGAGCCTTTTGCCTCCGGCAATCTCGATTGCGTCCATTCCTATGCTCCCTCCGGAAGGCGCCCGAAGACGTGGCGCGCAAGGCCCGCCAGATCGTTCTGCACCTTCACCTGCGCGAACCCCACAGAGGTGAACAAGTCCTGCACCGGCCCAGCTTGCCGCGCGTCGATCTCGACTGCAAAGAGG
>DASXHM010000087.1:0-4397 GCA_036488495.1 Myxococcales bacterium | reverse complement strand
CGCCGCCTCCGGCATCTCGCCCTTCTCGAACGCGTCGGCCGCGAGCGGGAGCAGGCTCTCGTCCACCGCGCGAGCGGTCTCGTCGCGAAGCGCGCGCTCTTCGGCGCTGAGGAGCGATTGCGATTGGAGCGGGTCGAGAAGCGCGTGGCAGTTCATGAAACGGAGCGTGCTGCCGGCCGCGCGCAGGCGCAAGCACGGCCGTCGCCGAGATTGACAATCGGTATTTCGCTCGCGTTCGCCATTGACCAAGCACTCTGTAGGGGCTACGAAGCGCAGCCAGCTTGTCCACAGAGCCCAGCGAACAGGCGCGCGAGGCCGCGCCGCCGGAGATCCCCGAGGCACTGCTCGACCCCGATGCGGTCAAGGTGGTGCGCCGTCTGCGTCGTGCGGGGCACGAAGCCTACCTGGTCGGCGGGTGCGTCCGCGATCTGCTGCTCGGCATCCGGCCCAAGGATTTCGACGTCGCGACCAGCGCTCATCCGAACGAGGTGCGCGCCATCTTCCGCAACTCGCGCTTGATCGGGCGGCGCTTCCGGCTCGCGCACGTGTTCTTCGGCGGCAAGATCATCGAGGTCTCGACCTTCCGGCAGAACCCGCTCGACGAGCTCGCCGATCTGCCGCAGGACCTGCTCATCCGGCACGACAACGTCTTCGGCAGCGCCGAGGAGGACGCGCGGCGCCGCGACTTCACCATCAACGGGCTCTTCTACGACATCGACGAAGGCAAGGTGGTGGACCACGTCGGGGGCAAGGAAGACCTGCGCCGGCGGCTCGTGCACACCATCGGCAATCCGGACGTGCGCATGCGCGAAGACCCGGTGCGGATCTTGCGCGCCATCCGCTTCGCGGCGAAGTGCGCGTTCGACCTGGAGCCGAAGACGGCTGCGGCGATGCGGGCGCACGTGCACGAGATTCCGCGCTGCGCGCCGCCGCGGGTGCTCGAGGAAGTGCTCAAACTGACCCGGTCCGGCGCGGCACGGCGCTGCTTCGAGCTTCTGCGCGAGGTCAATGCCCTTCGCATCCTGCTCCCGCCGGTGGCGGCGTATCTGGAGAAGGGCGGGCCGGCGGAGGCGGAGCGGCACCTGCGCGCGCTCGACGCGCTGGACGCGCACGTGCGGGTTGGCGAGGTTCCCTCGGACGCGGTGCTGCTGGCGACGCTCTTGGCGCCGTTGCCGCGCGATCCCTCGCTGAAAGGGCCCATCCCGAAGGGGCCGCCGCGGCCGCCCAGGCCGGCTCCGGAGGCCGCCGCAGCGGAGCGTTCCGGCGTCGGCGATGCCGGAGCGGGCGACGCGGGGGCGGGGGTGGCCGCCGCCGATGCGGGACCGGTGGAGGACGCGGACGCTGCAGACCGGCCTCTTGCCACGGGCGAAGAGTCGGACGACGACACCCTCGATGCAGAGCTGTCCGCGCTCGAAGAAGAGAGTGACGAGGCGGAGGACAGCGACGATCCCGCGCAGGCCCCGCTGCCCGAAGGGGCGCTGGTGGACAGCGCAGAGATCCACGACGAGCGGCTGGGCGGCATTCCTGCGTTCTCGGTCGGGGGCGACGTCGCGCCGTGGTCTCTGCCGCAGGACGTGGTCGCGCCGGAGATCGTGCTGGCCGAGATGGTGCGGACCGCGCGGTTGCCCAGGCGCATCGCCGAGCGCGCGCGGATGATCCTGCTCGCGCAGCCCATCCTTTCCGGCGAGCGGAGGCGCCGGCGCAGCTCGCCGCAGGCCTTCGCCCGGCAGAGCTATTTTCCGGAGGCCCTGGCGGTGTTCGAGCTGTCGGTCGCCGCCACCGGGCGCGGGCACGATCAGCTCTCGCGGTGGCAGGGCATCTTCGCCGGTCAGGATCTGTCGCAGCTCGAAACTGACGAGGAGCACGGCGACAAGCCGCGCGACGGCGCGAGGCGCAGAAGGCGCCGCGGTGGGCGCGGCCGAGGGCGCTCGGCCGCGAAGTAACGCGCCGGCCAGAAAACGTCTGAGACCTCAGCGCAGGTCGGCGCAA
Organism: Myxococcales bacterium; assembly: GCA_036488495.1. Taxonomy (GTDB): domain Bacteria; phylum Myxococcota; class Myxococcia; order Myxococcales; family 40CM-4-68-19; genus 40CM-4-68-19. Next base: position 2,408 of record DASXHM010000087.1, on the reverse strand, counting down.
AAGAAAAGGCGCGGATCGCTCCGCGCCTTCGGATGTTCTGCCTGTCGCGAAACGCTACTTGGGAGGCTCCGGCGTGGCAGGCGGAGTGGCGGGCGGCGTCGCTCCCTGCGCAGGCGTGGCGCCCGGTGCCGTTCCACCGGGAGGCGTGCCCGGGGCGCCACCCTCCGGCGTAGCCGGCGCGCCGGTGGCGGCCTCCGACTTGATGGAGCTCGTCATCATGCCGATGGTCCAGCCCGACGAGCTGTCGCGGATGGCGTCGAGCGCCTTGACCGCGCGCACGTACTTCGCCTTGTCGTCGGCGTCGAAGAAGATGACCGGCGGCCCCTGGGTGGCTTCCTTGCGCTTCGCGACCGCGTAGTACGCCTTCAGCCGGTCCTGCGCGGTCGCGTCGGTCAGGGTCTCGTTGTTGACGTGCCAGATGCCCGACTCGTCCACCTTGAAGAGGACCTGCGTCAGATCCGGCGGAGGCGGCTGATCGAGCACTTCCGGCGGCAGATCTTCCGGCACGCGCACGCCGATCTGCTTCTCCATCAGCGGCGTCAGCACCATGAAGATGATGAGGAGCACCAGCACCACGTCGACGAGCGGCGTGATGTTGATGTCCGACCGCGGGCCCTTCTTGGCCCCGACGTCCATGCCCATCTACTTCTTCCCCTTCAGCTCTTCGACCGCCATCGACACGCCCTTGAGCTTCGCCTTCGAGGCCCAGTCGAGCACCGGCCGGATGTGGCCCCATTCGGCTTCGACGTCGGCCTTGAGCATGATGATCTTGCCCGGCACTGCAGCCGCGTCCTTCATTGCAGCGGTGACTTCCTGCTGCCCCGAAGGCTGCTTGTCCTGTTCGACGTAGACGCTCCCGTCCTTGGTGACGCTGATGAAGAGCGGGTCCGGCGAGTTGTCGGGGATGTTCGCCGCATGGCGCGCCTTGGGCAGATCCACGCCTTTGCCGCGCTGGAGCATCGGCGTGATGACCATGAAGATGATGAGGAGGACGAGCACCACGTCGACGAGCGGCGTGATGTTGATGTCCGAGCGGACGGACCCCTTCGCTCCCCCGACGTCCATTGCCATGGCCTACACCTTGGCCGGCGGCGCCTTGCCGGTGGCGGTCGCCGGGGCAACGATCGGCGCCTTGGTGGGCCCGCCCGGGTTCGTCAGCGGCTCGTCGAACCGGCCTTCCTTGAGGAAGAAGTCGACCAGCTCGTTGGAGGCGTCGGCGATGTCCACCGTCATCTCCTCCACGCGGTTGGTGAGATAGTTGAACATCATCAGCGCCGGGATGGCGACGAGCAGACCGAAGGCGGTGGTGATGAGCGCCTCGGAAATACCTGCCGACACCGACGCGAGACCGCCCGAGCCCGACGACGCCATCAACTGGAAGGCGGTGATGATGCCGAGCACCGTCCCCAAGAGGCCGACGAACGGCGCGGACGAGGCCACGGTGGCGAGCCCCGAGAGGCCGCGGCGAAGGTCGGCGGTGACGCGCAAGGTGGCCCGGTCGACGGAGCGGTTGATGGCCTCGACCAGGTCGAAGTTACCGACGTCGTGCGGACCCTCGTTGCGCAGCGCCTCGCGGCCCCGGTTGTACTCGGAGATGCCGGCGCCGAGGACGCGCGGAATGTGGCCGTACTTGAGCGTGCCGGCGAACTTCGCGGCCTCGACCAGTTGATGGCCCGGCAAGAGGTCGCGGAGCTTCTCCGCGTACTTGCGGCTCTGGTCCTTGGCGCGGGAGAAGCTGAAGAGCCGCTCCGCCATGACGCTGAGAGAGTAGACGGACATGATCGCCAGCACGATGACGACCAGGCGGGCCGGAAGGCCCATGGAATGCCACATCCCGATGAGACTGAAATCCATGGCGGTTGACTACTCCTCTGTACAGAGGTGTACCAGGGTCGAAAAGGCGGCGGAGCCTACACACGGCCGCAGTCACTGTCAACGCGACAGATCGCGACGCGCGGCGAGGCATTTCGATCTTCCGGGCCTCATCCGCCGAGCGACTGCCATGCCTCGCGCAGCTCCTCCGGCAGCGGACTTTCGTAGCGCACACGAGAGCCGTCCGGATGGGCAAAGCCGAGCCGGGCCGCGTGCAGAAAGTGACGATTGAGGCCCAACAGCGGAGGGCCGCCGTAGAGCTCGTCGCCGGCCAGCGGATGGCCGATGAAGGAGAGGTGGGCGCGGATCTGGTGCATCACGCCGGTCGCGATCTCCACGTCAAGCAACGTGAACTGGCCCTTGCGTTCCAAAGGCGAAAAGCGGGTGAGCGCAGGGCGGGCGCCGTGCTCCTCCGCAAACTCGGCGTCGCTCGCCGCCAGCATGCGCCGCGGATCGCGCGGATCGTGGAAGAGCGGCAGCGCGATCTCGCCGCCCGCGTGGATCTCGCCCGCGACCAGCGCGAGGTAGCCTTTGTC
>DASXHM010000031.1:0-4800 GCA_036488495.1 Myxococcales bacterium | reverse complement strand
GCCACCAGCAAGAACCTCGTCCACCTCATCGTCTGCCTCGGCGTGATGCAGTCGGCGACGTATCTCTTGCTTCTCGGCATCGGCTACAGGGCGGGAGGCGTCGCCCCGGTCTTCGTCGACATGCTCCCCGGCACGCCCGCCGTCGACCCGGTGGTGCAGGCGCTGATGCTCACTGACGTGGTGGTGGAAGCGACGGTGGTGGCGCTGCTCCTCGCGCTCGCCGCCAAAGCGCACCAGCAGGGCGGCTCGCTCGATCCCGCGAAGCTCCGGTCATTGAAAGGCTAGATTCGTGGCGCTCGCTCCCTGGCCAGTCATCGTTCCGCTGCTCGCCGCCGCCATCCTCGCCGGCTTGGGCGCGAAGATGCCCAAGTGGATGGCCAACGTCTTCGGCGCTTTCGCGGCGTCGGTCACCGCGCTCTTCTGCGTCTTGCTCTTGCGCAAAGCGCCGGTCGTCTACTGGTTCGGCGGGTACCATCCGCGGGCCGGTGTCGCGCTCGGCATCGACTTCGCGGCCGACCGCTTCGGCATCACGCTCGCGCTCCTCGCCGCGCTTCTCACCGTCTCGGCGCTCGTCTTCGCCATCCGCTACTTCGAGGAACCCGAGGCGGCGTTTCAAGCGCTCTTGCTCCTCTTCCTCGCCGGCATGTGCGGGTTCTCGCTGACCGGCGACCTCTTCGATCTGTTCGTCTTCTTCGAGCTGATGGGCGCTGCCGCCTATGGCTTGTGCGGCTACAAGAACCGCGAGATGGGGCCGCTCCAAGGAGCGATCAACTTCGCGGTCGTCAACACCGCCGGAGCGTTCCTGACCTTGACGGGCATCTCGTTTTTGTACGCCCGGACCGGCGCGCTCAACTTCTCGCAGATCGCGCGGATGCTCGGCCAAAGCCACGACTCGCTGGTGCTGGCGGGCTTCGCGCTCGTCTGCACGGGCTTTCTCGTCAAAGCCGCCATCGTCCCGTTTCAATTCTGGCTCGCCGATGCTCATGCCGCGGCGCCCACTCCCGCTTGCATCTTGTTTTCCGGGGTGATGGTCGAGGCCGGGCTGTACGGCGTCGCGCGGGTGTACGGCTCGATGTTCTCGCAGACCGGCATCGGCGACCGCGCGCGGCAGGTCTTGATCTGCGCAGGCGTCGTCACCTGCCTTGCGGGAGCGGCGATGTGTTTCGCGCAGCGGCATTTGAAGCGGCTGTTGGCGTTCTCCACCATCAGCCACGCCGGAGCGATGCTGCTCGGCATCGCCATGCTCGACGGGACCGGCTATGCGGGCGCGGCCCTGTACGTCCTCGGCCATGGCTGCGTGAAGGCCGCGCTGTTTCTTTGCGCGGGAATGCTCCTGCACCGGCTGCAGTCGGTCGACGAGCTGAAGCTGCAAGGGCGCGGCCGCCCATTTCCGTTGCTTGGCCTGCTGATGGCGGCGCTCGCTTTACTGCTCGCAGGTCTGCCCGGGTCCGCGCTCTTCATTGGATCGGCGCTGATCGAACATGGGCTGGAAGGACACCACTTGGCGCTGTTCGCGCTGCACGCCTCGGCGGTCGTCACCGGCGCGGCGGTACTGCGGGTCTGCGGGCGCGTCTTCTTGGGGATCGGCCCGCGCGAGCCGGATGCGCCGGGGCCGAGCTCGGCCGACGAAGAGCCGGAAACGGAGCCTGGCTTGATTGGCCCGTGCATGTGGGCGCCCGCGGTGGCGCTGTTCGCTCTCGCCATCGCCACCGCCTGGACTCCGCGCACCGTGGCGCTCCAAACCGCGGCCCGAATGCTCGACACCCATGCCTGGGCGCAGCACGTGCTCGACGGCGCGCCGCTCGCGGCCGCCCCCGCCGCGGAGTCCGAGCCGCCCAAGCCGATGCCCGGAATCGTTTCCGCGCTTCTTGCGGTTGCGCTCGCCGGACTGACGCTCGGCCGCAAGTCGCTGCCGGGCGCCCTGCGCGGCGCGGTCCGGCTCGTCTGGGATCCGCTGACCCGCGGTCTGCGTGCGCTGCACACCGGCGTGGTCGGCGATCAAGTGGCTTGGTTCACCTTCGGCGCGGCGCTCTTCGGCTGCGCTCTTCTTCTTTGACGGGGCGCCCCTCGGCGCGCGGGTGTGGCCGCGCGGTCGTTCTCTGACGTTTCGCATCGCTCGCGAGAGGCTTATGGTGCCCGGGTGCTCGACGCGGTCGTGATTGGAAGCGGGCCCAACGGGCTTTCGGCAGCGGTCCGCCTCGCGCGGGCCGGATCGTCGGTGGTGGTCCTGGAGGCCGAGCCGGAAATCGGCGGCGGCGCCCGCACCGCCGAATTGACGCTTCCGGGGTTCAAACACGACATCTGCTCCGGCGCGCACCCGTTGGGCATTCTCTCTCCCTGGTTTGCCGCGCTACCCCTCGCCGATCACGGGCTGCGCTGGATCAAGCCCAAGGCCTCCGTTGCCCATCCCCTCGATGACGAGCCGGCGGTCATCCTTCATCGCTCGCTCGAAGAGACCGCACGCGGGCTCGGAGTCGATGCCGACGCGTATCGCGATCTGCTCACCCCGTTTCTGCACGCGCCGCGCGATCTCATCTCCGACGCGCTCACGCTGCGGGTCATCCCCAGGCGTCCTTTCAAGCTGGCGCGGTTTGGATTGGTCGGTCTTCGCTCAGCGGCGGGCGTCGCGAAATCGCGCTTCAAAGGACCGCGTGCTCGCGCCCTCTTCGCCGGCTGCGCGGCGCATTCGATGGCGCCGCTCGAGCACCGGCTCACCGCCTCGCTCGGGCTCTTGTTCCTCATCGCCGGCCACGTCGAGGAATGGCCGGTGGCGGCGGGCGGCTCCGCCTCCATCACCTCCGCGCTCGCGAGCTTGCTCCGCAGCCTGGGAGGGGAAATCCGCACCGGCGTCCGCGTCCGTTCGCCGCGCGATCTGCCGGATGCGCGGGTGTTCCTCTTCGACGTCACCCCCCGGCAACTCGCCGGCATCGCCGAAAAAGCGCTGCCGGAGCCGTTCGTAAAAAAGCTGCGGCGGCCGGTTCGTTCGCCGGCCGCCTTCAAATTGGATTGGGCCTTGAGCGGACCCATTCCCTGGAAGGATCCCGCCTGCCTGCTCGCGTCCACCGTGCACGTCGGCGGAACGATGGAGGACCTTTGCGCCTCTGAATCGGCGGCGTTCAATGGGAAGGAATGCGCGCGACCGTTCGTGCTGGTGGTGCAGCAGAGCCTGTTCGACCCCTCTCGCGCGCCGCAAGGCAAACATACCGGGTACGCCTACTGCCACGTCCCATACGGCTCGACGGCGGATGCCGGGCCGGCCATCGAAGCGCAGATCGAGCGCTTCGCGCCCGGCTTTCGCGACCGCATCCTGGCGCGCCACGTCCTCTCTCCGGCCGCGCTGTACGAGCACAACCAGAGCCTGGAAGGCGGCGCGCTCCCCGGCGGACTCGCCGACATCGAGCAGACGATGCTGCAGCTCCATCCCTACGAGACGCCAAACCCGCGCATCTTCCTCTGCTCGGCCTCGACGCCCCCCGGCGCCGGCGTGCATGGCATGTGCGGCGCGCGCGCGGCGCTGATTGCGCTGCGCTGTCTGTCGAGGCAGGCGTGCGGCCCCTTGGCGTGAGCCTGACTGTCGCCGCTTGCGACGCGTGCGCGCGCTTCCTACCTCATGCCGCATGGCAAACACATCCAAGGGGCAGTTGGCGGTCGTCACCGGCGCGTCGAGCGGCATCGGCTACGAGCTCGCGCGCGAGTTCGCCGAGCATGGCTTCGATCTGATCATCGCCGCCGAGGACGGCGGCATCGTCGAGGCCAGGCAGGCGTTCGAAGGGCTGGGGGTCAAGGTCGAGAGCGTCCAGGTGGACCTCGCCAAAGCCGACGGCGTCGAGAAGTTGTGGGAGCGCGTCAAGGGTCGCAACGTCGACGCGGTGGCCATCAACGCGGGCGTCGGTGTGGGCGGTGAGTTCAAGACCACTGACCTCGACCGCGAGCTGAACATCGTCGACTTGAACTGCCGCTCGGTCGTCCACCTGGCGAAGCGGGCCGTGCAGCAGATGACCGCGCAGGGTCACGGGCGCATCCTCATCACCTCGTCGATCGCCTCCACCATGCCGGGCGCGTTCGAGGCCGTCTATGCCGCGTCGAAGGCGTTCGACCAGTCGCTCGCGCAGGCGCTGCGGGAGGAGCTGAAGGACAGCGGCATCACCGTCACCTCGCTGATGCCCGGCCCCACCGACACCAACTTCTTCCACCGCGCGGGCATGGACGACACCAAGGTCGGCGCCGGCAAGAAGGACGGCGCGGACCAGGTCGCGAAGCAGGGCTTCGAGGCGCTCATGGCAGGCAAGGATCACGTCGTCGCCGGCTCATGGAAGAACAACATTCAAGCCGGCGCGGCCAAGATCCTGTCCGAACCGGTGAAGGCAAAGATCCACGCCGGCATGGCCGCTCCCGGCTCGGGGAAGGAATAGGAACATGAAAGCCATCGTCTTCCACGGCATCGGCGACATCCGGCTCGATACCGTCAAGGAGCCCAAGCTGAAGGAGAAGCAGGACGCGATCGTGCGGCTGACCGCCAGCGCCATCTGCGGCACCGACCTGCACATGATCCGCGGCACCTTCACCGGAATGAAGGCGGGGGCCATCCTCGGCCACGAAGGCGTCGGCGTCGTCGAGGAGGTCGGCGAAGGAGTACGCAACCTGCGCAAGGGCGACCGAGTGGTGATCGGCTCGACCATCGCTTGCGGCAGTTGTTCGTATTGCCGCTCCGGCCATTACTCTCAGTGCGACGTCGCCAACCCCAACGGCCGCCAGGCCGGAACGGCCTTCTTCGGCGGCCCGGCCCCGAGCGGCCCCTTC
>DASXHM010000389.1:0-3661 GCA_036488495.1 Myxococcales bacterium | reverse complement strand
ATCCCTGGATGTGCGCCTGACCCACGTTGAAGGGCTTCACCTGCGCGGGCGGGAAGAACTCGTAGACGATCACGTTCGAGTAGCGCGTGTAGAAGACGCCGGCCGAGACGATGGCGGGGCCTGCGCGAAAGGTCGCTCCCGCGTCGACCGACCACGCCCGCTCCGGCCGCAGATCGGGGTTTGCGGCGGTACCGCCCTCGTCGAGATACAGCTCGCTGAACGTCGGCGGCCGGAAGGAGAGGCCGAAGCCTGCGCGGAGGTCGAGGAACGGGGTCGCTGTGAGAGATGTGGTCACGGCGGGGCTGATGCCGGTGTCGCCGCCGACGCGGTCGAGGCGCAAGGCGGGATGAATCGCGAAGCCCTTCGTCAGTTGGACGTCGTCGGCGAATGCGAGCGAGGCGACGCCGCGCTGGTGAGGGCCGGTCCCGCTGCCGTGGACCCAGTCCGAACCGGCTTCCACGGTGGCGCGAAGCCATTGCCGGTCGCCGAACGGCGCCGCGAGCTGTCCTTGGCCGTGCGCCGCGCTTGCGCGCTGGTCCTCGGCGAAGCACGGCGAGATCGCTTGCGCTGCGGACGCCTGGCAGCTCAGCTCGATGCGATCGACGCGGCCGAACGCTCGCGCGGCCCACTGAACCTGGCCGGCGGCGCCGCGCAGTCCGAGCCCTGCGAGGCCGCCCTGGTCGAGCTCGCGAGAGAGTGGAGTGGGGGCGGCCGCCGATCCTGGAAGGCCGCGGTCGCCGAAGGTACCGAGGCCGATGGCGGTGAGCTGCAGATCGCCGCCGAGCGGGGCTGCGATGCGAGCGAGGCCGGATCCGCGGAGGGCGTCGGCGTTCTCTCGCGTGAAGCTGGCGGAGGCGGAGTCGGGGATGTCGGGCGTGAGCTGCCGCGAATAGACGAAGTCGCCTGAGGTTCGATCGCCTTGCAGCGCGACCAACGCAGACCCGCCGTCGCCGAACGCCATGGCCCCATCGGCGGCGGCCTGCACGGTGCCGAACGATCCGCCCGCCACCTGGGCGCCGAACGTCGGCCTGTCGACGGCGGTCTTGGGAAACAGCTCGACTGCGCCGCCGAGCGCCCCGGCGCCGAGTTGGGCTCCGAGCACGCCCCGCGTCACCACCATCCGCGACAAGAGCGTTGCGGGTAGAGTCGCCAGATCGACGGCGCCGCCCCCGGGACCCTGCAGCGGGATGCCGTCGAGCAGCACCAGCGATTCGTCGGCGGTGGCGCCGCGCAAGGACAGCGTCGACGCCTGCCCCGGACCCCCGAACGAATGGACGGTCACGCCAGGGGCGGAGAGGAGCATCTCGGAAACCGAGCGCACCTCTCCGCCGAACTGGGCCGCGTCGATGGTGGTCCCCTGGGCCGCCGGCGCGCTTGCCGAGCCCCGCGGCCGCTCGCCCGTGACCTCGATGCTCTCGCCAGGCCCGTCGCCGCGCGCGGCTGCCGCGGCGAGGAGGAATGGCGGAAGAATGCGCGCGAGGGCGCGGGACGGCGGCACGGGGCTCCCCTCTTTCTCTCGAAGAGGTGAAAGCGCTGAACGCCGCCAGGCAGGTTTCCTGGCTCCCGGGTGTGCAGCGCTTCCTTCGCGCTGCGTGCTGCCCCGCCTTCCCCGCGTCGCGCGAGTGGCTTCTTGGGGCGAGCTCCCCGGCTACAGTGGCGGGACCGCGCCGGCGTTCGACCGGCTTCCCTCGAAGGCCCCCGAAGGGGCGCCACGGCGGCGGACTCGAGATGTGCCGCGCGACTTATCGCTTCACGACTGCCGCGGTCAAGGGATGCAGTGTCGTGTCGCCGGTGACCGCGAGGTGCGGCCGCAGCCGTTGCACGAGCGCATGCAGCCCTTTGATGCGCCCGACCTCGTCGACGGTCGTGAACGGCTTCTTCTCCCGCCGCTCGACGATCATCTCCGCGCGGCGCTTGCCCACGCCGGGCAACAGGCGCAGCTCGGCGACGGTGGCGCGGTTCAGGTTGAGCACGCCCGCCATCGGCGGTTTCTGCGCCTTCTTCCGCGCGTGGTGGACAGGCTGTTCGACCTGCACTTCCGCCGGGGCAGGCTGCGTCTGGGCCTGCGCCTGCGCGGCCCCCATCAGGATGAAAAGCAATGCGAGGATCATGTGATCACCCGAGCGCCGGAAGGGCCGGGACGAGCCCGGCCCGAGCGGCTAGGCCTCGGCCTCCCCCGAAAGCTGTCCCCGCTCCTTCGCGCCGTGCTCGCGATCGTCCTCGCGGATGTGGATCTTGCCGCCGACCGGGTACGCGTCGAGGAAGAGGTTGAACGATCCGTCGCGGTTCTTGAAGGCGCTGCCGACGCGGCTCCAGATGTTCTTCGCGCCCTCGCGCTTGATGATGTTGTACGCCGCCCACGGCCTACGCGCGCCGCCCACCGTTGCCTGCTGCTCGTTTTCCAAGTTAGCCCTCCGTGCGCCGATTCATTGCGGCGCCTCGCGGCGGGCTAGAGCAGCCTTCGTGCCAGCATGGCGTCCCTCTGGGGACAGGCTTCGCGCATGGCCCGAAAACGATTCAAATGGTCTCGTTTTCGGACCTCGCGTCACTGGGGCATGCGCAAGGTCGGCGGTACGCCGGTGGCGTCGATCTTGCCGAACTGCTGCTCGTACTTGGCGACGTTCTCCTGCAGCGCGAGCAAGAACCGCTTCATGTGCTTCGGGCTGTTGATCACGCGCGCACGCACCACCGCTTTGGGCGCCTGCGGCTGCACGTAGATGAAGTCGATCGCGAACTCCGTCTCGTTGTGATGCAGCATCGCCATGTTGACGTAGACGCCGTTGGAGGTGGCCTCCTCGATCTGGAGCGGGATCTGGAGCGCCTGCGGGGGTTGCGGGTTGTCGGCCATGGCGGGCTTCTAGCACCCGGCATGTAGCGTGCAAGCCGTTTGCGGGCATGGCGCGAACCTGCTATCGCCGCACGCCGCATGGCCCCCGGCGAAGCCTTCGATCTGGGCGGCGGACAAGACGTCTGCCTCCTCTTGCACGGGTTGACCGGGTCGCCTGCGGAGGTGCGTCCAGTCGGCGAGGCACTGGCGCGTGCGGGCATGCGATCGGTGGGCCCGCTCCTCCCAGGCCACGGCACCCGCCCTGAAGACTTGTTCGGGAAGACGCACCTCGATCTGCTTCGGGCTGCCGAGGCCGCGCTACGCGGGCTCGCGGGAGCGCGGCGCATCTATCTGTGTGGACTGTCGGCCGGTGCGCTGCTCGCGACCCATCTCGCGGCCCAGGCGCCGGACATCCGCGCGGTGGCGCTGCTCGCGCCTGCGGTCACGTTCTCGCACACGACCTGGCTGTTTGCAGAGGTTCTCGGCAGGCTGCCGGTGGCGCCGCGCGTGCTCTTGCCCAAGGGGGCGCGCGATGTCGCCGTGGCCGACGATCGCGAGAGCGTCGCGCAGGCGTACACGGCTGTCCCGCTTTCCTGGGGACGCGAGCTGCGGCTTCTGGCTGCCTCGGCGCGGAAGCTTGCGCCCGAGGTTCGCGCTCCCGCCTTGATCCTGTCGGGCGGGCGCGACCGGACGGTCTCATCCGCCGGGGCGCGAGAGCTCGCGCTGCGGCTCGGGTCGCCCAAGCCGGTGCGCACGCGCATTTTTCCCGCCAGCGGGCACCTCTTGCCGCTCGATCGGGACAGCGCCGAAGTCTGCGACGAAGTGGTCCGGTTC
>DASXHM010000329.1:0-19006 GCA_036488495.1 Myxococcales bacterium | reverse complement strand
CGGCCACTCGGACGCGGCGCTGACGGCGCTGCGCAAGGCGGTGCAGCTCGACGGCAAGGACTCGCGCTACCACGCCCGGCTGGGCGCGCTTCTGGTCGAGCGCGGCCAGTTCGAAGAGGCGGAAAAGGAGCTTCGCCAGGCCGTCCTCATCGACGGCAAGAACGCCGAGGCGCAGTACTTCCTCGGCCGCGCGCTGGCCGGCCGCAAGAACTTGAACGAGGCCATCGACACCCTGCACAAGGCGGTCAACATCGACCCCGACAACGCCGAGTACCTGTACTGGATGGGCGTCGTCTACGAGATGGGGCAGCAGGTCCAGGACGCGATCGACTCCTTGCAGAAGTCGATCGAGAAGAACCCGAACAACGCCGATGCGCTCGAGCACCTGGGCAACAACCTGATGATCGAGAACCGCTTCGCCGAAGCGGTGAAGGCCTACCGGCGCGCGGCCGAGGTGGATGCCAAGCGGGCGCGGCTGTGGGCCGAAGTCGGCGACGCCGAGCAGCAGTCGGGCGATGTGGACGGCGCCATCCGCGACTTCCAGCGCGCGCTCGTGCAGGACGGAAAGCTCACCGGCGTGTGGACCAAGCTCGGCGTCGCCTACAAGGACAAGGACTGCAAAGGTTGCCGGGCGCGGGCCGAGGATGCCCTGCAGCACGCGGTCCAAGTGGACACGATGGACGCCGCCGCCCACCACGAGCTCGGCTACATGTACAAGGACGACGGCAAGCGGAAGGAAGCCATCACCGAGTTCCAGCGCTACCTCGACCTCCGCCCCGACGCCGGCGACGTCTCCAGCGTGCAGGACGACATCTATTACCTGCAGGAAGAGTCGCGAAGGGCGCCGTGACGCATGCTCTTCTCGGTCTCGGTCGATCTCGACGGCCTCGGTTGCTACGCGCAGATCCACGGGCTGCCTGAGCCCATCGAAGATCGCGCGCGCCGCGCGGTGCCCGAGGTTGCCTTGGAGCGGCTCTGCGATCTGTTCGACGCCTTGCCGGTGAAGGCCACGCTGTTCGTGATCGGCCGCGAAGCCGGCATCGCGCCGGAGAGGCTTCGCGCCGCCTCGGCAGCAGGCCACGAGATTGCCTCGCACTCGTTCGCCCACGACTACGCGATGTCGCGCTGGCCAGAGGCTCGCCTCGCCGACGACCTGCAGCGCTGCGAGGAGGAGCTTCTCGGCTTGCGGCTTCCGCGGCCGCTCGGCTTTCGCGCGCCCGGATATACGCTCTCGAAGGGTTTGCTCTCGGCGCTGAAGGGGCGCGGCTATCTGTACGATTCGTCGCTCTTGCCGAGCCCGCCGTACTACGCGCTCAAGGCGCTGGCGATGGGCCTCTACCGGGTCTCGGGTCGCCGCAGCCACAGCATCCTGGGCCCGGCGGCTCAGCTCTTCTCCCGCCGCGGTCCCCACCTGCGCGATGGGCTGCGCGAGCTGCCCATTTCGACCACGCCGGTTCTGCGCGCCCCCGTCATCGGCACTTCCGTCCTCGCCTGGCCTTCGCTCTCGCGGCTGGGCGCTGCCTCCGGCCACTTCAACCTCGAATTGCACGGCATCGACGCGCTCGATCGGAGCGATGTGCCCGCCGACATCGGGCGCAAGCAGCCCGGCATCGCGCTGCCCGCCAAGGAGAAGCTGCGACGGCTCCGCGCCATCTTGAAAGCCCTTCCCGGCGAAGCGGTGACGCTGTCGGTGGCGGCGCGGCGGCTGCTCCCGGACTGAGGCTGCCCGCTGTGCGGGCGTGTGCAGAAACCTTGGTGCCGGCAGCGCAATGGCAGCTATCGTTCGCGCCGTGACCGATCGGTTCATCATCTGCGAAGGCGAGGGCGTGCTCTTCTATGCCTGCGTCGCGCCTGCGCTGCAGGCGGACGCGGCGAGGCGGCACGGGCTTGCGGCCGGCAGCGCGGCGGCGCTCGGCCAGGCGATGTGCGGCGCGCTCCTCCTCGCGGTCCATTCCCAGACGCGGGTGGACGTGCAGCTCGACTGCGCCGGGCCTCTGCGTGGGCTCCTCGCCGACGCGGACGCCTCGGGCGCCGCCCGCGGGCTCGTGCGCGTGTCCGACCTGGCGGCGCGGTACGAACAGGGCCGCCTCGACCCGAAGCCGCTGCTCGCCACCGGCAACGACGAGCTCGCCGGGCGGCTCTCGATCGTCCGCAAGGATCCAGCCCTGCGCCGGACGGTCTTTCCCTTCGCCGGCGCGGATCTCGGCGCCGCGCTGACGCTCGCACTGCGGACGGAGACCGAGCGGGGCGGTGAGGTGGCGCTGGAAGTGCTTTCGCCGGGGACTCCCGCGGGGGTGCTCTTGGCGCCGCTCGTCGACGACGAGGAGGCGGTGCGCGCGGTGCGCGAGCGCGGGAAGCCGCTCCGCCAAGGCGGACTCGCCCGCGGCTTGCGCGATCTGCACGACCTGCGCGATCTGCCGGGGCGCCTCGGCCTGTCGGTGACGGTCGCCGGCGAGCTTTCTCCGCGCTTTCAGTGCCGCTGCTCCCGGGAGCGGGTGGAAGGCGCGCTGCGCACGCTGGAGCCGCTCGAGCTGCGCGACATGGCCGAGCGCGACGGCGGCGCGGTCTGCTCCTGCGACTTCTGCGGCAGCTCGTACAAGATCTCCGCGGAGGAGTTGCTTGCGTATGCGGCAGGGCCCGCCTAGGCCGTCGTTCGCGGCCGCGCGGCCGGCTTTGGCGGCTTCCGATTGACTCGAAAAAAAGCCAGGACTAGATCGCGACGCCGCCGTGAAGCCGCGAGGCTCCAAAACCGGAAAGCTTTCCGGCTGAAAAGGACGACATGCTCGATCTCAAGTGGGTGGTGGCCAATCTTCCCGAGGCGCGCAAGCGGCTTTCCAACCGCAACGCCGCCGCGGCCGAGGCGCTCCAGCCCATCGAGGCGCTCGCCAGCGAACGCCGCCAGCTCATCCTCGCGAGCGAGACCGAACGCGCGGAGCAGAAGAAGGCGAGCGAGGAGATGCGCACGCTGAAGGGCGAGGAGCAGGCGAAGCTCCGCGCGCGGCTCAAGACCTTGAGCGAGGCGGTGAAGGAGAAGGAAGGACGCCTCAAGGAGGTGGAGGAGAAGATCGAGGCCGCGCTCCTCACCGTCCCCAACCTGCCGCACGAATCGGTCCCGGTGGGATCGTCGGAGCACGACAACCGCGTGGTCCGCGAGTGGGGGACGAAGCCGCAGATCGAATCTCCCAAGGAGCACGTCGAGATCGGCGAGAAGCTCGGACTCCTCGACTTCGAGCGCGCCGCCAAGGTCTCGGGCGCGCGCTTCGCGTTCTTGAAGGGGGCCCTGGCGCGGCTCGAGCTCGCGGTGGTGCAGTTCTTCTTGGACAACGCCCGCGAGCGCGGCTACGTCGAACTGATCCCGCCCTACCTGGTCAACGCCGACTCGATGCGCGGGACCGGACAGCTCCCGAAGTTCGAGGAGGACCTCTTCAAGACGACCGCGGGCTACTACCTCATCCCCACCGCGGAAGTGCCGGTCACGAACTACCACCGCGACGAGATTCTGGAATCGCTGCCGCTCAAGTACTGCGCCTTCTCTCCCTGCTTCCGCAGCGAGGCCGGCAGCTACGGGAAGGACACGAAGGGCATCATCCGGCAGCACCAGTTCCACAAGGTGGAGCTGGTGCGCTTCGAGGATCCGGTGCGCGCGCAGGACGCGCTGGAGGAGCTGGTCCTGGACGCGCAGGCGCCGCTGCAGAAGCTCGGACTCCACCACCGGGTGGTGCTGCTCTCGACGGGCGACATGGGATTTTCCAGCGAGAAGACGTACGACCTCGAGGTGTGGCTGCCCGGGCAGAGCGCGTTCCGGGAGATCAGCTCCTGCTCGACCTTCGGCGAGTTCCAGGCGCGGCGGGCGAAGATCCGCTTCCGGCCGGCGCCGGGTGAGAAGCCGCGCTTCGCCGCGACGTTGAATGGCTCCGGCCTCGCCGTCGGCCGCACGGTGGTGGCGCTGCTCGAAAATGGGCTGCAACCGGACGGCAGCGTGCTCTTGCCCGAGGCGATCCGCCCGTTCATGGGCGGAATCGACCGCCTGACCGCACGCGTGCGCTGACCCCGCATTTCGCGTACATTAGCAACCCTACGTCGCACGTCGGATACGGGCGAGGGCTGCTCCGCGGGCCAGGGGGGCCAGGAACCTGTCACCGAGCCGTAGGCCGTAGTTCCGCTGCCGCTGAAGAATGATAAGAGGTGGACATGACCTCGCTCTTGCTCTGCGTCTTGATCGCGGCACCCGCGCACACGTCCAAAGCGCCGGTGGTCGTCCTCACCACCTCGGCAGGCGTCATCAAGGTGCAGCTCGATCCGGAGCACGCCCCGATCAGCACCGCCAACTTCCTGCAATACGTGAAGGAAAAGCACTACGACGGGACCATCTTCCATCGGGTGATCAAGAACTTCATGATCCAGGGCGGCGGGTTCGACCAGAAGCTGCACGAGCTCGGCGGGAACCACCCGCCCATCAAGAACGAAGCCAAGAACGGCCTCAAGAACCTGCCAGGCACCCTGGCGATGGCCCGGCTCCCGTTCGTCGACAGCGCGACCGACCAGTTCTTCATCAACACCGCGCCGAACGATTTTCTCGACCACAAGGATGATTCTCCGAGCGGCTTTGGTTACGCGGTGTTCGGTAAAGTGATCGCAGGGATGGACGTCGTTCGACGCATCGAGTCGGTGCCGTCTACAAACAAGCCCTCGGCCGAAGGAGTGCCTTTGACGGACGTGCCCATGCAAAACGTCATCATCAAGACAGCGCGGCTGGCGAAGTAGACGATCCTCGGATAGGGTCATTGGACTCGTTCCGGGGGGAGGAGTGGCCGAGCGGCTGAAGGCGGCGGTCTTGAAAACCGCTGGCCCGCAAGGGCTCGCAGGTTCGAATCCTGCCTCCTCCGCCTTCGAAACCCCGCGCGGCCGCGGGACTCTAGGAGAGGAATGCAGCGCAGCTCCAAACGCAAGCTCGGAATCGCCGCCGCGGTCGCGGCGCTGGTCGCGGCGTTGCTCGCGTCGGCGGCGATCCACCGGCTGCACGAGAGCGGCCTGCGCACGCTCGCAAGCCAGCTCGCGAGCAACGAAGGGTCGCTCGCGCAGTCCGCGTTCGAAGCGCGCCTGCGGATGATCGAATCGCAGGCGCAGGCTGCTGCACAGCTCCCGCAGATCCGTGGCCAGATCGCGACCTTCGACGCCGAGACCATGCGCGACGGCTTCCGCAGCGAGGCGTGGTGGGCGCCGTTCCGGCAGGAGTTTTCCGTCTACGGCGTCGCGGTGGACGGCCCGGGCCTCGCCGCCGTGGAAGGGATGAACGCAGCCGAAATCGACGCGGCTCCCCTGGTGGCCGAAGCCCGGGAGAAGCGGCAGGCCTCAGCGGTGATCCTGGCCGGCCCGAGAGGGTGGCCGTACGTCGCGGGCGCGGCAGTGATCGATCTGCCCCGGCCGCGGCCGGCGGTGGTGTTCCTCGCGCAGGCCATCGACCAGGCATACGCGGAAGATCTCGCGGCCCGGCTCGGCGGAGCGGTGTTGATCAGCGACGGTCACGACGCGATGCTCAGCGCCGGCAGCGACGTCGAGCAGGGCCGGTTGCGCCAGGTGGTCGGGCACGAGAGCGCGGGCGCGTACCAGGGCGACGATCCCACCTGGGCCGCCGCTGGACGGCCGCTCGTCGGCAAGGTGATGCTCTGGACGTTCGCGACGGTCGGGCCGCAGGCGGTGGAAGTCCGCCGCGACGACCTCTACGCGCGCTCGGGAATCTGGTTCTTGGGAGCGCTTCTCGCCGGCCTTTCGCTCTGGCTCGGCCTGGGGAAGACCCGCACCGGCGTAAGCGGCGTGACCGGCGAGGCGTGGGGCTCTTCCGGGCAGACGCCGGTGATGCTGGCGGCGCCGGGCCTGCTCGCCGCCGCGCTCGCGCCCGCGCAGATCGCGGACGGCCCTGCCGATGACGACGGCAAGACCACCATCCGCAACGGCGCGCCCAAGCTCGGCAGGCACGTCTTCGGCCGCTACGTCTTGATGGACCGCTTGGGCGAAGGCGGCATGGCGGAGGTCTACACCGCGGTCGTCCACGGCGCGGAAGGGTTCCGGCGCACCTTCGTCATCAAGCGGCTGCGCCCCGAGATGGCGCGTATCGACGACGTGGTGGCGGCCTTCATCGACGAGGCGAACCTCGCCTCCTCGCTCGTCCACACCAACATCGTCCCGGTCTTCGACTTCGGCAAAGTCGGCGACGAGTACTTCCTCGCCCAGGAGTACATCCTGGGACGCGACCTCGGGCGGGTGAACCGGCGCGCCTTGGAGCGCGAAGGCCGCACGCTCTCGGTGCCGCAGGTGTTCTACGTCGGCCACGAGGTCTTGAAGGCGCTCGACTACGCGCACAACCGCATCGGCCCCGACGGAAAGCCGCTCAACCTCGTCCACCGCGACGTCTCGCCCAACAACATCCTCGTCAGCGGGCGAGGGGAAGTGAAGCTGTTCGACTTCGGCGTCGCCAAGGCCCAGGGGCGGATCACCCAGACGCAGTTCGGAATGGTGAAGGGGAACGTCCGCTTCATGTCGCCCGAGCAGGCGCGGGGAGACATGGTGGACGGCAGGAGCGATCTCTTCTCGCTCGGGCTCGTCCTCTACTACGCGCTCGCCGGCGATTCGCTCTACGAGGCGGACACCGCTTACAACCTCTTGGTCCGCGCCGCGCAAGGCCCGGGCGACCGGGAGCGCGAGAAGATCGCCAAGCTTCCCAAGGAGGCGCAGCGCGTGCTCGAGCGCGTCCTGCAGCCGGATGCGGCGGATCGCTTCCAGACCGCGTCCGACTTCGCGCAGGTGCTGGCCCCGTTCATCGGCGGAGCGCACGAGGCGCTGGCGCGCACCATGGAGCGGCTGTTCGGGGAGGACATCCGCGCCGAGGAAGCGCGCTTCGCCACCGCCGCCGCGGTGGCCGAAACCGCTGCGCACGTGCAGCCGACGGGGCGCTTTGCTGCGCCGGGAAAGCCGAATGGGTAGAGCAGCACTTGTGGCCGCCGTCCTCTTCGCCTGTTCCACGCAGGCGCCTCCCTCGGTCACGAGCGTCGAGACCATCGACCAGATGGCGCTGCGCAACGAGCGGTACCTCGTGCAGCCGGGGCAGCAGATGCCGTTCATGGGCGACCCGTACCCGACCGTCGGCAGCGGCTTCAAGCAGTCGTCGGCGGGCCCCGGCCTGGCGGTGTTTCCTGCTTTCGCCGAAGGACAGCCGGCGGCGTACGTGACCACCGAAGTCTGGCAGGAGTTCGAGCGCGTCTGGATGCAGCCGGTCTACGTCGCAGTGGTGCCCGAAGGGACGCCTGCGCCGTTGCCGGTCTTCAGCGTCAACGCCGGCTCCGCCTTCTATGCGCCTTATTGGCAGGTCTTCAATTACACGCCCATCCCCGGGGTGCAGTTCACCAGCAGCCGCGACGTGATCAACTCCGGCGTGAAGCTGACCGCGGGCGTCGGGAAGCAGTGCTCGTTGACCGGCAACGCGAGCCTCGGCACCGCCATCCCGCAGGCCGCCACGGGGCCGGTCCGGCCGCTGAATGGAACGCCGGTCGGCAGGACCCGCAACATCCAAGGCTACGTCGACGGCCACATCACCCACTGCGTCGACTTCGGCGACGACCAGCGCTTCACCTGGGACTACGAGGATCTGGTGGTCGAAGAGACGCCGATGTACACGTTCGCGCGGGAAGGCCTGAACCAGGAGGCCGTCCCCGTGGATCTGCCGTACGTCGCCGGATCGGGGCCTCTGCACCAGCCGCGCTGCGACGGCCAGGGCCACTGCTCCGGGATCTCCAACGGGGTGCCGACCTTCGGGAGCTTCTGGCGACTGAACACCGTGCTTCTGCCGCCCACCGCCGACGTCTTCGTCCCGCCCGCCGACTCGAAGTTGCGCGGAGTGGTGCAGGACATGGGATTCGCGGCGGCCATCCCAGACCAGGATCTTGGCCCTGACTTCAGCCTGCGGGTCGCGTCGAACGGCGCCTCCTGCCTGGGGCCGGGCAAGCGCGTCGCCGACTGCCAGTGGCTCGACTCGCAGAACGCAATCGAAGCGCAGCTTCCCGATTTCCGCGTCACCGAGTCGGAGACGCGGATTTCCGCGCCGCTCATCCTGTTCGACAAGCTCGCCTTGTCCGCTCCGTGAACGTTCTGCCCTTCCTGCTGCTCGTCTCGCCTCTGGCGCTCGCGCAGGAGGGCGCACCGGCGCAGACCGCGCAGGCACCAAGCGCGCAGGAGCAGACCGCGCAGGGACAAGGCGCGCAGGGGCAGCCCGCACAGGGACAAGGCTCGCCGGAGCAGCCCGCGCAGGGTGAAGCGCAGGAGCCGCAGGCCGACGCGGGGCAAGCGCCGGAGGGCGCGGTCTCCGCGCCAGGCCAGGACGGCTACACCCCGCCCGATGCCGCGGCCATCCAGCCCGCGCTCCGCATCATGGGCTACGTCGACCTCGGCTGGGCCAAGGCGGGAGGAGACGGCACCAGCTTCTCGCCCACCGACCAGCGCATCCCGGCCGACTACGGCGTCGACACCTTCGCCCCCGCGGTGAACTCGCGCGGCGACGTCGCCTCGACCAACGCCGGCATCCGCTTCACCAACGGCTTTCTGCCCTTTTCGGTCGGCATCGGCGGCCACGGCTCGTTCTTGATCAACACCGTCGATCTCGACGTGCGCTACACGCCCCCGAGCGCGCCCTTGATGTTCTTCGCCCGCCTGCAGGGGCTGCCGCGCTTCAGCGGCCAGGGCCAGTCGAACACCCTCCTCGTCGAACAGGCCTTCGCACGCTGGGTGCCTTTCTCGAGCCAGGAGCTCGCCATCACCGCCGGCAAGTCGGACAGCGTGTTCGGAATCGAGTACCTGGAGAACGAGGCCAACCTTCGCACCGGCATCACCCCCTCGCTCATCGCCCGCTACACGACCGGGCAGGGGCTCGGGCTCAAGGCCTTCTACCGGCTGCAGTTTCCGAAGGCGTGGAGCGCGGTCTCGCTCAACGTCTCGGCCACCAACGGCGGCAACATGGTGTCGCCGCTCGCGCCTCAGAGCGCGAGCTTGACCGGCACCCCGACCGTGTCGGCTCGGTTGGGTTACGAATTGAATCTTCCCCAGATTGAAGTCAAGCTAGGCGTCTCGGCGATGGAAGGGCCCCGCAACGACCAGTCTCAATCCAGCGTGCGGCATCGGGCCATCGGCGGCGATGCGCGGGTGCTGTACGGCCCGTTGGAAGTCCGCGGCGAGGTGGTGCGGCTTTCGGAGGACGAAGGGTCGGGAGACAAGGTGAACGATCTGGGACCGCAGACGGTCGCCTCCGGCTTCGACGTCTTCGGCGGTTACGTCCAGGCGGCGCTCGGCTTCGCGCTGCCGGAGGTGGTGAAGCGGGTGTCCGTCTACGGCCGTTACGACCGCCGCCACGCCCAGTTCCAAGGCTTCGGCCCCATCACCGTCGACCGCTTCACCGCCGGCGCCCGGGTCGACGTCTTCGATGCGCTCGCGCTCAAAGGCGAAGTGCTCAAGAACCGCGAGCTCTTGGGCGCCCCCAACGTCGACAACGACGTCGTCACCACTTCGCTCGTCTTTTCCTGGTGAACCTGATGCTGCTGCTCCTCCTCTCGCTCGCCGCCGCCGCCGCCGCCCAACCGTCTCCTCAGCAGCCGCCGGCGACCGCCAAGGACTGGCACGGCGCCGAGCTGCCGTTGCCCTTGTCCGTGCGCACCCCGCAGGATCTGCAGTTCAAGAACGTGGCCGAGCGGCAATACCTGATCTTCAATCTGCTGGCGGCGGGGAAGGTCGCGTACGATCGCGGCGACTATGGCGGGGCCGCCGCCAAGTGGGACATCCTCTTGCAGCTCCCCTCGGTGGACCCGCAGATCGACAAGGCGGTGCGGCCGCTGCTCGAGGATGCGCACGCCCGGGCAGGCACGCCGGTGGCCGTGGCGCCTGCGCCGAAGCCCGCGCCGGCTCCGGAAGAGCCTGCGCCGCCGGTGAGAAAGCGCGAGGTGCTGACCACGACCGTGGAAGGCAGCGTGTCCGGCGGCGGCGCTGCAGGGCCGGGCGGCGCGGTGATCAGCTTGAGACGGCTGGACGGTCCGGCCCCGCGGCTCACCCCTTCGCACAAAGTGGTGCTGCAGAAGGACAAGTCGTTCGTACCGCACGTGCTCGCGGTGGTCGTGGGCAGCTCGATCGTCTTTCGCAACGCGGACGAGATCAACCACAACGTCTTCTCGCTCTCGCCCCATTTCGACACCGGCCTGTATGGCAAGGACGGGCAGAAGGAAGAGACGTTCGAACGGCCGGGCGTGGTGCAGCTCCTCTGCAACATCCACTCTTCGATGCTCGGCTACGTGGTGGTGGTGGACACGCCGTACTTCGCGCAGGCCGACGCGACCGGAGCGTTCACCATCCGGGGAGTGCCGCCGGGCGAGTACGAAGTGACCGCCTGGCACGAAAATGCGTCGAAGCCGACCACCCGCAAGCTGTTCGTCTCGCGCGAAGGGGCGAGGCTGTCCCTGACCGTGGCGGGCGACAAGCAGCCGCCGGCGTTTCCCCCCGACAAGTACGGGAAACCGCGCCAGCCGCAGCTCGGGTACTGAGCGCCTACGCGAGCGTCGAGCTGCGGCCGCCGGGCGGAAATGCGTCCGCGAAGGTCTGGGCGGTGACGAGCTCGTCGTACTTGTGCGCGAATGCGGTCGCTTTGCGGAACGGGGCCGCGTCGACCACGACGGGGTACTTCACGTGCGCGAGCGCGCCGCGCGAGAGCTTGGGGAGGCCGGCGCGCCCGAGCAAGAGCGACAGCATCGCTTCCGGCAGCGGCAACACCCGGCGCTGCGCCTCGCTGGCGATGACCGAGAGCGGCAGCGGCTGCGGCCCCGCCACGTTGTAGACGCCGCGCAGCTTTTTTTCGAGCGCGAGCACGATGGCTTGGGCGGCGTCGTCTTCGTGCATGTACTGGAAGAGCGGATCGAACCCGAGCACCATCGGCACGAACCGCCCGCGCAAGAACGACGCGAGGGTGCCGTGGCCGGAAGGCCCGAGCGTGTAACAGACCCGCAGCACCGCGGTGCCCAACTGCGGTTGCCGCCAGAGCGCGTTGGCGGCGTAGAGATCGGCCGCGACCAGGTCGGAGAGCTCCGGATACGAGCCGAGCTCCTGCGGCGGCTCCGCTTCGGTGTGGTAGAGCGGCGCGTCCGGACCGGCGCCGTAATAGGTGTGCCGCCCGACGAAGATCACCCGCGACACCCCGTAGCTCGCGCAGTGCTCGAAGACCGCGCGGGTGCCACCCAGGTTGATGCGGTAGCGCTCCTCGGTGTCGGTCGACAGCGCGGCGACGGTGGCCATGTGGATGACCGCCTCCGGCTTCTTGCGGCGAAAGACGTCCTCGGCGGCGCGCTTGCGGATGTCGAGCCGATGCAGGTCGATGCCGGCGGGCGCGCCCGGCCAGTCGCGCGGATCGATGCCGGTGACTTCGTGTCCGCCGTCCATCAGGCGCACCGCGACTTTTCGGGCGAGGAGCCCGGCGATGCCTGGGATGAGCACCCTCATCGCGACCTCCGTGCATCCCGGCCCCGCTCGATCAGCCTGCCGATGGCGGACTTCACCTCCTCGACGTAGCCGCGGACAACCTCGTCGTCCTCGTCGCCAGTCCCTTCGAACCGGATCGGCTCGCCGTAGTGGATTTCGAGCGGGACCGGCCGCGGCAAGGGCAGAAGCCAGGGAGTCACCGGAACGTAGGGCATGCCCAGGAGCCGTCCGATCTTGTAGAGGTTCGCGACCGTCGGGATGGCATCGCCGCCGCCGATGAAGCCGAAGGGGACGATCGGCGTTCTGGTCTTGAGCGCGAGCCGGACGAAGCCGGTGCCGAAGTCCACCAAGGACCAGCGATCGCGAAACAGCTTGGCGGTGCCGCGGGAACCCTCGGGAAAGACGAGCAGGAGCCGCTCGTCTTCGAGGAGCCGGGCGGCGTGCTCGGGGAGGCCGCTGAAGTGGCCGCACCGCGCCGACAGCGTCGCCAGGAAGGGGACCCGGTTGATGAACTTCTCCGCCATCGCCTGCGCGAGCCTGGGCGGCTCGAGCTCGAAGAAGCAGGAGGCGATCACCATCAGCCCGTCGAGCGCGATGCCCCCGGAGTGGTTTCCCACCAGCATCGCGCGGCCGCGAGCGGGAATGTGGGAAAGGCCCTCCGTCCGCACGTTGAAGTACGAGCGGTAGAGCAATTCGAGCGCCCAGAAGCTGCGCGCGAGGTGCCACTTGGAGATGCCGTACGGATCGACGCCCCGCGCGTCGAAGGGCAATTCCAGCCGCCCGACCCGCGCGTCCACCGAAAGGTCGCGTGTGCTGACCGAAAGGTCGCGGGCATCGCCGGATGGGTCGCTGGGAGTGACTTTCTGTTCGCCGTCCATGAGCGCGCGCACTGTAGAGCACGGCGGCCCAACCTGCATGCTTGCCCGCTTGGAGGCGCGTTTGCTGCCTTCCGGTCGCATGAACGCGTCGCGAGGGTGGCGCAGCGCGATAGTTGCAATTACAACGACCTGCCCGGTATGAGAAGACCGGACGCGCGCGCCCGGCATCGAAGGGTTTCGCGTAAGGAGCACACCGCCTCATGTGGATCGTCAGACTCGCGCTGCGCCGGCCTTTCACCATCGCCGTGCTCTGCGCGCTCATCGCCGTCTTCGGGGTGCTCTCGGTCTCGAAGATGAAGACGGACATCCTGCCGGCCATCGACATCCCGGTCGTGATCGTCGTCTGGAACTATCCCGGCCTGTCCGCCGAGGACATGGAGCGGCGCGTGGTCTTCATCAGCGAGCGCGCCATGTCCACCACCGTGAGCGGCATCGAGCGCATCGATTCGCAGTCGATGGCGGGCATCGGCCTCCTCAAGGTGTACTTCGTGCCCGGCTCCGACATCGGCGGGGCCATCGGCCAGATCACGAGCGTGATGCTGACCGCGAGCCGGGTCATGCCGCCCGGCATCACCCCGCCCACCATCATCCGCTACAACGCCTCGAACGTCCCGGTCGCGCAGCTCACCATCAAGTCGGACAAGCTCTCCGAGCAGGAGCTGTTCGACTACGGGCTGAACTTCATCCGCCTGCGGCTCTTCACCATCCCCGGCCTCGCCACGCCGGCGCCCTTCGGCGGCAAGAGCCGGCAGATCATGGTCGACATCGACCCCGCCAAGGTGGCCGCGAAAGGTCTCTCGCCCAACGACGTGGTCAACACCGTCCTGCAGAGCAACGTGCTGGTTCCGGCGGGCACCGCGGACATCAACGACACCCGCTACGACGTCCAGCTCAACTCGAGCCCCAAGACCATCCAACAGTTCAACGAGTTGCCGGTCAAAGCGGTGGACGGCGCGACGGTCGTGCTCGGCGACGTGGCCCGGGTGCGCGACGGCTACGCGGTGCAGGACAACGTGGTGCGGATCAACGGCCGGCGGGCGACCTATCTGTCGATCCTGAAGAAGGCCGACGCGTCCACGCTGGCGGTGGTGGAAGGCGCGCGCGGCGTGCTGCCGCTGATCAAGCAGGCGGCTCCCGAAGGGATGGACTTGTCGATCGACTTCGACCAGTCGGTCTTCGTCCGCGCCGCCATCGTCAACGTGCTGCACGAAGGCGCCATCGCCTCGTTCCTCGTCACTTTGATGATCCTCTTCTTCCTGGGGAGTTGGCGCGGCGCGGTGTTGGTCATGACCAGCATCCCGCTCGCCATCCTGGTGGGCCTCGTCGGGATGTTCCTCTTCGGCGAGACGCTGAACTTGATGACGCTCGGCGGGCTCGCTCTCGCCATCGGCATGCTGGTCGACGACGCCACCGTCGAAGTCGAGAACATCCACCGCAACCGCCATCTGGGAAAGCCGCTCACCGTCGCCATCCTCGACGGCGCGCAACAGATCGCGGTGCCCGCGCTCGCCGCCACCTTGACCATCTGCGTGGTGTTCTTTCCGGTGGTCCTGCTCGAAGGTCCGGCGCGGTTCCTCTTTACCCCGCTCGCGCTCGGCGTCGTCATCTCCATGCTCGCTTCCTACGTGCTTTCGCGAACGCTGGTGCCGACGCTGGCGCGGATGCTGATGGAGAAGGAGCCGCTGCATCCGGAAGGCAATTCGTTGGGGGCGCGCTTCAACCGCTGGCGCGACGCCACCTTCGACCGCTTCCAGAACGCCTACGGCCGGGCGCTCACGGCGGTGCTGGCGCGGCGCGGGCTCATCCTCGGCTGCTCGGCCCTGGTCGTCCTCTGCACTGCGGTGCTGCCGTTCGTGGTCGGGCTCGACTTCTTCCCCGCGGTCGACGCCGGCCAGATGCGGCTCCACTACCGCGCGCCGGTCGGCACCCGCATCGCCGAGACCGAGCAGCAGGTGGCGCGGCTGGAAAAGCGCATCCAGGAGATCGTGCCCGCCAAGGACTTCGGCACCATCACCACCAACATCGGCCTGCCCACCTCGTACAACCTGGCCTTCGTTTCGACCGACAACACCGGCACGCAGGACGCCGACATCCTGGTCGCGCTCAAGGAAGGCCACCGCCCGACCGAAGAGTACATGGACCGCATCCGCAAGGAGCTCCCCGACGAGTTTCCCGGCGCGCAGCTCTATTTCCAGCCGGCGGACATCGTCTCGCAGGTCTTGAACTTCGGGCTCTCCGCGCCCATCGACGTTCAGATCGAAGGTCCCGATGTGGAGGCGAGCTTCGCCGTCGCTCAACAGCTCGCCGACAAGATCCGCCACCTCCCCGGCGCGACCGACGTGCGCATCCCGCAGATCCTCGCCCACCCGGCGCTCGCGGTGGACGTCGACCGCCAGCGCGCCGCCCAGATTGGCATCACCGAGCGCGACGTCGCGAACAACCTCTTGGTCACGCTGTCGTCGTCGACGCTGGTCGCGCCGTCCTTCTGGATCAACCCGAAGAACAACGTGAACTATCCGGTGGTGGTGCAGACGCCGGTCGCCAAGGTGGACTCGGTCTCGTCGCTGCTCGGCACTCCCTTGGGAGCGCAGCAGCTCGTGCCCGGGTCGGCGGTGCCGGGATCGGCGGGGTCTGCGGTGCCGGGCTCGATTCCGGTGGGCGGCGCGAGCTATCTCGGCGCGGTGGCGCGGCTTCGGCCCTCGACCGACCTCGCGTCCATCAACCACGTGGCGGTGCAGCGGGTGGTGGAAGTGCAGGCGGCCGCGACCGGCCGCGACCTCGGCAGCGTCGCCATCGGCATCCAGAAGGCCATCGACTCGCTCAAGACCTTGCCCAAGGCGACCCGCATCCACATCCGCGGCCAGAGCGAGAGCATGTTCCAGGCTTTCGGGCGGCTCGGCTTGGGCCTCGTGCTCGCCATCCTGCTCGTCTATCTCTTGCTGGTGGTGCTCTTCCAGTCGTTCCTGGATCCGTTCATCATCCTGATCGCGGTGCCGGGCGCGCTGGTCGGGATTCTCTGGATGCTGGCGCTGACCCACACCACCTTGAACGTCGAGTCGTTCATGGGCGCGATCATGGCGGTCGGCATCGCCACCTCCAACAGCATCCTCTTGGTCAGCGCGGCCAACGAAGTGCGCGTCACCGAGAAGCTGTCGGTCCTGGAGGCCGCCGTCGCCGCCGGAACCCGCCGCTTGCGGCCGGTCTTGATGACCGCGCTCGCGATGCTGCTCGGCATGGTGCCGATGGCGCTCGCGCTCGGGGAAGGCGGAGAGCAGAACGCGCCGCTCGGCCGCGCCGTCATCGGCGGGCTGCTCGTTGCCACCTTCGTTACCCTCTTCGTCGTCCCGACCGTCTACACGCTCTTGCGGCGCGCGCCTCCGAGCGCGCACGAGCTCGACGAGAAATTCGCGCTCGAATCCCGCGGTGCATCCGAGGCAAGCCATGCTTGAGAAGAACGAGACCCAAGAGCCCGTCAGCGAGCAGCACCCGTCCAAGGCGGTGGCCGCGATGGCGCTCCTCTTGGTGGTGGTTGCGGCAGCGGGCACCGCGACGCTGTTCTTCCGCCAGCGCGCGGCCCAGGCGCGCGAGGTCGAGCAGATCGCGGGCGACCTCGCCAAAGGCCCGGTCGTCCGCGTTGCGCAGGTGAAGCTCGCCAGCACGGACAGGCTGGTGACGCTGCCCGCCGAAGTCCGCGCCGACCAGCGCACGACGCTGTACGCGAAGGTCAGCGGGTACTTGAAAGAGGTCCGCGTCGACAAGGGCGACAAGGTGAAGGCCGGGCAGGTGCTGGCCATCCTCGAGTCTCCGGATCTCGACGAGCAGGTCCGGTCCGCGGAGGCCGAGCTCGTCCTGCGCAAGCAACAGCTCGCGCGCACCGACCGGCTGCTTCCGTCGGGCCGCGTTTCCATGCAGGACCGGGAGACGGCCGAAGAAGGGGTGAAGGTCGCGACCGCCTCGCTCAACCGCGCCAAGGTGCAGAAGGACTACGAAGTCATCCGCGCGCCGTTCGCCGGTACCATCACCGCGCGCTACGCGGACCCCGGCGCGCTGTTGCCGGCCGCGACCGGCAGCACCGGCGGGGCGCAGCCGGTGCTGGACCTCGCGCAGATCGAGAAGCTCCGGGTGGCGCTGAACCTCGCCCAGGACGACGCCGCGCGGGTGAGCGTGGGCGATCCGGTGAAGCTCGACATTTCGCCCGAAGAGCCGCCTCTGGTCGCCCGCATCTCTCGGGTCTCGCACGCGCTGGATGCGCGCACCCGCACCATGCTCTGCGAGATCGATCTCGCGAAGCCGCCGCCGGGCCTGTACCCGGGCGCCTTCGTCAACGCCTCGATTTCGCTGCACGGCGCACCGCGTCCGTTGATCCCGACCGAGGCGCTGATCGGCAAGGGCGGGCAGCTCTACGCGCCGTTGGTCGCAGACCAGAAGGTGCATTTTACGAAAGTCCAGTTGGGCGTCGACGACGGCCAGAACGTGGAAGTGCTGGAAGGATTGCACGGCGGCGAATGGGTGGCGCTCAACCTCGGCACCGAGGTTCCCGACGGAGCGGCAGTGCGGCCGCAAGCGCATTGATTGCCAATGCAATCAATTTCCTCGCCTAGATAAATCCAATTTCGTCGGAATTCGTGCCCGAGTGTCGGATCGCGTGCGCTCGCGCGCCTGCCACTTGCTTAGGCCGCACGGCGGGTCCATGCTGCCTCTTGCAAGGCAAAACCATGGAGGGGTCTATGGTCCGAAGTGCAATCCTGGGGCTCCTGGTCCTCGTCTCCGGATGCGCGGCAAATCGCGCATCGTCGAATCTCCGCACGCAAGGCATCGAGCTGGAGGAGAAGGGACACGGGCTGTTCGTCGGGCATACCGACAACGGCGACATCGTCGTCGCCGCATCACACTACAACGCAATGAACGGGCTCGCGGTCCTCGATACGGACCTCGGCGTCCCGGCAGCGCAGAGCGGCGGAATGATGCTCTGCCAACGCCGGGTCGTGACTGGCTCGCACATGCCGCACTGGCAATGCATGTACCAGGACGACATCGATCGCGAGCGCCAAAGGACGAATGACGACCTGTTGTCTCCGGTCGGACGCGTCCATACCCAGAACGGCGGCGGAACTGCCGCGGCGCTGGGGCAGGGTGGCGGAGTTCACAGCGGAACTGCCGCGCGGTAAGGGGGACCCTCAGGCACTTCGGGCCGCGGCCAGCAACGGCGCGGCCGGAGCACCAACGACGGCCAGCAACGACGGCGGCCGGAGCACCAACAAGTTCAGGAAGCGCGCCGGATCGCGTGGGTCGCGATCTCGGCAAGAGCATTTTTGACGGGCTTCGGGATCGCCGGAGCTTCCAATGCTTGGAGCGCTTCGGCACAAAGCCGTTCGGCATCGGAGCGCGCCGCGTCGACGGCGCCCGTGCGCGAGAGGAGTGCGCGCAAGGAATCCGCCTCCGCGTCGGTCATGTCCGCGCGGCCAAGCGCGTCGCGTAGCCTTCGAGCGTCTTCTGCGCTCGCCCGTTCGAGCGCGCGGGTGATGAGCAGCGTCCGTTTTCCTTCCCGCAGGTCGCTCGCATTGGGTTTCCCGGTCACCTCCGGCGCGCCGAACGTGCCGAGCAGATCGTCGGCGATCTGGAAGCCCTGTCCGAGCGGCCGCGCGTAGCGCCGGAGTGCCTCGTCCAACTCAGGGGTGCCGCCGGCGATCGCGGCGCCGAGCAGGAGCGGAAGCTCGAAAGTGTAGCCGCCCGTCTTGTGCCGCTCGATCTCCAGCACCTCTTCGGAAGTGGGCTCGCCGCGCGAGGCGAGCAGATCGAGCATCTGCCCCGCGGTCACCTGGGCGATGGCGTCCTCGAAGATCCGGGCGGCGCGCAGCACCCGCTCGGGCGGCGCCGCGGTCTCGAGCAAGAGCTGGTGCGCCCAGGCTTGCGTCAACGACCCGAGGAGCAGCGCGACGCTGCCGCCCAGATGCTCGCCGTGCATCGCCCCGAGTGTCACGTGCAGCGTGGGGCCGCCCCTGCGGAGCTCGTCGCGGTCCATGAAGTCGTCGTGGACGAGCAGGTACGCGTGGAGCAGCTCGCAACCGAGCGATGCCGGGACCGCCAACGTCCGATCGCCTCCGGCCGCCTCGCACCCGAGGAGCACCAGCGCTCCGCGGAGCCGCTTGCCGCCGCGCAGGACGTAGTCGCGGAGCAGCCGGTGGGGCCCTTCGAGCGCGGCGGGAAGGTGCCCGCCTTTCTCGTCCAGGAACGCCTTCAACCTTGGTTCGGCGAGGGCTGAGTACTCGACCAGCGCTTTCGGGGAGCTCACCCGCGCTGATCTCTCATCGGGGCCCAGGAAAGGCAACGGCGCCAGGCAACGGGCGCTCAGCACGACCGCCAAGCGGCTCTCGAGAAACAGCGGGGCGGCGCCGATAGGTGACGCCGCCCCCTTCCGGCCGCGTGGAGGGGCTCTGCGCGCGGCGGGCCAGACGATTTCGGGGGGTGAGACGGAAGCGTTCTTCGGAAGGTTCCCGGATCGGTTAACTTCGCTGCGTGCCGCGCGAAAACGACCTCGACGCACTCTTGACCCGCGCCCAGGAAGGCGACGTCCGGGCGTTCGAGGACTTGCTGCGCGCGCACCTCCCGCAGATCCGCCGCTTCGC
>DASXHM010000251.1:0-14984 GCA_036488495.1 Myxococcales bacterium | reverse complement strand
GAGCGGCAACATCCAGGAGCGCAAGGCCTACGACGACTGGTGGACGAAGAACCGCTACCACCAGCCGAGCGACGAATGGGACCCGAAGGCGAACTACGAGAACATGGCCAAGGAGACGCGGGCAGACTTCCTCATCGCGCTCGCCATCGCGCTCGATCCGGACCGGCCTGCGTGGAACCGTGGGGACGTCTTCGGAAAGATGTTCGGCGCGCGCTGACGCTCGGGCTGGGCGAAAGTAAAAAGACGCTGACGCTCGGGCGGCGGCGAAAAAAAGGCCGGACGCTCGCGCGCCCGGCCCGGACCCTTTGGGGAGGGGAACTACGAACTACCTGCCGTACCTGGCGGTGAGGCTGGCCTTCGCGAGAGTGTGGCCGTGCAGGTTGAAGCCAACCAATGCCGCCGTCGCGCCCTGCGGGATGTCGAGCTTGTCGGTGTCGAGCGCGAACACTGTGAAGATGTACCGGTGCGGCTTGTCGCCCTGCGGCGGGCAAGGGCCGCCGTAGCCGGGAGTGCCGAAGTCGGTGTTGCCTTGCGTAGCACCTTCGGGAAGCTTGGGCGCCTTCGCGTCGCCCGCGCCGGAGGGCAGGCTCGTGGTGCTGGCAGGGATGTTGTAGACGACCCAATGCCACCAGCCGCTGCCGGTCGGAGCATCCGGATCGTAGGCGGTGAGCGCGAAGCTCTTCGTGCCCGAAGGCGCTCCCTTCCAGGAGAGCTCGGGCGAGACGTTCCCGCCGGAGCAGCCGAACGAATTGAAGACGTGCTTGTTGTCGATGGGCTTCTTGGCGCTGATGTCGGTGCTGGTCAGGCTGAAGTTGCCCGCGGCCGATGCGGCGAAGGCCAAGGCAAGGAACATTCCGAGGATGAAGCCGGCTTTGGTCACAAGGCCACTCCTTTCATGGCCGCCTGCGTGGGGCGCGGGCGGCGGCAAGGGCGCGTACTTACGCGAAAGCAAATCGCTGGTCCAGCTTCCCGCGAGAGAGGATCAAAGCTTCACGCAGTCGCGCAGCGCGGCCGCGAACTCCGCCGGGCGTTCCTGGGGAACGTTGTGCCCGGCGCCCTCCACCAAGCGGTGCTGGTACGGCCCCGTGAAGTGCGCGCGGCCTCCTTCGCTGCTGGAGGTGACCATCACGCCGTCCGCGGTTCCGTCGAGCGAGATGGTGGGCACGCGGATAGCCGGCTTCTCGACGAGACGCTGTTCGAGCTCCTCGTAGGCCGGGTCGCCGGCGGCGAGCCGATAGCGCGCGCGATAGGAGTGGATCACCACCTCGACGAAATCGGGATTGTCGAACGAGGCCGCGGTGCGCGCGAAGGTCTCTTCGTTGAACTGCCACCGCGGCGACCACAGCCGCCAGAGGAGCCGGCACAATTCGCGGCGGTTCTGCGCCAGGCCTTTCTGCCCGCGCTCGCCGTGGAAGTACCACTGGTACCAATAACGGTATTCGTTCTCGGGCGAGGACGGCTGACCCGAGGCAGCGAGGTCGTGGACGTTGTAGCCGTTGACGGTGACGAGCCCCGCGCAGCGCTCGGGAAAGAGCGCCGCGACGATGCAGGCGGCGCGGCCTCCCCAATCGAAGCCGGCCAACACGGCCTTCGGGATTCCCAGCGCATCGAGGAGCGTGAGTAGGTCTTTCGCGAGCGCCGCCTGCTGTCCGGACCTCGGGGTCGCCTCAGAGAGGAATCGAGTCGGCCCGTACCCGCGCAGGTAGGGCACGATCACCCGCGCGCCTGGGAGGAGCGGCCAGACCTCGTCGAACGCGTGCACGTCGTAGGGAAAGCCGTGCAAGAGAACGGTGGGAGGAGCGCCGGGGTCGCCGTGCTCCTCGTATGCCACTTCCAGAACGCCGGCGCGGAGGGTCTTCATGCGTGGCCTTTGATCGCGGGCGCCGGCACCGACTTGGGCGGTCGTCCCACCCGCACGAGCCGCACCCGCCTGTCGTCGCGCTGCAGGACGGTGAATTCCAATCCCCCGATGAAGAAGCGATCGCCCGCCTGCGGAATGGCGCCGGCAGCGGAGTTGAGCATGCCGCTGATGGTCTCGAAGTCGCCGCCGTCCGGCAGCGTGACGTTGAGCGCGCGGTTCAGATCGGCAAGGCGCGTCTCCGCGCGCAGCACCGCGAAGCCGTCGGCGCCGAGTTGGGGCAGCGCCGCTTCCACATCGTGCTCGTCGCGGATCTC
The DNA here is from genome assembly GCA_036488495.1 of Myxococcales bacterium. Lineage (GTDB taxonomy): Bacteria > Myxococcota > Myxococcia > Myxococcales > 40CM-4-68-19 > 40CM-4-68-19. Next base: position 12,809 of record DASXHM010000251.1, on the reverse strand, counting down.
GCCGATGATCTCCTCGAGGATGTCCTCGAGGGTGACGATCCCTTCGAAGCCGCCGTACTCGTCGACGATCAGCGCGATCAAGCTCCGCTTCTCCTGCATCTCGCGCAGGAGCTGCCCGACCGGCTTGTTCCAGGGCATGAACAACGCCGGCCGCAGCAGATCCTGCAGCACGATCAGCTCGGGGTGGGCGAGGAGCGGAATCACGTCCTTCGCGTGCAGCACTCCGCGGATGTGGTCGAGATCGCCCTCGTACACCGGCATGCGGGTGTGGCCTTCCTCGGCGAGCAAATCGATGACTTCCTGCGCGCCCGCGTCGATGGGGACGCCGACAACGCGCGTGCGCGGCACCATGATCTCCTTGGCGGTGCGTTCGGCGAAGGCGAAGAGGCCGTGCACGAGCTCCGCCGCGGGCGAGCCCGGCGAGCGGCTCCGCGCCTCGTCGCTCAAGAGCTTCTCCAGCTCCTGCAACGGCGGCGGCGGCGGGGTGTAGCGGGCGGTCGCGCCGCGGCGCAGGAGGACGGCGTCGAAGAGCTTGAGCATGAGCCGCACCGGCCGCCCCAAGATCTTGCAGACGACCCACACCGGCCCGGCGAGCGCGAGCCCCCAGGCGACCGGGTCCACCGACGCGAGCGATCTCGGCGCCAGGTCGAGAGCCAGCGCCAGGATTCCGGCGAGCACGCCGGCCGCGAGCTGCAGGCTGCCGCGGGAAGTGGCGTGCCATCCCGCCCGCGAGAGCACATCGCCGACGACGATGGCGCAGCCCACCGCGGCGAAAGCGAGCAACGACGACGAGGCGGCGCGCAGCGAAGCCGCGGTCGGCTCGGGCTCGGCCTTCAACTGCAAGAGCCAGCGCACGCGCCGCGGGTGGTCCGCGGCGTGAGCGCGCACTTCATCCTCGCCGGCGGCGATCAGCGCCGCTTCGGCCGCTTGCAACAGCGCACGGGCCGCGAGGGCCGCCGAGGCGGCGAGGAGCTCCAGCATCGGCGCGGGAACGTATCCCGCCGACGCGCGACAAGAAACCGCCTGGCATGCGAGGTGTGCTGCGCTGGAAAGCGGACGGTCCAGGTCGGGTGCGGGTTTGCCGGTCCCGATCGCGCGCCTTCGCGAGCGCTTGAAACCGAAGCCCCCTAGCACTAGGGTGCGCGCACTTTCGCCCCAAGGAGGCGTCGTGAAAGCCCGCGTCGTGGTCACACTCAAGCCGTCGGTGCTCGACCCGCAGGGTCAGGCGGTGACCCGCGCGCTCGGTTCGCTCGGCTTCGACGAGGTGAAAGGCGCGCGCCTCGGCAAGCTGATCGAGCTGGAGGTGGACGCCAAGGACGCCGCCACCGCGCGCAAGCGGGTGGAGGAGATGTGCGAGAAGCTCCTCGCCAACACCGTCATCGAGGAGTACCGGGTGGAGGACATCCGTTAATGCTCTTTGCGGTCGTCGTCTTTCCCGGCTCCAACTGCGACCACGACGTCTACCACGTCGCGAAGCACGTTCTTGGCTGCGCGGCGCGCTACGTCTGGCACAAGGACCGGGACCTGCGCGGCGCCGACGTGGTGGTGCTGCCGGGCGGCTTCAGCTACGGCGACTACCTGCGCACCGGCGCCATCGCGCGCTTTTCGCCGATCATGGACGAAGTGAAGAAGTTCGCTGGCCGCGGCGGGCACGTCGCGGGCTTCTGCAACGGCTTCCAGATCTTGCTCGAGGCGGGCCTGCTTCCGGGCGCGATGCGGCGCAATGCTTCGCTCAAATACGTCTGCCGCGACGTGCATCTCCAAGTCGAAAACGCGATGACGCCCTGGACGCGCAAATACGCGAAGGGCGAAGTGGTCCGCATCCCCATCGGCCACGGCGACGGCAACTACTACATCGACGACGAGGGCCTCCGCGAATTGGAAGGCGAAGGCCGCATCGCCTTCCGTTACGTCAGCCAGAAGGGCGAGCGCGACGATCCGCTCGCGAATCCGAACGGCTCCCGCGCCGACATCGCCGGCATCACCAACGCGCGCGGCAACGTGCTCGGGATGATGCCGCACCCAGAGAGATTGTCGGAAGGTGTGCTGGGCGGCGAAGACGGCAAGAAGCTCTTCGAGTCCATCATCGACGCCGTCGGCTAATGCCGTGAGCCCTTGGGGACGTGCACCCGCGGGGTTGCCCACTTTTTGCGGTCGTGCAATTCGCCGGCGGTTTCCGGCAGAGCATTGAGCGCGCGGCGCAGGCGGCCGTGGGCCATCACCACTTCGTGATTCGACTGCAAGAGCGGCGCGTAGCGCGGCCAGAAAGGTGAGTCGCTCGCTTGCGTGAGGTGATTGATCTCCTTGCGCACCGCGGCCACCGTTCCGGACGGGATCAGCTCCTGCGCGAGCAAGGAATCGAGATCGACGATCAGCTCGCTCATCGGGTGCAGCCAGGCGAACGACGGATGCTCGGTGAGGAGCCGCAGCATCTGGCCGGGGCCGCCTGCCGGCCCGGAGTCTTTTTCGTAGTCCGCGCGCGCGGCGCCGACCAGCGCCCGGTGCACTTCGCGCAGAGAGTCCGCCACTTCCACGAGCTTCGCCTTCGACCCGCTCTCGTCGGCCATGCCCCTATTCTACGCCGGGACGGCCACCGCTACAGGCTCATGCTGCGCAGGCAACGGCACCGGATGCTCGACCTTGAGAGGCGGACCCTTCCAGCGCCGCAGCTCGGCCGTGCCGCCGACGACCGCCACGTGCGGGAAGCCTGCCTCCGGCCGCCCGGTCCAGGACCCGGAGTTGAGGTAACGGGAGCCGCGCCCGACCTGCTCGTCGACCGGCCGGTGGCTGTGGCCCATGATCACGAACTTCACGTCCAGCACCTGCGAAACCCGTTGGGCGGCCTTGCGCAGGAGCGGATGCGCGTCCGTCTGCCGCTGCGCGCCCAGGACCGCGTTCAGCGCCGCGAAGGCGATGCCGACCAGCGTGAGCGCGCCCGCCTTGGCCCAGAAGCCGTTGACGATGACGGAAGTGGTCCAGGCGAGACCCAAGGAGAAGAGCGCGAGCAGCATGCGGTCGAGATAGAAGAGCTGCATCGCATCGAAGAGGCTCTGCTCCGCCGGCCGCGAGGCGATGGAGGCGAGCTGGTGCACCTGCTTCTCGGTGCCCTGGAAGCGCTCCAGCGTCTTGCGAACCTGCGCGTCCGGATCGCTGTGGGCGATGGCCTTCTCGGCGGCGCGGGCGAAGGCGCGGGAGATCTTCAGCGACTGGAGAAAGACCGGGTAGGTGACCCGGAAGACCATCACGAAGTAGTCGGCGGCGATGCGCAAGGGATTGCCGGCCTTGAGCACCCAGTCGAGGTATTCCTTCACACCCCAGGTGTCGACGTCGTCGGGAAGCTGGACCTGCTCCGAATAGCGGTTCGCGAAGTAGCGCAGCACCTTCGACGACAAAGGCAGCTCGATCTCCTCGCGGGTGCCGTGCTCCTCGAAGAAGTCGGAGTGCACCGAATAGCGATCGTGAGCGTGGCCGTGCTCCGCGTAGAGGTAGCCGGGCTCGAGGTAGAACCAGTCGTGGAAGGCAACCGCGCGGTCCACCCGGCGGCGCGCGACGCCCGCCCGTTCCGCGAGGATCTTCCGCATCTCCTCTTGAACAGCCGGCCAGCGCCACTCGGAATCGTGGTTCCCACGGACGATGTGAAGCGAATTGCCCTTCTGGACAAAGCGTGCGAGCGCGTCAAAGACGCGCGGATGGCGCTCCGCCGTGCGCTGCAGCTTCCAGACGCACTTTGGTTCGGATTGCGACAGCCCGATGTCGCGCTCTTCCTCGCTGACCTCGAACGGCACCACTTCGTCGTCCGACGGCACCGCCGTGATGGCCACGAAGTCGACGATGTCGCCGTTGAGGAGCAGCCGCCACGGCCGTCCTTCTTCGCGGTGTGACGCATGCCACTCGAGGAATTGCGCGAGTTGGGCATCGTTGGGGCGCGGCGCGGTAGATTTGGAGCCCTTGCGCAGGTCGCAACCGAGGTGCAGGTCCGAGATGGAGAGCAGGTTGTGCGGGCGCTCGGACAAAGAGCGCCACATCCGTCGCAGACCCATGGTGAGTGCCCCTTCCCGCACGTAGCTTGAGCAAGCGGCGTGCCGCCGGTACCATCGGGAGAATGACGGGCTCGAACGTCGGCCACGGAACGTTCGCGAAGCGTTCGTGCGACAGCGCGAGTGGCCAGGCGCTCGGTTGAGGATCCTGTTCTGCACCTATCACTATCCGCCGTCGATCGGCGGGGTGGAGACGCAATCGGCGCTGCTCGCGCGGGGGCTGTCGGCGCGCGGACACGAAGTGCGGGTGCTGACGAGCGGAAAGCCGTCGAGCGAACACGAAGGCGCGCTCCTGGTGCGGCGGGTCGCGCTGCCCGACCGCGGCATCCTGCCGATGGCGGCTTTTGCGCTGTGGCTGCAGGCGCAGGTCGTCGCGCATGCGCGCTGGGCAGACGTCATCCAGGTGCAGCAGGCGCTGCCGCCCGCCGCGGTGGTTTCGGCGACCGCGCGAATCATCCATACGCCGGTGGTGGTGACGAACCACGGGAGCGGAAAGCTCGGCGCCATCGACGTGATGCGAAAGCTTCCACTCGGCGCTCTCGGGCTTCGCGCGCTCCGTTCCGCAACCCTGGTCGCGCTGACCGACGCGATGGCGGAGGAGATGCGCGCGGAAGGCCTGGCGCCGCGGGCGGTGATCCCGAACGGCATCGAGATTCCGCCGCAGCCGCTCGAGCCTCGGACGCGCAATGCGCTCTTCATCGGCCGCTTGGATCCGATCAAAGGGCTCGACACGCTGGCGGAGGCGGCACGGCTGCTCGGCGATGTGCCGGTGGACGTGGTCGGCGATGGCCCGCTCCGCTCGCAGCTCGGGGCGCCGCTCGTGCTGCACGGCGCCGCGAAGGACGTTTCGCCCTGGCTTCGCCGGGCCGGTGTTTTCGTCTTGCCGTCGCGGGCGGAAGGCTTCGGCCTTGCGCTTCTGGAGGCGATGGCGCACGGCTGCGCCTGCGTCGCGACCGATGTGGACGGCAGTCGCGCGCTCCTCGCGGAGGGCGCCGGGGTGCTGGTTCCACCGGGCGACGCCGAGGCGCTGGCGTCGGCGATCCGGCGGCTCTTGGACGACCCGGAAGCAGCGCGCGCTCTCGGCGCTCGTGCGCGTTCGCGCGCTGAGCAGGCCTTCTCCGCCCGGGCGATGGTGGACGCCTACGAGCAGCTCTACGCGTCGCTCTGTTGAGCGGCGCTCTACACGACGCTCGCTCGAGCGCGGCGTCTACACCACCCTCAGTTGAGACCGGAGCCGCCGAAACAGCCGCAGCACGTCGAACGACATCGGCAGGACCGCCAGCGCGGCAAAGGAAGCGACGGTCGCGGCGATGACTCCCGCGATGCCGAAGGCGCGTCCCCACACGATCGAGAGCACGACGTTGAGCGCCGCCGTCGCCACCCCGCACGCGGCCTGCACGGTGATCTGCTCGGCGGCGTTCAAGAGACACGCGAGCGCGTTCATCCCGGAGTTGACGACGCTCCACACCGCCATCCAGACGAGCACCGACACCGGAGGGACGGCAGCAGGCCCGGCCCAGACGGCGATCAGCGGCCGGCCGGCGAGCGCGAGCGGCAGCGCCATCGCAGCGGCCGCTCCGATGCTGCCGGCGAGACTCAAGCGGAAGATGCGGCGCACCCACTCGACGTCCCGCCGCGCCAACGCATGCGTGTACGCCGGCCACAGGTACGGAAACGCGAGCATGATCGGCAACGACGGCAGCGCGAACAGGTTCCAGGTCACGCTGTACGGCGTCACCCGCTCCGGACCGAGCACCCGCGCGATGATGAAGTTGTCGGTGCCGTAGAGGACGAGCCCGGCGATCTGGATGACGAAGAAGCGCGCGCTGGCGGTGGAGATGCGGCTTGCCCGGGTGAAGTGGGCGGCGCGAGGGTCGGGTGCGATCTCCGGGTGGCGGCGGAAGAAGAGCCAGGCGCCGCTCAACGCCTGCACCATCACCCTCGCGCCCGAGAGCGCGAGCACGAGGAGCGCCATTCCGCCGCCCACCTCGGTCGCGGCGAAGAGCGCGAGAAGCGTCGCGACGCTTGCGATGGCCGACCAGACGTTGGCCTGCGCGCCCTCGTGCAGCGCTGCATAGACGCGTTCGACGAGCGAGAGCGGAAGCCCGGCGAGGAGCAGCGCCACCGCCAGCGTTGCCGCGCGCGACACCTCCGCCCGGGCGAGCTCGCTCTTCACATTCAGGATCGCCGCCCAATCCAGATGGGGTTCCGCCAAAGCGAAGACGATGCCGCACGCCAGCGCGACCGCCGAAAGCAGCCAGAAGGCGGTGGCCACCAGCTCCTGCGCGTCTTTGCGAAGCCCCCGTCCGAGCGCTTCCGCGAGCGCGCTGGTGAGGCCGTTGCCAAGGCCCAGATCCGCGATCGACAGCCAGGCAACGGTGGAACCGATGGTGACCCAGGCTCCGTATCGCTCGCCGCCCAGGTGCCGGACGGTGATGGGCACGGCCACGAAGCTGACCAGAAGCGCCACTCCTCGCGCGCCCAAGGCCGACAGCGCTCCGCGAGCCACCGCGAGAAGGCGCAGCTCGGCCTCGCCCTCGGGGGCATGCCGTCCGAGCATCGCGCGCAAAAAGCGTTTCACGAAGGCCGCGCCACGCGGTAATGCGCCAGTTCCGACTCGTGAAAGCTGGCGGCGAGGTCCGCGTCGGCGCCGGAAAAGAGGCAGAGGTCGGCGTAGCGCAAGCTCTTGCGGCCCCGGTAGTGCTCGTGCAAATCGCGCAGCGCGGCCTCGTCCGAAAGCCGCAGCGAGAGCAGAAAGTCGCCGGTGTTCTCGTAGACGAGGAGCCGGTCGTACTCCGCCGCGGCGAGGCCGCGAAAGAAGCCGAGCGCATCGAAGTCGTGCGGGTAGAAGGCGGGGTCGTACTCGAAGAAGAGGACGGGCTTGTGTCGCCGCAGCAGCGTCAGGTTCGCCGTGACGATGCGGCAGTCGTAGCCGTCGGTGTCGATCTTCACCAGGCCCGGCGTGGGCAGCTTCTCCCGCTCGAGGATGGTCTGCAGGCTTTCCAGCCGCACCTCTCCGCCTTTGACGAGCCGGGCGGTGCCGAATGAGGATGAGAGCGACACTTGGGCCGACTCCGCTCCGTCGCCGACCAGCGCCTGCACGAGCCGCACGTCCGCTCCGAGCGCGGGTGCGTTCCGCTGCAAGAGCGCGAAGAAGCGCGGATCGCCCTCGATGCAGAGGAGCGGGAGGTCACAGCCGGAGCGGATCACCGCCGCGCTGTCGCCGACGTTGGCGCCGATGTCCACGACCGATCCCTCCGGATGCCGCGCCGCGACCGCCCGTGCAAGCCGCCCGAGGGCGAGGTCGTATTCGGGAAACCAGAGCCGGTAATAGGGAAGCTGGTGCGAGAGCGGCAGCCAGAGATCGAAGCCTGCATGGCGGTAGCGGACCAGCGGATCTCCCGTACGCACCACCGCCCGCCGCGCCGCGCGCAACGGCCAGCGCACCGCTGCCGGGACGAGCCCATGACGCTCCGACCAGAGCGACGCCCGCGACAGCGCGGAAGCGAGAGGATTGTTCATCGCGCGCGCATCCTAGCGGGTCATGCTCGCGAGGAGCGCGCGGTCTTCTTCGCCCAAGGTTTGTCCGGCAGCGGCGCGATAGAGCGCGCGGTAGCGCAAGGCCACCTCTCTCCAGTCCTTGCCGCGGACGACCTCGCGACCGCGCGAAATCAAGCTCTCGCGCAAGCCCGGGTCTGCCAGCGCCTCCGCCAGCGCTCGCGCGAAACCCGGCGGGTCATCCGGATCGAACAGCAACGCCGCGCCCGCGGTCACTTCGCGAAGCGCGGCCGCGTTCGACGAGACCACGGGCAGCCCGGCCTCGAACGCCTCCCAGATCGGCATCCCGAAGCCCTCGAATCGCGACGGATACACGAGCAGCGTCGCCAGCCGGTACAGGCAGCGGATGTCCGAAGGCGAGACGAAGCCGAGAAAGCGCGCCTGGCCGGAAAGCCGCAGCGTCCGGATGCGCGCGTCCAGCACCGCGCGAAAGCTGGTCGGCTTTCCGGTGAAGACCGCGACGACTGTCACCCCCAGCTCGTCCCGAAGCCGCGCCAGCGCGTCCAGGAGCGCGAGGTGGTTTTTGTGCGGATGCGTCTGCGCCGGATAGAGCAGAAAGCGCTCCGGCAACGCGAGCCGCGTGCGCGCCTCGTCGAGCATCGCGGCGGTCGGGTCGGCATAGGCTTGCAGGACCGGCGCCCAGGGAATGACCGGCACTTTCGCAGGCGGAATGCGCAGCCGCTCGACAAGGTCGCGCTTTCCGAACTGCGTCAGCGCGACTACGAAGCGCGCCTGTTCCGAGAGCGGTCCGTAGTGCGCGGCGCGCCAGCGGAGCGCGAAGGGCGGAAAATACCTCGGGTGATGGAGGTGCAAGAGATCGTGCGGCACGTACACGCTCGGCACCCGGGTGCGAAAGCCGGCCTGGGTGGTGAAGTGCATCACGTCGGCGCCCGCGCGCTCGATGGTGCCGTCCGAAGCCGGAAGCTCGACCGGAGCCAGCGCGCCGAGCGGCCCTTCGTAGACGAGCCGCGCGATCGGATCGAGGAGCCCGAGCTTCCGCGCGGTCGTGCGCAAGAGACCCGGGTTCGCGGCGGGCAGCGGCAGCGCCTTGCAGCGCCCGCGCAGGTGCGGCGCAAGCCATCCCATCCGCGCCGGATCGCCGAGGAAGAGGTACTCCTCCCCGTCTCCGTCCAGCGAAGAGAGCCCGTGCGCGAGCCCGAGGATGGTCTGCTGCACGCCGCCCGGATCGCCGTCCGAGAGGCGGGCGTCGAGGACGACGCGCAGCTTCGAAGTGCCGCCCATGAGAGAACGCGCCCTTGAACGGCGCGACTTGTGACCTCCGCTCGCTCGAACAGGATACCGTGGAACGCATGGCCTTGGGCCGCACGAGCTTCTCGGTGGTGATGCCGTCGTTCAACCAGGCGCAGTACCTGGAAGCCGCCATCCTTTCCGTGCTGGATCAGGACGGCCCCAAGGTGGAGCTGCTCGTCTACGACGGCGGCTCGACGGATGGCAGCGTGGACATCCTCCGCAAGCACGAGCGGCGAATCGCCTACTGGCAGAGCCAACCCGACGGCGGCCAGGCGCAGGCCATCCGCGACGGCTTCGCCCGCGCGACCGGCGAGGTGCTCAGTTGGCTCAACTCCGACGATCTGCTGGAGCCGGGGGCGCTGGGTTCGGTTTCGCAGGCCTTCGCCGCCAATCCGCAGGTCGACATCGTCTATGGCGATTTGCTGTACGTCGAGGCCGACGGACGGCCGGCATTCGAATGCAGCGTCGTCTTGGACAAAGGCATTCTCGCCTGGCTCGGGCCCAGCCTGAACCAGCCGAGCACGTTCTGGACGCGCACGGCTTACCAGCGCGCCGGCGGAGTCGATCCCTCCTTCCGCTACGCGATGGACCTCGATCTGATCGCGCGGTTGATGGAGACCGGCGCGCAAGCCGTGAAGCTGCGGCAAAGGCTGGCGCGGTTCCGGCTGCACCCGCAGCAGAAGACGCAGCAGATCCATTCGGTCGGGCTTGCGGAGGTGCAGCGCATCCAGGCGCGGCTGCGCGGTCCCGTCGCCAACGAAAATGTCGAGAAGGTCCGGCAGCGGCTGCGCAGGTTCTTGCTCGATCCGCGCGCGGAGTGGTCGGCACACCGCCACCGGCTGTACCTCTGGAAATCGCGCTCGGGCCGCTAGCGTGCGCGACGGCAAAGGTCATCGCACTGCGCGCAAGGCGAGGCGGCGGGCGAACTTGAGCAAGGACGCGGCTTGCAGCGCGGTCGCCGTAGGCGCCGACAATCGCCCGGAAGCGCGCAGCGACGCGTAGGCGGAAAGCTCGCCGCGCTCCATCCGCCACAGGTGCGAGGAGAGCCCGCTCGTCTTTCCCAGCCGCGGCTTGAACACGCAAGCGAGCTCGGCTTCGAGATGAAGGACGAGCTGCCCGTCGAGGAGCAATTCGAGCAGGAAGAGGTAGTCCTCGACGTACCGGCCGTTCGCGGGGAAGCGATGCGCCAGATCGCGGCGGACCATCCAGGTGGGCGTGTGCGACGGATTGACGACGAGCGCCTTCCAGCGCGCGTACTCGCGCACGCGCGGCTCGCCCTCGATGGACGGGAACGGCGCGGGCTCCCCGGGCTCCCCGGGCTCCGCAATCGCTTCGAAGAGGTCGGTCGCGGTCAGCGCCGCTTTCGGGTTGCGCTCCATCACCGCGGTCTGCAGCGCGAGCTTCTGCGGGTGCCAGGCGTCGTCGCTGTCGAGGAAGGCGACGTAGGTTCCGCGCGCCGCGTCCCAGCCGGCGTTGCGCGCATTGGCAGGGCCTTGATTGTGCTCGAGCCGGATCAGCCGGGCGCCCTCCGCGGCGAGAGGGACCGGGCTAGCGTCGTCGACGACGATGACTTCCAGCGGCGCGCGAGTCTGCGCCGCGACCGACGCCAGCGCGCGCGGCAGCGTTTCTCCGCCGTAGCAGGGAATGACGACCGACACCGTTCCGGCCGGCGCCCCGGCGCTGGATGCCGCAGAGGACGCGGGTGAGCGCGCCGTCATCCGCGCGCCGCTTCCACTAGGGCCTCGCGCAGCGCCGCGAATTTCGCCGGCCAGAGGTGCGGCAGGACCGCTGCGCGGGCCCGCTCTCGCAGCGCTGTGCGCTCCGCAGCCGACATCGAAAAGAACCGTCGAAGCTGCTCGCGCACGGCCTGGACGTCGGGCTTTTCCACGAAGAACCCTCCCTCGCGGGCCAGCGGCGACGAGCTCAGCACCGGCGTCCCCTGCGCGAGCGACTCCAAGACGCGGGTGGGCTGCCCCTCCCAGGATCCGATCGCCACCGTCAGATCCGCCGCCGCGTAATACCCGGCGAGAGCGCGCGCATCCCGCACCGGATCGACCGGCGAAAGCACCTCGATGCGCCCCGGAGCCATCCGCCGCAGCAGCTCCGCGTAGCGCGGCTCGCACGGCCCGAGAAAAACGAGCATCGAGGTCGCCTCGACCGCCGCGAACGCCTCCGCGAGCACCTGCGGATTTTTCTCGGGAATGATCCTGCCGGTGAAGAGCACGAAGCCCCTCTGCTGCGGCAATTCGGGCTCGACCACGTCCGGACCATTCCCGATCACGCGCACGCGCCCCGGGTCGACGCGAAACCGTTGGTGCAACTTCTCGCGCTCTTCTTCCGTGAGCACGACCACCACCCGCGCCTTCGACAACACGCTTTGCGCCAGCGGTTGAAACCCGCGCAGCATCGCCTGCAGCAGAGGCCCGGCTTCGTCCGGCCACAAGCCGTGGACGGTCACCGCGAGCGGCAAACCGAGCTGCGCCGCCCGCACGCAGGGCCAGAACCAGATCGACTGCGCATGCACCACGTCCGGCCGGAAAGCGCGCACTTCGCGCCCCACCGACGACACCCACGGATTGCGGCTCCCGAGCGAGGGCAGATAGCGCGCCTCGGGAAGCGGCTGTCCTTCCCGGAGCGACCTGCGCGAACTGAAGACGCGGCATTCGTCGCCCGCGGCCAGCAGATCGCGCGCGGTGCGATGCGTGTACACCTCGATGCCGCCCAGGTGGGGCAGGTAGTAGTGGCAGACCTCCGCGACTCGCACGGCGGGCGAGTGTAGTACGCTTCGCGGCGTGTCCTCGCTGTGCCTGATCGTCCCCGCGTTCAATGAGGCGGGCGCCATCTGCGCGACGCTTCTCGGAATCCCGCGCGTGATTCCCGGCGCTGCCGAAGTGACCATCGCGGTGGTGGACGACGGCTCGACCGACGGCACCGCGGATCTCGTGCGCCGCTGCGGCGACGAACGGGTGGTGCTCTTGCGGCACGCGGTCAATCGCGGGTTGGGCGGCGCGCTCGGCACCGGACTCGCCTACGCAAAGTTGCACGGCTTCGACTACGCCATCACCTACGACGCGGACGGCCAGCACGCCCCGGACGACATCGAGCTCGTGCTCAAGCCGCTCGCGAACGGCGAAGCGGAAGCGGTGATCGGCTCGCGCATGCTGGAAGGCGAAGGCATGCCGCTCCACCGCACGGTCGGCAATTGGGGCCTCTCGATCATCACTTCGTTCCTCTTCGGCCTTCGTTCCACCGACTCGCAGAGCGGGCTGCGCGGGTTTTCCCGAAGGGCCATCGAAGGCATCGCGCTGCGCACCGACCGGATGGAAGTGTCGTCCGAGTTCATCAAGCAGATCCACGACCTCGACCTGCGCTACGCGGAAGTGCCCATCCGCAGCATCTACACCGGTTATTCGCTCGCGAAAGGGCAGCGCCCTTCCAATGCGGTCAGCATCCTCTTGCGCCTCGTCGTCCACGCGCTGATGGAGAAATAGATGGTCTTGAAAGCGGTCACCGTCCTCTTCGCGGTCTTCGCCATGCAGCGGCTCGTCAAACGGTACAAGCGGCGCCAGGCGTTCTTGTTCGAGCTCTGCTTCTGGCTCCTGATCTGGAGCGGCATCGCGGTGGTGGTCTTCGTGCCGCAGAAGACAGACCAGTTTGCGCACCTCTTGGGCGTCGGCACCGGCGTGAACGCGCTGACCTTCATCGCCATCACCGGGCTCTTGTATGCGGCCTGGCGGTTGACCGCCCGGGTCCAGCAACTCGAGCGCGATCTGACCCGGATGGTGCGGGCGCAGGCGCTGGAGACGGCAGAGAGGGTGAAAGCGCGTTAGTCTCGACCCGCGAGCGGGACCTGTCCGGCGTTCATGCCCCTTCGCAGAAACGGCACCCATGCTGATGCGCCTTGCGACCGTCGCCCTCCTCGCTGTTCTCGCTTGCTCGCCCGCCACCAACACCGCTCCGGAT
>DASXHM010000201.1:0-8459 GCA_036488495.1 Myxococcales bacterium | reverse complement strand
TGGTCATCAAGTTCGAGAGTGCGCGCACGATCCGATCCCGGTCCCATTCGCCTTCGGTGTTCCCAGCTCCCGCGACGAACCGGAAGGTGCGGGTGGGATGGAGGGTCTCCATCGCGTCCACCACCTCGCGGCAGATGTCGGTGAGCGCGCACGGCGTCCGTTGGAGGGAGAACTCCCCCCCGCGCGCCCGTGTGTAGTCCAACAAATCGTGCACCATCCGATCGATGCGGTCGGCGTTGGAGAGCATCCGCCGGACCACGCGCGAATGCGTCTCCGGCACGTCGTCGCGCGCCAACAGCGACTGCGCGCTCAGCCGCACCACGTTCAGCGGATTGCGCAGGTCGTGGCCGAGGACGCCCATCATCCGGTCGCGAAACGCGAGCGAGACGCGCAGCTCGTGCTCTTGCACCTCCAACGCGGCCGCGAGCTTCTGCGCTTCCGACCGCGCGGTGCGCTCGCGCTCGAGCAACTGGCCCTGGACGATGATGGCGGTGGCGCGATTCGCCATGGTGCGGAAGAGCAGCTTGTCCTCTTCGGAAAACTGGAAGGCGGTGGTGGACCCCATCAGCGCCACTCCCACCAGCTCCTCGCGATGGAGAAGCGGAATTCCGTAGAGCACGCGGGCATCGCGCTGGCGGAGGATTTCGCTCTGCACTTCCAGCCGGTTCTGCTCGTCGACAGTGAGCACCATCGGCTTGCGCTCCAGAGCCACTCGGCCGGCGAAACCTTCGCCAAGTCGGAGCCGGAACTGCGCCGCTGCGTCCGCTTCCAAACCCACCGCCGCGCGAACCACCAGGTGCTCGCCTTCGCGCAGCATGATCTTCACCACGTCCACCGACTGCGCGGTTTCGCAGAGCACGGTGAGCAGCTTGTCCAAGAAGCCGAGCACGTCGGCCTGATCGAGGGCCGCCTCCGAGATGCGGTTGAGCGCGCGCAGCGTTCGCTCTCGCGCCGCGGTGTATTGCTGGATTGATTCGGCGATGGCCAGATCGATTGCGCCGTGCAGCCGCGGCATCTCCGCCGACCGCACCGCCGGAGAAAGCTTGGAAAGAATCAGCTCGACGAGGACCTCGCGCAGAAGCGCGTACTCCGCCACCACCTCGCGGGCGTCGAACCCCAGGTCGAGCCGCTCGAGCGCGTGGCTGCGCGGATGGCGATTCGAAGGTGCGACCTCGTGACCCGCCCGGACCTCGCCGATGTAGCTCGCGAGGTCTTCGAGAAACTGCGGCATGTGGTCGACGAGGGCGAGCCGCTCGAGATGCTCCGCGGCCCGCAGCCGGCGGGCGCGCTGTTCCCATTCCGCAATCGCTTCGGCGGCGTGGCCGCGGATGAACTCGGCCAGACGTCGCGGCTCGGACGGCGCCGAAGGCTCGCTCATCCCTGCCGCCGCGTGGGTGACGCGCTCATTGATTCAACTTATTGACGAGACAGGGAACGGCTACCGTACGGAGACGCTGATCCGTCGACGGAAAGTTGCCCGCAGACCCCGGGCCGCTCAGAACGGTCGATGATTGTTTGCTCGCAAACGAAAAAAGAGCAGAAATTGACTCCGGGTACGTGGCCTTTGGAAGTGAGCGCCCACACACTAACCTCGGACATGGCCCGAATCGACGCCACCCCGGCGACTGCCGCCGCCCTCGCCAAAGTGCCGGGGCTGCGCGAGCGCGTCGAGGAATCGCTCTCTGCCATCCTGGAGACGGCGCGCGAGATCCGGCGGCTCTCCGATGGGCACACCGAGCTGGAATTCGACGCCGGCCATTTCCTCCGCGTCCGGGTCGGCAGCTACATGATCTCCTACACGCTGGATGTGGCACTGACCGTCGCCACCGTCGTCTTCGTCGAAGAGATGAAGTCGCGCCCGCCGGACGTCGAGCTCGTCTCCAAGGCGAGCTGAAGATCAGCGGCGAAACAAGGGCGGCAGGAACTCCTCCACCTTTGTCCGCACCCAGACAGCGCCGGTCTCGCGCCGCTCGCGAATGCTGCTGAAGCGATAGCGATACAAGGTCGCGCGTACCGCCAACGGCGGCTCCGCCGCAAACGGGTTGGGCCCGAGGAGCCGCAGCGTCGCTTTGTCGTTCTCGAGCAGCTTGCGCACGAAGGGGACGAACCAGGGCGCGGCGTACGAAGGCGAGATCGCCGCGAACCACATCAGCCAATCGAGCCGCAGGTGATACGGCGCCCATTGCCGCGGATTGCGCTTCGGATCGGCCGGCTTTCCGCGGAAGGAATATTCGATCCATTCCATTCCATCGCTGGTCCCTTCGACCGCCACCTCGTAACGCTCGCGGCTGACGCTGCCGAAGGCGCCGTAGGTGTTCACGAGATGCAGCGGATCGAAGCTCGCGTTCATCTTCTGATGGCGGGAGACGAGGTTCAGGAGCGGCTTCCAGGAGAGCGCGAGCACGAGCGCCGTGACCACGAGCGCTGAAACATCGGTGAAGCCGGAAGCCGGCAATGCCGCGTGCACATGCCGGAGCTGCTCGTCGTCGAAGGCCGATGCCGTCAGCACGATGGCGGTCAGGTTCAGCCAGGAGAAGTTGCCGCTCAACACCAGCCAGAACTGCGTCACCGCCATGATGCCGCCTGCGCTGGCCGCGAGCGGCTGCGGAAAGAAGAGGAAGACCGGCGCCACTACCTGCGCGAAGTGGCTGCCCAGCACCTCGACGCGGTGCAAGGGCCGCGGCAACCGGTGGAAGAACCAGGAGAGCGGGTTCGGCATCGGCTGCGTTTCGTGGTGGTAGTCGAGGCACGTGAGATCGCGCCAGCAGGAGTCGCCGCGCAGCTTGATCAGCCCCGCGCCGAACTCCAGCCGGAAGAGCAGCCAGCGAAACAGCCAGACGATGGTGACCGGCGGCGCGGTCCAGGCAGGGCCGAGGAAGGCGGCGAGAAACCCCGCTTCCAAGAGCAAGGACTCCCAACCGAACGAGTAGAAGATCTGCCCGACGTTGACGAACGACAGATACAGCGCCCAGAGCACAAGCCAGAGCGCGGTCACGAGCGGCGCAGGCCACCGGTCGGGGACACCGAGCACCACCGCGAGCGAGAGCAGCATGCCGGCGACGGCGAGCGCGCTGACGAGCCGGTCCGAATAGCGGAAATGGAAGAGGCTCGGCGAATCGCGAAAACGCATCCGCTCCAGGAAGCGGGGCACCGGCAGAAGCCCGCGCTCGCCCAACAGCGGCCGGAACTGATCGAGCACGACGGTGAAGGCGATCAGGTAGACGACGCCCAGGCCGCGCTGCAACAGGAGCCGCGCAATCGTGAGGTCCTGGGCGTGGAACCAGGAAGGCATGGCGGCGCTCCCATCGGCCAACAGCGCTGGCGAGTCAACCGCCCCCTCCGGGTCAGGGCTGGCGCTGCGCGACGAGCCAGGCGCGGATGCGGACGCGCGGGTCGACTTTGAAGAAGAGGAACTTGGGCGGATCGAGCCCGAAGTCGCGCATGTCGATGATCTTCTCCCCGGCGATTTCGAACATGTTGCCGTCCGCCGAGGCGCGGGTCAGCACTTCCACCTGAAGCTTTTGCCGCACGCCGTGCAGCGACAATTCTCCGGTGAGGAGGCTCTTGTTCGCGTCCTGCGGCTGCGCTTCGAGAAGCTCGCCCTCGATGTACGGGAACTTCCGCGCCTCGAGGCGCTTGCGCAGTTCGCCGTCGACCATGGCGTTGTCCGCCTTGAGCAATTCGACCGGCAGCTTGATTTGGGTGGGCGCCGAAAGGCGCACCGAGCCGTTCTCGATCACCGCTTCGAAAAACCCCTCGAAGCCCGTGGTCTGCATCAGGATCGGGTGAATGCTCGAACGCGCCTCCGCGGAGACGCGGGACTTGTCGGGAAGGACGGCATACCTGGGCACGAGCGCGTCTCTACCAAGCGTTGCCCGCGGTCGTCACGAGGCGGTCGAGCGCTCGTGCGCGAGCGTTCAGCATCGGACGCGAGCACTTCAGCTCTGGACGACGATCCAGACTCCGAGCGCCAGATCGACGGCCGAGAGCGCGCACTGCGCCACCGTCCAGGCCCGCTCGCCCTGCCCCGCGGAGAACCGCAGCGGCAGCGAGATGACCAAGGTGAGCGCGACCATGCCCAGAACGGTGCCGGCCCCGAAGACGAAGAGGTAGGCGAAGGCGCGCAGGAACGACCCGGCCGGAAGCGCCAGCACGGTGACGGCGGCGGAGCCCGCGAGCCCGTGCACTCCGCCGATGACGAGCGACCGGCGCCAAAGCGGCGCTGCATGATCGTGGTGGTGCTCGGCCTCGTGCGCGTGGCCGTGGGCGTGCGCGTGGAGGTGTCGTTTCCCTCCGTGCTGGTGGACGTGCAGGTGGACGTGCCGCTTGCGCAGCCGCCGGAGGACGTCCACCGCAAGCCCGATCAGGATCACCCCAATGGCCACCTCGAACGCGCGCGCCACCGCCGGCGGAAGCACGGTTCCGAGCGCGACCAATCCGGTCCCGAGCAGCACCAGCGATGCGGCGTGGCCAAGGCCCCACGCGGTTGCGACCGACAGGCTGTGGCGGGTGGAGGCGGAGCTGCTGGCGAGGGTTGCGACGGTGGAGAGGTGATCGGCTTCCAACGCGTGCTTGAGGCCGAGCGCGAGACCGAGCAGGAGGAGCGAGCCGATCACTTGGGTTCCGCGGCGGCGAGAGAGACGATCACCCGCGCATCCTACGCGAACGCGAGCCGCACGCGGCGGCGACCTGCGAGCCTTGCGCCGAGCGGTTCTCGATGCGGACGCCGAGGAGGCCAAGCGACCGCGCCGGTAAGCGAGCGATGCGCGCGCCTCGGGCCGCCGCGATTGAACGCGGCGCAGCGATTGAACGGGCCGCGCGAAGCTTGTAGACGTGCGCGCCCACCGGCCGCGATTGGTCCCTCGCGCGAAGGAGCGTTGTTTGCCGTTCGACCTCGACCGCATCCTCCGCGGAGCCTGTGGCGGAATTCAGGAGCGCGACGCGGATTTGCCTGCGTGGCTCGCGCAGAGCTGGCAAGATCCCGATGGCTTCATGGCTGCCCTCGGCCAGCTCCGGGACAGCGCGACCGGCCTCAAGAGCAGGCCGGGGCAGCAGGCGGACTTCTTCTCCGACCTCGCGGTGCGGCACTCCGCGAGCGACGCGGTTGCGCTGCGCGCCTTCGACCCGGTGGACGGCTGGCAGACGCTGACGTATCGCGATCTGCACCGCCGCGCCGCGGTCCGCGCCTCCTCCTGGGCCGCGCAGGGCGTGAAGGCCGGCGCGAAAGTCTGCCTCATCCATCGCGTCGGGCCTGAGCTCTGCATCTCGCTCCTGGCCGCGCTCCGCCTGGGGGCGCGGTTCGCCCTCTTGCCGCCTTTGGGAGGAGCGTTCGTCACCCGGCGCATCGCCGCCTTCGCGCCCGATCACCTGTCGGCCGAACCCCGCTATGCCGGCCTCTTCAGAGGATTCGAATCGCTCGTCTTGCAGGATCGCGGCGAGGCCGCTCCCGGCTTCACCTCGCACACCTATCGCCCGCTCGATCAGCTCGCGCTGGTGTTCTCGCCGCTCGTAGACGCGCCCGACCGCGGGGTGTGGCTCAACGCCGACGAGGCGCTGCGCGGGGCGTTGCGCGATGGCCTGTTCACCTTTTCGCTGCGCTCAAAAGACGTGCTGGCGGCGCCGGGCTTCGCAACTTTGCAGCACCTGCCGGCGCTCCTGTTTGCGACGTTCCTGCGCGGCGCCACCTTCTTGCACCTGCGCGTGCAGGATCTGGCGCGCGATCCTTCGCTCTTGAAGAGCACACCCATTCGCGCACTCGGTGTCTGCGCGGGCCTGCGCGACCTGCTCCTGCGCGACCCCGCCGTCCGGCTGCCGGAAGTCTCGTTCTGGTTTCGCAATCCGGAGGAGCCGATCGACTGGATCGCCTGGCCGCGCTGGATGGAGCAGTGCGGCCTTGCGGAGGTGCCCGCGTCCAACGTGCTCGTCGATCCGGCAGCGGGCGGCAGCGTGCTCTTTTCGTTTCCGCAGAAAGGCCAGATCCACACCGAGGTGCTGCCCATCCCGGGGCGGTCCTGGGCGCTCGACGATCTCAATCTCTCCGGTCAGCCTGCGCCCGGCGACATCGGCCTGCTCGGACCTGTGCCGAAGAAAGGCCGGCCGCCCGGCTACGTCGTGCTCTCCAAGGTGCGCGGCCGTTACCACTACGCGGGAACGCGCAGCCCGCGCCGCGACGGTCGCGTCTTTCCGGCCGCCGAAGTGGTGGCGGTGGCGGAAGCGATGCCGGGCGTCTCCGGCGCGTCGGTGGTGGCGGTCCCGAGCGGCGGCGCGCCGGTCCAGTCGTCGTTCGTGCTGCTCGTCTTCATCGGCGGCAGCGGCGGAGCCCCTTCGCGAGAGGAGATTGGCCGCCGGATCGAGCTGCAGATGGGCGCGCCGCACCTGCCCGATCGGATCGAGCTCGTGCCGCTCTACCCGCATCGGGACGACGCCGGAAAAACGGATGACGGCTGGTGCAAGGCGCAGTACTTGACCGGTGCGCTGCACTTCAAGGCGCAGCATCGGATGTACCAGGCCCTCACCGCCTTGCGCGATGCGCTCCGGGCGAAACAAGAGCCGGGCTGACGGAGGTGCGATGGCGAATCAGGTGGTGATGGGCGCGTTGATGCAGTGCAGCTTCGGCCTCACTCCCGCGCCGCTCAACGTGCTGCCGCAGAACCAGGTGATGGGCGGCGGCCCGCTTCCGGCGGCGAACATCTTCGACATGAAACCGCTCTTGAACGTGCCTCCGTTCGGAATGTGCATCTCGCCGGCCAATCCCATGGTCATCGCCGCCACCGCCGCCGCGCTCGGCGTCCTGACGCCGATGCCCTGCATGCCGGTTCCTGCCGGCACCTGGCTTCCCGGCGATCCGAAAGTGTTGATCGGATTTCTTCCCGCGCTGACCAACGACAGCAAGCTCTTGTGCTCGTGGGGCGGCGTCATCCAGCTCAACCTGCCCGGGCAATTCACGGTGAGCGATGGCTGAGCCCTTGTCCTTCGATCTCCTCGACGGCCCCTGGCCCGACGGCGACGATCTGGAAGCGACCGATCCGCGCTTGGAAGCGGTGGCGACGCTGGTGGCGGATGGTGCCTACGTCGACGCGGGTCATGCAGCGGCGGAAATCCTCCGCGAGGCGCCGGACGTGCGGGTGGCCGGCGCATATCTCTTCGCGGCCTTCCTCGAGCGCGGCATGGAGGCGCTGCCCGACCTCTTGCAGTCCACCCTGCGGCTCTTGACCTCGGAATGGGAAACGCTGCGGCCCAAGGCGAAGCGAGAAATTGCCGCCGGCACTTCGTTGCGCTGGCTCTTCCGATCGCTCGTGAAACACCTCGAGCACCACGAGCGCGAGCGGGACGACGCCTGGAAGGCCTTTTGCGACGAGCGCAACGCGGCGCCGGTGACGGCGGCGTTGCAGCTCGTCGAGCCGGTCGCGACGGCCATGGCGGAGCGCATCGCTGCCCACGGCGCGGTCGAGGCGTATCGGCATTTCGCCGCCTGGCTGGCGAAGCACGCGCAGCTCCTCGCAACCGCGGCAAGCGAAGACTCGCCGGCCGCGGCCAAAGGCGCCGCACAGCCTGCAGCGGCGCAGACCGGCGCGGTGGCCAGCAATGGAGATGGAGCGCCGGGAGCAGACGAACTGGCGGGACTCGACAATTCCGAAGCGACGCACGGCGCGCACACCTCGGCGAGCGCGAGTCTTCCCGACGCCAACGGCGCGAACGGCGCTTCGCTCCTGCAGACCGCTCTGGGTCCCGCGCGCGGCATCCCCATCTCGCCCGCCCTCGCCGCCCTCCAGGACAAGCTCCGCAGCTTCGAGGTCCTGGTCGAGCGCGGCGATTTCCAGAAGGCTGGCATCATCGCGGCCGACGTGCTCGCCATCGTCGACCACTTCGACCCGCGCCTCTACCTGCCGAGCCTCTTCGCCCGCTTCTTCGCCGCGCTCAGCGAGCATGCCTCGGCGCTCGAACCCATCGTCGAGGGCCAGTCGTCGTTGGAGCTGCGCGCGCTGCAGCACCTCTACCATTCGAACCTGGGCGCGTTCGTCAGCGGGCCGGAGCGCAAGGGCAACGGCGAGCCCGACGTCGGATGACGGCTTCCCTGCAAGAGCGGCTGCAGGAGCGCATCGCGGCGTTCGACCTGCCGGCGCTCCTCGATCTGCTCGCGCACGAGGGATACGACAAGGACTCCATCGAGCTGCGCAGCCATCGGACCACCGTGCTGCAGGAGCGGCTCGTCCACGCCGTGCACCTCGTCGAGCATCCGGACCGGCGCGCCATCGTCAGCCTGAACATCGGCCTTCTCACCGCCCAGTCGCCGTTGCCGTCGTTCCTGCTCCAGCTCGCCGAGACGGGCAGCCACGATTCGTTCACCGAGTTCATCCGCTTCTTCGACGATCGCCTGCTGCACGCGCGGGCGAGCAGCCTCTTTCCCGAACGGGACGACGGGCTGATGCCGGGATGGAAGGACGGGACCGGGGATCGGG
>DASXHM010000163.1:0-5646 GCA_036488495.1 Myxococcales bacterium | reverse complement strand
ATGAGCGCCGAGGCGACGGTCGTGCGCAATTACATCGATTGGATCTTGTCGCTCCCCTGGTACGAATATACGAAGGACAAGATCGACATCAACGAGGCCGAAAAGGTCTTGAATGACGATCACTATGGTTTGAAGAAGCCGAAAGAGCGCATCCTCGAATACCTCGCCGTGCAAGCGATGGTGGAGAAGATGAAGGGCCCCATCTTGTGCTTCGTGGGCCCTCCCGGCGTCGGCAAGACGTCGCTGGGCAAGTCCATCGCCAAGGCGCTGGGCCGCAAGTTTGTCCGCATCTCGCTCGGCGGCGTGCGCGACGAGGCGGAGATCCGCGGCCACCGCCGCACGTACATCGGCGCCCTGCCCGGCAAGATCATCCAGTCCTTGAAGAAGAGCGGCAGCGGCAACCCGGTGTTCCTGCTCGACGAGATCGACAAGATGTCGACCGACTTCCGCGGCGACCCGTCCTCGGCGCTGCTCGAAGTGCTGGACCCCGAGCAGAACCACACCTTCAACGACCATTACCTGGACCTCGACTACGACCTCTCCAAGGTGATGTTCATCTGCACCGCCAACACGCTGCACGGCATCCCGGCGCCTCTGCAGGACCGCCTGGAGATCATCCGCATCGCCGGCTACACGGATTTGGAGAAGCTCTCCATCGCGCAGCGCTACCTGGTCGCGAAGCAGAAGGAGCAGAACGGTCTGGAGAAGGTGGACATCACTTTCAGCCGCAAGGCGCTGCTCGAGTTGACCCACCGTTACACCAAGGAGTCCGGCGTGCGCGGGCTCGAGCGCGAAGTGGCGACGCTCTGCCGCAAGGTGGCGAAGGAAGAGCTGCGCACCGGCACGCAGAACGAGAAGGTCCGCATCACCACCAAGCGCGTGCACAAGCTGCTTGGGCCGCCCAGGTTCCATTACGGCAAGACCGAGGAGCGCGACGAGGTGGGCCTCGTAACCGGCCTCGCCTGGACCGAAGTGGGCGGCGAGCTTCTCCAGACGGAAGCGAGCGTCATCGCCGGCAAGGGCAAGCTGATCCTCACCGGCAAGCTCGGCGACGTGATGCAGGAGAGCGCGCAGGCGGCGATGAGCTACGTGCGCTCGCGAGCAGAGCGGTTCGGCCTCGACCGGAAGTTCTTCGACAACGTCGACATCCACGTCCACGTCGCGGAAGGCGCGGTCCCGAAGGACGGCCCGTCTGCCGGCGTGACGATGGCGACCGCGATGGTCAGCGCGCTCACCCGCGTTCCGGTCCGCAAGGACGTGGCGATGACCGGCGAGATCACGCTGCGCGGGCGCGTCCTGCCCATCGGCGGCCTCAAGGAGAAGGCGCTGGCGGCGCACCGGGGCGGGACGAAGATCATCCTCATCCCCAAGGAAAACGCCAAGGACGTGCGCGAGATCCCGCTCAAGGTCCGCCGCGAATTGACCATCATCCCGGTCGAGCACGTGGACGAGGTGATGCGGCACGCGCTCTTGCTCGAGAATCCGGACGCGTTCTTCCGCAACGTGGAGCCGACGAAGATCGAGGCGCCGGGCAACACGCCCCAGACCGCGGTCTAATCGCGGCCGCCGGAGGCGGCTTAGCGATTACGCAGGTCGCGCTGCAGTCTTCGCGGTCGCGAAGCGTTTGCAGCGCTTCACAGATGACGGGCGTGGCCCTCGCGGGTCGCGCCCGTTTCTTTTATCGTGCGTCGCATGAAATGGATTTGCTTCGCGCTCGCCGCCGCGGCCTGCGCGCACGCGCCGGTGGGCGCGGACGATCTCGCGGACCTGCGCAAGTCGCTCCTCCAAGCCGACGTCGCCTTCGCCCACGAAGTGGCGCTCCGCGGAGCCGATGCCTGGGCGGAGACGTTCGCGAAGGACGGGATGATGTTCGTCGACGGCGGCGGCACCATCCGCGGCCACGACAAGATCCGCGCGGCGATGGCAGGCTTGGGCGACCCCAGGCGCGCGCCCGGTAAGGTGCAACTCCGCTGGACTCCGCTCGCCGCCGAAGTCTCGCGTGACGGAACGCTCGGCTGGACTTACGGCAACGCCATCGTCATTTCCGCGAAAGCGCAGGAGAAGCTGAAGTACGTGACGGTGTGGCGGCGCGAAGGTTCGGGGTGGAAGGCGGTGGCCGACATCGGCAACGCAGGCCTCGCCGAGCCGGGCATCGAACCCTGAACGTCGAGCGCTGAACCGCGCGGCGGCCGTGACCGTGAGCCAGAAACGTCGAGGCCGCACGCTGGGGGGCGGGCGGCCTCGGATTCCTCGTTGTGGCCGACCCGGGGGGAGGTACGGCGCCCAGCGCGGATGCTTCACTCTTTCTGACGGCGGAAGCGCGCGGCGCGGAACAGCGAAGTGTGAGTGCGAGCCAGAAACAGGCGCCAGGTCAGCGGCGCGGCCTGCGCGAGAGCAGGATGGCAACGCGAGCCGAGAGCCAGCCCGCGAGAGTGCACGCGCAGACGCCGACGACGAGCGCGACCAGCGGCTTGCCCCACAGATCGCGCACCCCCGGGCGGTGCGCGCCCGGCTCGACGGGTGCGGAGTTCAAGGTGAAGGCAAGCGTGACGGCGACAATCACGCCCGTCAACGCGCCGCCGGCCGCGGCCACGCCCGGCGAGGTGCCGCCCGCCAACACGGCCACGCCTGCGACCGTCGCCACGCTGAGCGCGAGCACGGGCAACGGCAGTGGGAGATAGCGCAGGAACACCGACGCGAGCAGGGCCGACAAGACTCCGATCGAGATGGCGCGCAACACTTTCGTGGCCACTCTCTCCTCACCTTTCATCGCGAGAATTCGTCGCTCGTTGGGGCGGCTCGTTCTTCGATCGCGAATGTCCGTAGCGCTTCATCCCGGGCGCTCGTTCCCCGGAAGATAGAACACTTCGTCGAGCGAAAGACCGTGCGGAGGCGCAGTCGGCCCGGCGAGGTTCCGATCGCGCGCGGCGAGCAGCGCCGACAGCGAGTCTGCCGCGCGTCGCCCGTGCCCTACTTCCACCAGCGTCCCGACCAGGTTCCGCACCATGTGCTTGAGAAACGCGGTTGCCTCGACGGTCACGACCACCCGCGCTCCATCGCCGGAAACGACGAGCTTTCGAACTTCGCGCACCGCGTGCTTCGCCGGGCAATCCGCCGCGCGAAACGAGCTGAAGTCGTGACTGCCGAGAAGCTGCGGCGCCGCCTCCTGCATGGCGCGCAGCTCGAGCGGCCGGCGGATCTCCCATGACCTGCCGCGTTCGAGCGGCCTGCGCACCTGCGTCTGCAAAATCGAATAGACGTACCGCTTCCCCCGCGCCCACCTGCGCGCATCGAAGCCCTCCGGCGCCTCTTCGGCGCGCACGCAGGCGAGATCGTCGGGCAACAGCGCATTGAGCCCCGCCGTCCAGGCTTTGAGCGGCAGCGTCCGCGCGGTCGCGAGCGACGCCACCTGCCCCCGCGCATGGACGCCGGAATCGGTGCGGCCTGCTCCGGTGACCCGCAAGGGCTCGCCGCAGAGTCGCTCGATGGCGCCTTCCAGCACCGCCTGCACGCTCCGTCCTTCCGCTTGCGTCTGCCAGCCGACGAACGCCGCGCCGTCGTACTCGAGCGTGAGCTTGAGGTTCACTTCTGCGCTTCCACCGCCGGCGGCTGCACGTTGGTGGCCGCGAACCGCGCCAACAGATCGTTCAGGTTGGTGGTCTGGAGCGATCCACCCTTCCCGCCCGGCAAGAAGACGATCTGCTTTCCCGCCAGCGCCTCGGCGACGTGCAGCTTCACCAGGGTCCGGCCGCCCGCCCCGCTCATCGCTTCATTCTGCTTCTGCACGCCCTTCGCGTGCGCGCGCTTCTCCGCCAGGATGGCCTCCGACTCCCGCTGCGAGCGGAAGTAATCGGCGTCCGCCGCCAGCTTCACCTGGTTGAGCGAACCTTGCGCGGTGGCGATCTTCTGCGTCACCTGCCCTCTCGCCGTCTCCAAGTTGCGCAGCGCCTCCTGCTGCGCTGCGTGCCCTTCCGAAACCATCCGCTCCGCGGTCTGTTCGGCGAGCTTCTTGTCGTGGATGACCTTCTCGTAATCGGGGTGAAAGTGGTGCTCTCCCATGATCACCCGCTCGACGATGACCCCTTCCGGCCCCAGCACTTTGGCGAGGTTCGCGCGAGCTTCTTCGGCTTTCTGGAAGCGCTTGTCGGAGACGTAGAATTCTTCGCTCGTCATCGTGTTCAAGACGTCGCGCACGATGCTGCGGCAGGCGGGGCGGACCAGGTTTTCCTTCACCTCCGCCGTCGTTCCGCCGACCCGCTCCAGCATGTACGGCGTCTTCGCCGGATCAATGCGCCAGGCCACCGTCACGTCCACGGTGATGTCGTTGCCGTCGTGGGTCTTGAACTCGATGTCGTCGCGGCCCGATCGATCGCCGCGGTCGGCCGCCTGCACCATCTCCAGGTTCTGCAGCGCGACGTTGTAGACGTTCCAATCGGTGATGAATGCGGGAAACGTATAGGTGGCGCCGGGCAGGTAGGTCTCCTGCTGCACGCCAGCCTTGCCGAAGAGGGCGATCTTGCGGGTGAGCACGCCCACCTCGGTGGACGCGGTGTTGTGGAAGGTGCAGGCCGCTTGCAAGAGCGCGACGAAGAGGAGCTTGCGCATCGGCTATTCCTTCACGTCGAAGCGCTTGAGCAGCGACTTCAAATCGAGGGGATTCATTCCGCCTTCGCCGTCGGTGGGCAGGATGATGACCTTGGTGCCCTTGAGCGCCTCCGCCATGCGCAAGCCCACCATGTTCTCGCTGCCCACTCCGCGCAGCGCCTGGTTCTCGAGCTCGGTGCCCTGCGCCTCGGCGAGCTTCACCAGAAGCCCGCCTTCTGCCGCCTTGGTGCGCCGGTACAAGTCCGCCTGCGCCTCCAGCTTCTTCACCTCCGCTTCACCGCGCGACAGCTCGACCTGCACCGACGCCGCGCCCTCCGCGACGATCTTGTTCTTTGCCGCGTTGGCGATGGCGGCCTTCGCTTCGGCTTCGTTCTTGTAGACGGTCTGGTCCTGGATCTTCCGCGCTTCGATGGCCTGCTGGTACCGCTGGTCGTAGGTGTAGCGGCGGACCAAGACCTGCAGCACTTCAATGCCCTTCTCCTTCAGCTCCGCCTCGAGAGCCACCTGCGCGTCGTGCGCTTTCTGCACCCGCTCGTCGCCGCGGTAGAAGTCCTCCGCGTCGAGCTCGCCGAGCGCGCGGCGCAGGTCCTGCTGCGCCCTTGGGATGACCGCGCTGTCTTCGAACTGTCGGCCCGGTCCAATGGTCTTCATCACCTTCAGTGGATCGGCGATGCGGAAGAGGACGGTCACGTCCACCTGCACCGTGTAGCCTTCGCTGGTCTGGATGTTGATGCCGGGCGCGGCGCGGTGGCCGTCCAGGTCCTGGGTCTGCTCGCCCCGTGAGTTCGACAGCTCGAGCACCTGCACGCGGGTGGGAAAGCGGTGCATGGTTTCGCCGACGCCGACGTAATGAAGGCCGGTCGTGTAGACGCGGTTCTCGATTCCCTTGCCCATGCCGAACTGGATCTGCTTCACCGCCGCCTCGCCCGGGCGGACGTAGGTGGTGCAGGAGTTGTAGCCGGCGAGGACGACGATGGTGGCGGAGACGAAGAGCCAGAGGACCCGGAAGCGGCGGCCTCTTGGCACTCTCACTCTTGGGAC